>NZ_JBEORW010000006.1:124397-252292 GCF_040302565.1 Streptomyces sp. NPDC097981
TTCGGGTTCCGCTTCCGTGCGGGGCGGTGCGTCGGAGGACAGCGAGCGTACGGCGGTCTTCCGGGCGCCGAAGTCGGACTCGGGCGGGTCCGGTCCGGCCAAGGGCGGTGCGGGCGCCGCGTCGTCGGACGCTGTGAAGCCGGACGCTGCCGAGCCGTCGGCCGCGAAGCCGGGTTCGGGTTCCGCTTCCGTGCGGGGCGGTGCGTCGGAGGACAGCGAGCGTACGGCGGTCTTCCGGGCGCCGAAGTCGGACTCGGGCGGGTCCGGTCCCGCCAAGGGCGGTGCCGGTACCGCGTCGTCCGCTGCCGATGGTGCGGCCGAGAAGCCGGCGTACGGCGAGCGCACCGCGGTGTTCCGTGCGGTGAAGCCGGGTGCGGCCTCCGCCGCCGCGAAGCCGGCCGACAGCGCCCCGAGCGCAGGCCTGAGCGCTGCCGGTGGTTCCGGTTCGGGTGCAGCCAAGGACACGGCCGCGGCGGATGCCGCGGACAGCGAGCGCACCGCCGTCTTCCGGGCTCCGAAGCTGGATGCCGCGCCGGGCGACGCGAAGGCTCCCGCCGCGGGCAAGGCTTCCGACGAGCAGGCGGACGGCGAACGCACCGCCGTGTTCCGTGCGGTGAAGCCGGGCTCCGCCAAGCCGGATTCCGCTTCGGGTGGCCCGAAGGCCGCCCCGACTGCTGCCGGGAAGCCCGCCGAGGAGGCGGGCGACAGCGAGCGCACCGCCGTCTTCCGGGCCGTGAAGCCCGCGGTGAAGCCGGATGCCAAGCCGGACGCGAAGCCGGACGCGAAGACTCCGGAGAAGGCGAAGGCCCCCGCCCCCGCCCCGGCTCCGGAGAGGCCCGCGGCCTCGCGGCCCGTGCCGCCGAAGGCGGTCGGCGGGGAGCGGGGCAGCACGTTCGTGCCGCTGCGCAAGGGCGACCAGCCCGCGGCGAAGCCCGCGGCCTCGGCCACCACCGCGGCCTCGGCCACCACCGCGGCCTCGGCCACCACCGCGGCCCCGGCCACCACCGCGGCCTCGGCCACCACCGCGGCCCCGGCCACCACCGCGGCCCCGGCCACCACCGCGGCCCCCGCCCCGGCTCGGGCCGCGCAGGCGCCGGCGACGCCCGTCCCCGAGCGGACCGAGCGGACCACGCAGCAGCCGCTGCCGCCCAAGCCGCCGCTCGACATGCTCGCGGACCTCACCAACAACCCGCCCCCGCCGCCGAGCCCCCTGCGCACGGCCATGCGGCGGTTCAAGATCTACGCGCCGCTCGTCGTCCTGCTCGCGATCATCCTCGCCGTCATCCAGCTCGTGCGCCCGCTGCCCGAGCCGAAGCTGAAGATGACCGCGAAGGCCTCGTACGCCTTCGACGGCGGCAACCCGACCCTGCCCTGGCCGAAGGAGGGCCAGGCGGCCATGGCGGCGGCCGGCCTCGGCACCGTCGGCACGTTCGGCGAGCAGAAGTCGGTGCCCATCGGCAGCGTCGCCAAGACGATGACGGCGTACGTGATCCTGAAGAACCACCCGATGAAGAAGGGTGAAAAGGGTCAGATGATCGACATCGACAGGGCCGCGGTCGACGACGGCAAGAAGGACGTCGAGAACGAGTCGACCGTCAACACGCTGAAGGAGGGCGACAAGCTCTCCGAGTACGACGCCCTCGCCGCGATAATGATCCCGTCGGCCAACAACGTCGCGCGACTGCTGGCCCGCTGGGACACCGGTGGCGACCAGGACGCGTTCGTCAAGAAGATGAACGACACCGCCAAGGAACTCGGCATGACCAACACGACGTACACGGACCCCTCGGGTCTGGACGCGACGACGGTCAGCACCGCCGAGGACCAGGTCAAGCTCGGCCTGAAGGTCGTGGAGATGCCCGAGCTGATCGCGATCACGAAGCTGCCGTCCTGGGTCGACCCCTACGGCAAGGCCTGGCCGAACTGGAACCACCTGATCCCCGGCAACGGCGCCCTCGGCATCAAGACCGGCTCCACCACGAAGGCGGGCGGCAACCTGCTCTTCGCCGCGGAGAAGAAGGTCGGCAAGACCAACCAGCTGATGGTCGGCGCGGTTCTCAGCCAGCACGGTGTGCCGATCCTCGACACCGCGATCGGGCACAGCAAGAACATCATGCTGGCCACGCAGAAGATGCTGACGAACGCGGTCGTGGTGAAGAAGGGCGAGGTCGTCGGGTACGTGGACGACGGCCTCGACGGCCACACCCCGGTCATCGCCACCGCCGACGTCGAGGCGGTCGGCTGGCCGTCGCTCACCGTCAGCGTCAAGCTGCGCAGCGGGGACGGCAAGCTCCCGCAGTCCGCCAAGGCGGGCACCGAGGTCGGCGTGCTGACCGTCGGCGAAGGGGCCAGCCAGGTGAAGGTGCCGGTGGCGCTGCAGAGTGATCTCGTGGCGCCGGGCATCGGCAGCAAACTGACCCGTGTCGGCTGATCACCGGTGACGGTGAGGTGACCGTGTGATTCCGGCGCCCCGGGCAACCCCGGGGCGCCGTCGCGCGTCTAGGGACCCGGGAACGGGACACAGACGGACACAGATGTTCGACCCATGTGCCGGGGAGTCCGGGGAGTACGGCAGTGACCACCGCTGAGCAGCAGAGCCAGGGCCGGAGTGCATCGGCAGCCACCGGCGGATCCGGTGCGTCCGATGCGCCCGACGTGCCCGCTGCCGGGCCCGGTGGCATAGGGGCCCGCGTCCTCGGCCGGGCCCGCCGGCACCCGGTGGCCGTTGCCACCGCCCTGGCCGCGGTGCTGCACGTGGTCTGGTTCTTCAGCTTCGCCAACAGCGGCGGCGACCTGGCCGCGCAGGACGCCTGGGCCGAGTTCGTGGGCCGCCATCCGGACTCCGCGTACAACCTCGCCTGGTACGGCGGCATGCACCCCGTCTCGTACAGCGTGGTGTCCCCGTACGTGATGTACATGATCGGCGTGCGGACCACGATGATGGCCGCCGGAACGGTCTCGGCCGGGCTGCTCGCGCTGATCCTGACCCGCAGCCGCGCCGCCGTCCGCGAGCCGCTGTGGCCGGCCCTGGCCGGGGTGTACGGGCTGCTCTGCAACGCCCTGTCCGGCCGGGTCACCTTCGGGCTCGGCGCGATGTTCGCGCTCGGCGCGGTCGCCGCCGTCTTCTGCTGGCCACGCAAGTGGGCGGAGCGGCGCTGGGCCAAGGCCGTGGTCGCGGCGCCGCTCGCCGCGCTCGCGACCGCCTCCAGCCCGGTCGCCGGACTGTTCCTCGGGGTGATCGCGGCCGCGCTGTTCCTCAGCGGGCGGCGCCCGGGTGCGTTCGCGCTCGGTCTGGCCCCGGTGGCGGTGGTCGGGCTGTCGGCCTGGCTGTTCCCGTTCTCCGGGACGCAGCCGATGAAGCTGGGCTCGGCGTGGCTGCCGTTCGTCTTCGGACTGGCGGTGCTGTTCCTCGTACCGAAGCGGTGGAAGACGGTCCGGATCGCCTCGGCGGTGTACGTCCTCGGGGTGTTCCTGACCTGGGCGATCGACTCACAGGTCGGCTCGAACGTGACCCGGCTGGTCATGCTGTTCGGCGGGGCCGTGCTGCTCGCGGCCCTCCCGTACGCGGTCCCGCGCACCCGGCACTGGTACGCGGTGCTGTTCGCGTTCGTCGGGATCAACATCTGGATCACCGTCAACAGCATCACGGACATCGTCCGCACCACCCCGGTGGCCGCCTGGAACCGGGAGCTGGCCCCGCTGGTCGACCAGCTGCAGAAGGCGGGCGCCGAGCGCGGCCGGGTCGAGGTGGTCCCGGCCAGCAGCCACCGCGAGTCCTCGGCCTTCCCCGCGTACGTGAACCTCGCGCGCGGCTGGAACCGGCAGGCGGACCTGGAGCGGAACCCCCTTTTCTACGACGACACCCTCACGGCCGACAGCTACCGGGAGTGGCTGGACCGCTGGGCCGTGCACTACGTGGTGCTGCCGGCCGACAAACCCGATTCGGGTGGGGAGGACGAGGCGAAGCTCGTGCGCGAGGGGCTCCCGTACCTCCAGCAGGTGTGGGGCGACGCGAACTGGAGGCTGTTCAAGGTCGACGGGCCGATGGACCTGGTGTCCGGGCAGGCCACGGTGGTGCGGGCGGGCGCGGACCAGCTGGTCGTCGACGTGAAGGCGGCCGGGCGGGTCCTCGTGCGGATCCCGCACTCGCCGTGGCTGGGGCTCGTGGACGGGTCGGGCAAGGCGGTCCTGCCGCCGCAGGAGACGTTCGCGTCGAAGGCGCGCGGCGGGGGCAGGGGCTCGGGCTCGGGCGGGCTGCCGAAGGAGTACGCGAACACGGCCGGGTGCCTGTTCAAGGCGGTCCCGGACCGTGCGGGCGATGTGTGGACGGAGCTGCTGGCACCGCGCCCGGGGGTGTACCGCGTGGCGGCGAAGTACCAGCTGCCGCGGGGGACGCCGTGCCCGGAGGAGCTGATCCGCTCGGTGGTGGGGCCGCCGGAGCGTCCGGCTCCGCCGCGTCCTTGATCGGGAGTTTTTTTACGTGCGGTCCGGGTGCGTTGCTCCGTATATCTGCATAGGATCCCAATAGTCCGATTGGGTGCTTCCCGAGGGAGTTGACGACGGGATGAGCAAAGAGCAGCAGAAGCAGGACTTCCGAGAGGCCTTCCAGATGCAGGAGCCGGATCGGCCGCCGCGCTCGGCAGGCCACGGCTTCAGTGGACCGGTGCGGAGCAAGGTCAAGGGCGGACTGCACACGAAGGCGGCCCTCAAGCGGGCCGGCACTCCGCAGGGTGACCGCATCGGTGAACGCAGCAGAGGCCTGAGCTGATCCCGCGATCCGCACCCCACGGTTCGAAGCAGCCCTTCCGGTTCCGGCCGGGAGGGCTTTCGTACGTCTGTGGCACCGCCCCGGACCCCGGCCGGCAGTTTCAGCCACCGCGTCCCACGACAACACGGCACCGCACACGCGAACGGCCCCGGACCGAGAGGTCCGGGGCCGACGCACAGTGCCCCCGGCAGGATTCGAACCTGCGACACCCGCTTTAGGAGAGCGGTGCTCTATCCCCTGAGCTACGAAGGCGGGGCGGGTCTTGACGGTAGCCGTGGAGAAAACCCCAGTGGGGTCCGCCACCCTCGGCATGTCAAACGCCCTGGTCAGCCGGCAAGTACGTGTGCCGGGTGGGATGTCCTGACAGACATGTCCCCGGCATGCGCCCAGTAGCCAACTGGCCACCGACAGCCTAGCGGATCGTGTTGCACGGATGCGCCCCCATAAGGCATTGCGGCTCTTCGGAACTGACATTGCCTCACTGACCTGCGGCGATGCGAAGGCTGGCGACCGGGTGCCGGACGCGGAGACCGTGGCCGGCCGTGACGTGCACCTGCACCTGCACGAGAGGCGCCGGCCACCGCCGAAGGATCGATCGCGAGGACCGGGGGAATTTCGGCTGATTCGGTTTGAGGTCGAACACCCCGGTCGATGGGACACCCATGGACTTCCTTCGCCCCGCAGGCTGGGAGGAGGCGCTCGCGGCCAAGGCCGAGCACCCCACCGCCGTGCCCATCGCCGGCGGTACCGACCTGATGGTCGAGATCAACTTCGACCACCGCCGGCCGGAGTACCTCATGGACCTGAACCGCATCGGGCTGCTGCGGGAATGGGAGACCGGCGAGGACATCGTCCTGCTCGGCGCGTCCGTGCCGTACACGCAGATCATCGAGCATCTGCGGACGGAGCTCCCGGGCCTGGCCCTCGCCTCGCACACCGTCGCCTCCCCTCAGATCCGCAACCGCGGCAGCGTCGGCGGCAACCTCGGCACGGCGTCCCCGGCGGGTGATGCGCACCCGGCGCTGCTCGCCGCCGGCGCGCAGGTCGAGGTGGAGTCCGTGCGGGGCTCCCGGCTGATCCCGATCGACGCGTTCTACACCGGGGTCAAGCGCAACGCCCTCGCCCCCGACGAGCTGATCAAGGCCGTCCACATCGCCAGGGCGGACGGGCCCCAGCAGTTCTCCAAAGTCGGCACCCGCAACGCCATGGTCATCGCCGTCTGCGCGTTCGGTCTGGCCCTGCACCCGGCGACCCGGACCGTCCGTACGGGCATCGGCTCGGCGGCGCCCACGCCGATCCGGGCGAAGACGGCCGAGGAGTTCCTGGCCGCGGTCCTCGACGAGGGCGGGTTCTGGGAGTCCCGCAAGGCCCTCACCCCGTCGATCGCGAAGCAGTTCGGGGATCTCGCGGCCGCGGCCTGCAACCCGATCGACGACGTCCGCGGCACGGCCCGGTACCGCCGGCACGCCGTCGGCGTCCTCGCCCGCCGCCAGCTCCTCTGGACCTGGGACGAGTACCGGGGCGGCGGCGGCCCGCTGCGCGGCTGAGCTGCCTAGCTGCCGAGCGGCCTACGGCACCTCAGACACCCATCGGGGTGTGCAGCTCCACGAGGACCTCCAACTCGACGGGCGCGTCCAGCGGCAGCGCCGCCACGCCCACCGCGCTGCGGACGTGGATGCCCGCGTCGCCGAAGGCGGTGCCGAACAGCTCGCTGGCCCCGTTGACCACGGCCGGCTGGCCGGTGAACCGCGGATCGCTGGCCACGAAGCCGACCACCTTGACCACGCGTTTGACGGCGGACAGGTCCCCGGCGACCGACGCGATCGCGGCGAGCGCGTTCAGCGCGCACTGCCGGGCCAGCCCCTTCGCCTGCTCCTCGGTGACCTCGGCGCCGACCTTGCCGGTCAGCGGGAGCGCGCCGTCGACCAGCGGCAGCTGACCGGAGGTGTACACGTGGTGCCCGTTGACCACGGCGGGTACGTACGCGGCCAGCGGAGCGGGGGTCGGCGGCAGCGTGAGCCCGACCGCGGCCAGGCGCTCCTCGGGGGTGCCGGTCATCGCGGATCTCCTTGGTGTCGGGTGTCGGGTGTCGGGTGTGAGGTGTGAGGTCGATCGGTGCCGTGCGTGACTCAGGGGCGGGTGACCCGGATCTGGAAGCTGCCGTTGCGCAGCTCGCCCACCACCGAGATGCTGATGCCGGCCTTCTCGTCGGTGAATGTCTCGCCCGTCCGGAACGGCGCGTCCGACAGCTCCCCGTGGACGTTGGGCCGCCGGGTGCAGCCGCCGCTGCCGCTCGCGCTGTCGGAGACGGTGACGGGCCCGAGCCCGGTGTCCACCTGGGAGTCCACCTTGTAGATCAGTACGCCGGGTTTGCAGACGGACTCGTCGTTCCCGGCCCGGGTGCGCACCTCCACGGCGTATCCGGCGGCCTCCGACAGCGGTACGAAGGCCAGCTTCGTGCCGCCCTCCACCGCCAGCGGGGTCAGGGTGTGGTCGCTGACGCCGGATTTCGATGCGCAGCTGATCTGCGAGCTGTCGAGCCAGCCCAGCTTCCACTTGTGCCAGCCCAGCAGGTCGTTGTTGGCTCCCCAGTCCTCGCTCATGATGTCCCAGTGCCCGACCGCGCCCCCGCCGTCGGAGGTGTACAGGTCGGGCAGTCCGAAGACGTGCCCGTTCTCGTGGGGGAGCACCCGGTAGCCGGTCTCCCGGTAGGAGCCCGAACCGTCGTCCTGGCGGCTGTAGACGAAGGACGTGTTGGCGAGGGGCACGCCGTCGGCCATCGGGGCCTCGGCGTTGCCGGAGAAGGTCACCGAGAGCACGGTGTCCAGGGCGGACGGTCCGGCGTTCGGTGTGACCAGGATGTTGACGAGGTCGTAGCGGCTGAAGTCCACCTCGGCGTCGGCGGCCTTCGCGATGTGCTCGACGAGCTGCCGGTAGCCCGGCTCGTACGCCGATCCGCGCTCGATCCCGTACGCGGCGAACGGCATCGGCATCCGCAGCCAGCTCCTTATCGGCGCCTCGGCCCGATAGCTGAGCCGGCCGTAGGAGCTGGTGCGGAACCAGTCGGAGGTCTGGGGGAAGAACTCCGCGAGCCGGTCCAGCGCGTTGCCCTCGCCCTTGGCGTCCGGGAAGTCGATCATCAGGTTCAGAGCCCGGACCTCGCCGGTCGAGCGGGAGTACCCGGGCGGGGTCGGCAGGCCCTCGGACATCTGTACGCCCATCGCGCCGCTGATCCGGCAGGGTGCCAGCGCGGACTCGGCGCTCGTGGCCACGGGCCCGGACGCGGAGTGGCTGCGGCCGGAGATCCCGGTGCTCGCGGTGGCCGTGATGCCGAGGGCCAGCACGGTGAGGCCGATGTAGGCGCCGGCGCGGCGTGTGCGTATCCGGTGGCGGGTCTGCGGCATGGAGATCGCCTTCGGGTCCGCGGCAGCCGGCCGGGCCCGGACTGCACTCTGTGCGATCACCCTCCGTCGGCTGCGGCGCGCCCGCGCGCCGGGTGCGTCCGAACGGGAACCGCGGTGTGAGCCGGGTCACACGGGGGAGTGAAATAACCGGGGATGCAATCCCCGTTTGTACGGGAGTCCCGCAAAGCGGGGACCGGCTCCCCGTTTGAGGGGCGCGGGTACGAGTCCCAGGCCCAGGGAGGCCTCGAATGAAGCGCTCCACCACCCTCGCGGCGGCCGCGTCCGCCCCGGAGGCTGCCGTGGACCCGTCGCCGGCGGAGCCCGTACGGGTCCCGCGGGCGCGCGCGGACGCCGTGCGCAACCGCGAGCGGATCCTGGTGGCGGCGCGCGAGGTCCTCGTGGAGCAGGGATCGGGCGCACCGTTCGACGAGGTGGCCCGCCGGGCGGGCGTCGGCAATGCCACGCTCTACCGGCACTTCCCCGACCGGGGCGCGCTGGTCCACCACGTCGTGCTCTTCGTCATGGACCGGGTCACGGCCCAGGCCGAGGACTCCCTCGCCGAAGAGCCCGACGCCTTCGTCGCGCTGTGCCGCTTCACGCACGCCGCGGCGGACGAGCGGATCGGCGCCCTGTGCCCCATGCTCGCCGGGGACTTCGACCACGAGCACCCCGAACTCATCGCCGCCCGGGAGGCCTTGGCGAAGGCCGTCGAGACCTTGGTGGTGGCCGGCCAGGAGGCCGGGCTGATCCGCTCGGACGTCGGCGCGGGCGACCTGATGATCGCGCTTTCCCAGCTCAGCAGGCCCCTGCCGGGCATCACCTGTCAGGCCGTGGACGGGTTCGTCCACCGCCATCTCCAGCTGTTCCTGGACGGGTTGCGGGCGCCGGCCCGCTCCGAGCTGCCGGGCTCGGCGGCCACCCTTGAGGACCTGAGGCAGAAAACCGTGTGACGCCCCGAGTTGCGCCCGTTAGCGTCACAAACCCCCCTTAAGCACCCTTTTTCAGTCATTCCGCACAGTGAAGTGGATACCCCCATGCCGAAAACAGCCGCGAATCCCGCGCCGGCTGCCGACGCCAGCCGCTGGAAGGCACTCGTCTTCATAGCCCTGGCGCAGCTGATGGTCGTCCTTGACGCGACGATCGTGAACATCGCCCTCCCGTCCGCCCAGACCGACCTCGGGATCTCCGACGGCAACCGCCAGTGGGTCATCACCGCGTACGCGCTGGCCTTCGGCGGTCTGCTCCTCTTCGGCGGCCGCATCGCCGACAAGTGGGGCCGCAGGAACGCCTTCATCACCGGCCTGATCGGCTTCGCCCTGGCCTCCGCGCTCGGCGGCTCCGCCACCGGCCAGACGATGATGCTGGGTGCCCGCGCGCTCCAGGGCGCCTTCGGCGCACTGCTCGCGCCGGCTGCCCTGTCCCTGCTGGCCGTCATGTTCACCGACGCCAAGGAGCGCGCCAAGGCCTTCGGCATCTACGGTGCGATCGCCGGTGGCGGTGGCGCCGTCGGCCTGATCCTCGGCGGCTTCCTCACCGAGTACCTCAACTGGCGCTGGACCTTCTTCGTCAACATCCCGTTCGCGATCGTCGCGGCCGTGGGTGCCTGGGTGGTCGTCCGCGAGCCGGCCGGCGGCCGCAACCGCGCCCCGCTCGACATCCCCGGCGTGGTCCTGTCCACGCTCGGTCTCGTCGCGCTGGTCTACGGCTTCACCCGGGCCGAGTCCGCGGGCTGGTCGGACGCCGTGACCGTGGCCATGTTCATCGCCTCCGCGGCGCTGCTCGCGGCCTTCGTGTTCGTCGAGTCCCGGGTGAAGTCCCCGCTGCTGCCGCTGCGCGTCCTGCTGGAGCGCAACCGCGGCGGTGTGTACCTCTCCCTGGGCCTGGCCGTCATCGCGATGTTCGGCCTGTTCCTCTTCCTGACGTACTACCTCCAGGTCGTGAAGGGCTTCTCGCCGGTCAAGACCGGCTTCGCCTTCCTGCCGATGATCGCGGGCATGATCACAGGCTCCACGCAGATCGGCGCCCGCCTGATGACCCGGGTCGCGCCCCGGCTGCTGATGGGTCCGGGTTTCCTGCTCGCCGCCACCGGCATGCTGATGCTGACCCGGCTTGAGGTCGGGTCCTCGTACCCGGCGCTGATCCTGCCGGCGCAGCTGCTGCTCGGCCTGGGCATGGGCACGGCGTTCATGCCGGCCATGTCGCTGGCCACGCACGGGGTGAACCCGGCCGACGCGGGTGTCGCGTCCGCCATGGTCAACACCTCGCAGCAGGTGGGCGGTGCGATCGGCACCGCCCTGCTGAACACGATCGCCGCTTCGGCGACCACCGCGTACCTGACCGACCACGCGGCCGCGGCCGCGGCGGGCGGCCCGGCGGCGAAGCTGGTCCAGGCCCAGGCCATGGTGGAGGGCTACTCCACCGCCATCTGGTGGGCGGTCGGCATCCTCGCCGCCAGCGCGACCATCGCCCTGACGCTGATCACCACGGGCCGCCCGGGCTCCGGCGGCCCGGTGGCCTCCGGTGGCGGCGCGGACGCGCACGCCGAGGTGAAGGTCCCGGTGATGGCCCACTGACGCGGCTCGGGAAACCCCGGGAATGACTGACGACCCCGCATCGTTCAAATTTGAACGACGCGGGGTCCGTCGTGTGTCCGGCCCCGTACCGACGAACGAGGAGCCCGCCGTGACCACCACCCCGACCCCTGCCCGGGACCCGGCCCGCATGCCGGCGCTCTACCTGAGCCACGGCGCCCCGCCGCTCGCCGACGACCCCGTCTGGCCCGGGGAACTGGCCGCCTGGTCCGCCGCGCTGCCCCGTCCCCGGGCGATCCTGATGGTCTCCGCGCACTGGGAGGAGGCCCCGCTCGCCCTCGGCGCCACGGGGCAGGTCCCCCTGGTCCACGACTTCTGGGGCTTCCCGGAGCACTACTACCGGGTCCGCTACGACGCCCCGGGCGCCCCCGCGCTCGCCGCCTCCGTACGGGCGCTCCTCCAGGCCCCCGGAACCCCCGTCCAGGACATCCCGGACCGCGGCCTCGACCACGGCGCCTACGTCCCGCTCGTGGAGATGTTCCCCGAGGCCGACGTACCGGTCCTCCAGATCTCCATGCCGACGCTGGACCCGCGTCGCCTGATGGACATCGGCCGCAAGCTGGCGCCCCTGCGCGACGAGGGCGTACTGATCGTCGGCAGCGGCTTCTTCACCCACAACCTGGCCGCGCTGCGCCACCGGGGCGTCCCCGCCTGGTCCGCCGAATTCGACGCCTGGGGCCATGAGGCACTCGCCTCCGGCGATGTGGACGCCCTGCTCGACTTCGAGGCGAAGTCACCGTCCGGCCGCCTCGCCCACCCCCGTACGGAGCACTTCGCCCCGCTCTTCGTCACCCTGGGCGCCGCGGACGCCACGGGCGACCTCACCGCCCGCCGCGAACCGGTGACGGGCTTCTGGATGGGTCTCTCGAAGCGCTCGATCCAGTTCGGCTAGGCGTCGGCCAGGCGTTTCCGGACGGGGCCGGTGACGTCCTCTGCGAGGGGCGGGCAGGTGCCTGTTTGGATCGGATCGGGCTGGTTGTCGGGTATCTCGCCATTCGATCGCCCGTCCGGGCAACCAGAAGCGTGCGCGGGTCGTCTTCAGGGGCAGGGGTGCAACCACGGCGCGTGTCGCGGAGTGTGACGGCGGTCTCACGGACGCGGTGGCCGGACAGGTCGGCGAAGACTTCCAAGCCGGCCTCGAATGCGGGCCTGACCTGCATCTCTTCGAGCTCTTACGGCATCCCGTCCCGTCCGGGGCGAGGGGTGGCGGGGCAGGATACTGCAAGATCTCGAAAAAGAGGGACCGGCGTGGGAATTCTGTCCCGATTCCAGTCGTTGTTTCCTTCGGAAGCGGGCACTCGGGAGAGTGTCCAGGGACGCAGAGCCGCGTCCCAGCAGCCGCACCGCGACCTAACTCATTGCAAGGGAGCACGCATGGCAACCCGCGCCGTCGCCCGTCATCAGTCCAGGGGCAGCGCCCGTGCTGTGGGCGGGGAGATCGCCGACCGCGACCTGGTCGGCATGTACCTGGACGAGATCGCGCGTACCCCGCTGCTCGACGCGGCCAAGGAAGTGGAGCTCTCGCAGATCATCGAGGCGGGCGTGTACGCCCGGCAGATCCTCGACGGCGAGACCGAGCGCGAGGGCGAGATGCCGGCGCGCGAGGAGCTGGAGGCCCTGGCCGCGGAGGGGGAGCGCGCCAAGGAGATCTTCATCCGCTCCAACCTCCGCCTCGTCGTGGCCGTCGCCCGCCGCTACCCGCGCAGCGGCCTGCCCCTGCTCGACCTGATCCAGGAGGGCAACGCGGGCTTGGTGCGCGCCGTCGAGAAGTTCGACTACGCCAAGGGCTTCAAGTTCTCCACGTACGCCACGTGGTGGATCCGCCAGGCCATCACCCGCTCCATCGCCGACCAGTCCCGCACCATCCGCCTCCCCGTCCACCTGGTCGAGGAGCTCGGCCGGATCCGGCGGATCCAGCGGGAGTTCAACCGGGAGAACGGCCGGGAGCCGGACCACGCGGAGATCGCCGCCGAGCTGGACTCGACGGAGAAGCGCGTGGGCGACGTACTGGACTGGGCGCGCGACCCGGTCAGCCTGAACATGTCCGTGGACGACGAGGGAGAGACCCAGTTCGGCGACCTCCTTGAGGACACCTCCGCGATCTCCCCGGAGCAGTCCGTCCTGTCCCTCCTGCGCAGCGAGGAGCTGGAGGACCTGCTGGGCAAGCTGGACCAGCGCACGGCGTCGATCATCAAGATGCGGTACGGCATCGACGACGGCCGCGAGCGGACCCTGACGGAGGTCGGCAAGCAGCACGGCCTGACGCGGGAGCGGATCCGCCAGATCGAGAAGCACGCCCTCCTGGAACTGAAGCGCATGGCCCGCGACACGGGCTTCGACGCAGTGGCCTGACGCGGCCCGCGGCGAAACCCCCCTGAACGAGCCCCCGGCGTCTCTCCCCCCCCAGACGCCGGGGGCTCCCTTCCGCCCCGCGGCCGGGCGGAGCCGCGCTACGGCGCCGCCGCCGAGGTCAGGCGCGCGGCCAGCGCGCGGGCCGCGCCGGCCAGGAATTCCGGGCTGTGGACCGTGAAGGGGACCCCGGTCAGGGCCATGCGGGCCGCCACCCACTCCGGGGCGTCCCCGCTGGAGAACCGCACCCGGCAGCCCCCGCCCGAAGGCTCGGCATGGGCGCGGAGCCAGGCCGGCAGGGCATCGGCCGGGGCGGCGAACGAGATGTCCACCGGGTACGTCTCCCCGCCCCGCAGCCCGCGCCGTACGAACTCCGCCGCGTCCATCGGCAGCTCCCGCGGAGCGAACCGCGCGCCCGTCGCGAACGGCTCCGCCACCCGGTCCACCCGGAACGTCCGCCAGTCCTCCCGGTCCAGGTCGTACGCCACCAGGTACCACCGGCTCCCCGTGCTCACCAGCCGGTACGGCTCCACCAGCCGCCGCGACCCGGCGCCGTCCCGCGCCCGGTACGCGAACCGCAGCCGCTCCGGCCCCGCGACCGCCGCCGCCATGGTCGTCAGCGTCCGCGGGTCGATGCTGGGCCCGTCGCCGCGGGTCACCGCGATGGTGGCCGACTGCAGCGCCCCCACCCGGTGCCGCAGCCGCCCCGGCAGGACCTGTTCCAGCTTCGCGAGGGCCCGTACGGAGGCCTCCTCCACCCCCTCGATCGCGTGCCCGGCACCCGCCCGCAGCCCCACCGCGATCGCCACGGCCTCCTCGTCGTCGAGCAGCAGCGGCGGCATCGCGGCCCCCGCCACCAGCCGGTACCCGCCCACCGCGCCCAGCGTGGCCTCCACCGGGTACCCCAGCTCCCGCAGCCGCTCGATGTCGCGCCGGATCGTCCTCGCGCTCACCGACAGCCGCTCCGCCAACTCGCTTCCGGGCCATTCGCGCGGGGTCTGGAGCAGGGAGAGCAGGGTGAGCAGCCGCGCCGGGGTGTCCGTCATGCAATCCAGATTGCCAGTGAAATAGGACATCACCTGACCTAGATCCGGTCTAGGTTTCTCTCCATGACCACCGAGACGTCCAAGACATCGCCCGAAAGAGAGAACGGGCCCGTACAAGAAGAGCGGAACGACACCGTCCCCGACGAAGCAGCATCCAGCTCGCCCGCCGACCGCCGCCGCTGGCTGGCGCTCGTCATCGTGATGACCGCGGCCTTCATGGACCTGGTCGACGTCACGATCGTCAACATCGCGATACCCGGCATGCGGGCGGACTTCGGCGCCTCCACCAGCGCGATCCAGTGGATCACCGCTGGCTATGCGCTCGCCTTCGCCGCCGGCCTGATCACCGGCGGCCGTCTCGGTGACATCTACGGGCGCAAGCGCCTCTTCCTCATCGGCATCGCCGGCTTCACCGCCGCCTCGCTGCTCTGCGGCATCGCCGCCAACCCCGACATGCTCGTCGCCTCCCGCATCCTCCAGGGCGGCATGGCGGCCATGATGGTCCCGCAGGTGCTGGCGATCATCCACGTCACCTTCCCGCCGCACGAGCGCGGCAAGGTCTTCGGCATGTTCGGCGCGATCGTCGGCCTCGGCGCCGTCTCCGGCCCGATGCTCGGCGCCCTGCTCACCGAGTCGGACATCCTCGGCCTCGAATGGCGCCCGATCTTCCTGATCAACCTGCCCGTCGGCATCGCCGGCGTGATCCTCGGCCGGAAGTTCATCACCGAGTCCAAGGCCCCCAAGGCCCTGCGCCTCGACCTGGTCGGCGTGGTGCTGGCCACCCTCGCCCTGGTCATGCTGATCTTCCCGCTCACGCACGGCCGGGAGAACGACTGGCCGCTGTGGGGCTTCGTCTGCATGGCCGCCGCGCCGTTCGTCTTCGCCGCCTTCATCGCGTACGAGAAGTACAAGATCCGCAAGGACGGCTCCCCGCTGGTCGAGCTCTCCCTCTTCAAGGTCAAGAGCTTCGCGGGCGGTATCGCCGTCCAGCTGACCTTCGGCATCGCCACCGGCATCTTCTTCCTGATCTGGACGCTGTACATGCAGATGGGCCTCGGCTGGAGCGCCCTGCGGGCCGGCACCACCGGCATCCCCTTCTCGCTGGCCGTCTCGGCCGCCGCGGGCCTCTCCGTCCAGAAGCTCGTACCGCGCTTCGGCCGCAAGGTGCTCCAGGCAGGTGCGCTCACCATGGCCGCGGGCATCCTGATCTACATCTGGGAGGCGCAGCACTACGGCATGGAGATCGCCTCCTGGCAGATGGCCGCGCCGCTGGTCGTCATGGGCATCGGCATGGGGCTGATCGTCGCCCCGCTCACCGACACGGTGCTGTCCCAGGTGCCGCCCGAGCATGCCGGATCCGCGTCCGGGCTGATCAACACCACCGGGCAGATGGGCAACGCGCTGGGCCTCGGCCTCACCTCCGTCGTCTTCTTCGGGACGATCGACGACGACAGGATCCTCGGCGCTCCGTACGTCGACGCCTTCCACAGCGCGCTGTGGTGGATCGTGGCCGTGCTGGTCGTGATCTTCGCGGTGATGTTCATGCTGCCGCGCAAGTCGGTCCCGGTGGAGCAGCGCGAGGGCGGCACGCAGGCCGGCACCCCGACGGCCCCCGAGGCGGTCCCCGCCGGGTAATCGCGCCCCGCCCCACCCCTGACGGGCATGTCCGCTTCTGTTGGCGGACATGCCCGTTTGTCTTGGTTTGGGGGTGAATCGGCGTACAGTGGGCCGTAATGCGCAGAGTCGGACATCGAGCAGAGCCGGACACCGAACGGACGCGAACCCCCATGTACGCACCGGAGCGCCGGCAGGAGATCCTCCGCCTCGCCCGCGAGGCGGGCCGCATCGACGTCCTCTCCCTCGCCGGCCGCTTCCAGGTCACCGCCGAGACCGTACGCCGAGACCTCAAGGCCCTGGACCGGGCCGGCCTGGTCCGCCGGGTGCACGGCGGGGCCATCCCGGCCGGCCGCCTGGACTTCGAACCCGACCTCACCGAGCGCGAAGCCACCCGCGCCGACGAAAAGGACCGCATCGCGGCGGCCGCCGTCGCCGAACTCCCCGAAGGCGGCAGCATCGTCCTCGACGCCGGCAGCACCGTCGCCCGCCTCGCCGCCGCCGTCCCCGTCGACATCGCGCTCACCGTCGTCACCCACGCGCTGCCCGTCGCCGCCCGGCTCGCCGACCACGCCGGCATCGACCTCCACCTCGTCGGCGGCCGCGTCCGCCACCGCACCCGGGCCGCCGTCGACGCATGGGCCCTGCGCGCCTACGCCGAGATCCGTGCCGATGTCGCCTTCCTCGCCGCGAACGGCTTCTCGGCGCACGGCCTGACCACCCCCGACCTCGCGGAAGCCGCCGTCAAGCGGGCCGTGATGGGAGCCGCCCGCCGGGTGGTGCTGCTCGCAGACTCCTCGAAAGCGGGCCAGGAGCACTTCGCGTGCTTCGGCTCCTTCGCGGACGTGGACCTCCTGATCACCGACCAGGGTCTCGCCCCTGCCCAACTGGCGGCCATCGAGGCCGCAGGTACGGAAGTCGTGCTCGTATGATCCTCACCGTCACCCCGAACCCCTCCCTCGACCGGACGTACGAGGTCCCCTCGCTGGACCGCGGCGCCGTGCTGCGCGCCACCGGCGACCGCGTCGACCCCGGAGGCAAAGGGGTCAACGTCTCCCGCGCCGTGGCCGCCGCCGGAGTCCTCACGACGGCGGTGCTCCCGCTCGGCGGCGCCTCGGGCGCACTGATCGCCGAACTGCTGGTCGCACAGGGCGTGGACGTCACCGCGGTGACGGTCGCCGGGCAGACCCGCTCCAACATCTCGCTCGTCGAACAGGACGGCACCCTCACCAAGATCAACGCTCCCGGCCCCGAACTCACCGAAGAGGAATCCGCCCTCCTGCTGGAGACCGTCCGCACCGCCGCCGGCGCCCCGGCCTGGATCGCGGTCTGCGGCAGCCTCCCGCGCGGCCTGCCGCCCGAGTGGTACGCCGACCTGGTCGCCCGCGCCCGCGAGGCCGGCGCCCGGGTCGCAGTCGACACCTCGGGCCCGGCACTGACCGCCGCACTGCGGGCCCGCCCGGACCTGATCAAGCCGAACGCCTCGGAGCTCGCCCAGGCGGTCGGCCGCCCGCTGGCCACCCTGGGCGAGGTCGCCCGGGCGGCCCAGGAGCTCCGCTCCCGGGGCGTGGGCGCCGTGCTGGCCTCGCTCGGCGCCGACGGCCAGCTCCTGGCGAGCGCCGAGGGCACCTTCCACGGCACGGCCCCCGTCGCAGCCGTCCGCAGCGACGTCGGGGCGGGCGACGCCTCCCTGGCCGGCTTCCTGATCGCGGGTGGGGCCGGTCCCGAGGCCCTCGCCTCGGCCCTGGCGCACGGCGCGGCCGCGGTCCAGCTCCCCGGCAGCGCCATGCCGGTCCCCGCGGACCTGCGCCCCGAGGCGGTCCGCATCACCGAGAACCCGCCTCCGGACCTGCCCCTGTCCGCCCCCGCCACCTTCTAGAGGGGCGTCATCTCACCCGTGCGCGGAGCTCCATCGCCCCGCGGGCGGTCGCCTCGCTCTCGTACACCTCGCACATGTGCCGCCCGTCCGGCGTCGCCGTGTGCTCGACCTCCCACAGGCTGAACTCACTCCCGTCCAGCAGCACGAACGCGTGCTCGTACAGGCTGATACCGGGGCCCCGGCCGTCCGCCGTGCACTGCCGGGTACCGAACGCCTGGGTGATCCGGTGCGCGTACGCCGATCTCAGCAGCAGCGCCGTCCGCTCGCCGGGCCGGTCGGGGTTCTCCGCGCGCCGCAGCACCCGGCGGGCATGGTCCGCGGACTCCTCCACCGCGTACTCCCGGTGCCGCTGCGCCGGCGTGGTCGCCGCGAACAGCGCGCTCAGCACCGCCGCGTCGTTGTCCGCCTCCTCCTCGGCAGCGGCGAGCACCGGGTCGAGCACCGGGTCGAACGCCACCTCCGCCGGGGCGTCGCCGAACAGCCGGGCCACGGCCAGACAGGTGTCCGCCTTGCTCACGAAGACCTCGTGCCGGATCGTCCGGTCGCCCTCCAGCCGGTACACCAGCTCCCACAGTGACGCCGAACCGCCGTCGGACAGCAGGTACGTGTGCCGGTGGGTCTCCCGCCACAGTCCCGCCGCCGGGCTGTGGTGGGTGGTGTGGAGGGAAGAGCTGTGGGCGAGCGCCGTGCCGAGGCGCTCGACCAGCCGGTCGGGCAGGTCGAAGGAGTTGAGGACGCGGCCCAGGAGTCGGCCGAGGTGCGCCTCGGTTGTCTCGTACGGATCGCTCAAGGGGGGTCTCCAGGCCGTCGCAGCTAGTGACTTTGCGGAAGCTCAACGTAGCCCCTTGCTCTGACATCGCGTCCGGGGTTCGGTAAAACGTCCGGGAAGCATCACGGGTTCCCGCCACCTTTTCAGGTCAACTTGCACACGGATGTTCATGTTTCGCCCTGGTCTGTGCCGAAGCGCGGGAACATGGGCCGTATGGCAACGAAAACAGCGGACCTTCCCCGCCAGCAGGGGCAGCCCCGCAGCCGAGACGAGGGCGAACAGGCCGGCACCCCGCGGGCGTTGGCCTGGCTGCTGGTGCTCGCCGGGGCCGCCGGGGCGCTGGCCTCCTGGGTGATCACCCTCGACAAGTTCCTCCTGCTGGAGGACCCGGACTTCAAACCCGCCTGCAGCCTCAACCCCGTGGTCTCCTGCGGCAGCGTCATGAAGAGCGACCAGGCCGCGGCCTTCGGATTCCCCAACCCCCTGCTGGGGCTGGTCGCGTACGGGGCCGTCGTGTGCGTCGGTGCGGGTCTGCTGGCCGGCGCCCGCTACCGGGGCTGGTTCTGGCTGGGACTGAACGCCGGCACCGTCTTCGGAGTCGGCTTCTGCAGCTGGCTGATGGTCCAGTCGCTGTACGAGATCAACGCGCTCTGCCTGTGGTGCTGTCTGACCTGGGTGGCCACCCTGGTGATGTTCTGGGCCGTCACCGCGTACAACGTCCGGACGGGTGCGCTGCCCGCACCGGGGCCGGTGCGGGGCTTCTTCACCGAGTTCGGCTGGGCCCCGCCCGTCCTGCACACCGGCGTGATCGGGATGCTGATCCTCACCCGCTGGTGGGAGTTCTGGACCGGGTGACGGCCCGGTGCGCGCGAGGGCCCCGGCAGCTGGAGGCTGCCGGGGCCCTCGTCACATCGCTCCACGGGCGCAACGGGCCCGGTCCACAGGAGAAGGAGGAGCGGAGATCAGCTGCCGACGGAGCCGTTGCCGGAGAGGACCGGGATGTTGTCCAGGATGTGGGAGAGGGCCTCGTCGCCCTTGGCCTGGGTGGAGTTCTCGGTGCACTGCTGGTTCTGCGGGTTGGCGAGGACGTTGACGTCCTGGACGCCGATCGGGACGACGCCGACCAGCGACTGCGCGTTCCCCTTCACCGGCAGGCCGATGCAGGGCTTGTTGAGGGAGCCCTGGACGAGCCCCATCTGCGGGCTCATGTCGCCTTCGGTGTTCTGGTTGCCGTAGATCTGCGAAGCGCCGTTGCCGTTCACGGTGTTGATCCCGTTGTCGTTGCCGATGGCCATGGCCGGGGCTGCAACAGCGGCGCCCGCGCCGACGGCGGCGGCGGTGACGGCGGCAGCAGTCATGATCTTCTTGAACATCATTGGTCCTTTTGTCGCACGAGTGCCTGCTAGTGGAGCGTCATGGTCAACTGCCCCGTCAGGGGGTTGGTTCCGCTGCTTCACTCAAACGGCCCGCTCCGGGCAAAGGCTTTCCCCGCCGGGGGTGAGCCTTCTGCGGACGCGTGCGCGAAGCCCGTACGCAGCCCGCAGGGGCGGCCGCGGGCGCCGCGGACGGTGACGCGGCAGCCGCCGCCAGGAAACGAGTCGCGGCCGCGCAGAGGCAGACCGGCCGGCGCGTGGCGGCGGCCGGGCCGCCCGCTCCCGCAGCGGGGGACGGGTTCGCAGGGACGGCCGGAAATCGCGCGCGGTTACGACTATTGAGCTGAACAGGTCTGATTGCCACCGGGGCCGTGTCGTCTGGGAGGCTGGACCGTTTGCCTCGTTGTGAGCCCCGCGTCGGGGCAGAACATCGAACAGAAGGTGCACTTCCCATGAACTCTGCCAAGAAGGCCGCCCTGGTCCTGGCCACTGCTGGTCTCGCTGCGGCCGGTGCCGCCGGCTCCGCCATGGCCGACTCGTCGGCCACGGGCGCGGCCGTGGGCTCCCCCGGTGTCCTCTCGGGCAACCTGGCCCAGGTCCCGGTTCACGTTCCGGTCAACGTCTGCGGCAACAGCGTCAACGTGGTCGGCCTGCTGAACCCGGCGTTCGGCAACACCTGCAGCAACGCCTGACGCCAGTCGGTACGCGCGACTGTGGGCGCCACCGGCCTCGCCGGTGGCGCCCACAGTTCTTGCCGGGTGGTCCGAACGGCTCAGTGGGCCCCGCCGTTGAGCTTGACGCCACCGAGGAGCGGGGACGCCTGCGTGGCCCCGTTCGCCACGCCGAGCACCTCGCCCGGCGCGTTGTTGCGGATCTTGTTGACCTGCTGGGCGGTGCCCACGGCCTTGTTGACGGCCTGCCCCTGCTCGGCCAGCCCGTTGCCGACGGTCTGCGGGAGCGACTCCGTGACCGGGGCCAGCGAGTTGACGGCCTCGGTCGCCCCGCTCGTCAGGCTCATGGGGGGCATCGCGGCCGGGGTCGCGGCGGCGAAGGCGGGAGCGGAGGCGCCGAGCGCGGCAACGGAGCCGGCGATGACCGCGGCGACCTTCGTGAGCTTCATTATCGAAATCCTCTTCTTTCGTGAACAGAGGCGTCACGGCGACCGTCGCGCCGCTTTCGCCCTGGGTAACGATTCCTGGTCGCTCCGGAAACGCGTACGGCAACGGCCGGAGAATCCGACAACGGATTCTCCGGCCGATATTTCTTCTGATTACCGGTGTTGCCGGTCAGGCGCTACGGGACCTCCGGTACAGAATGGCGCCGCCCAGGACCAGCGCCGAGGCGAGGGCCGCCGCGGCGCCGGGCTGACCCGCGCCGGTCTCGGCGAGCGCCGGAGCCGAAACCCGTGCGGGGACGGGAGCAGGGGCGGGGACGGCCGGTGCCGCGGGGACGGGCATCGGCGCGGGCGCCGGCGCCGGGCGGACCGGGGTGTCGCCGACGGGACGGACGACCTCCGGAGCAGGCGCGGGGAGCGTTACGGTGCCCTCGTGGACCGGCGCCGGAAGGGTCACCGGGGCGGGAACCGGGGCCGGCGCGGGCTGCGGCGGCGCGGGTGTCTGCACCACGGGGGCGGCGGGGACCGGGGCGGGCTTCGGAGCCGGGTGCTCCGCCTGCGGCTTCGGCTGCGGCTCGGGGCGGGGCCGCAGCCGCTCGGGGGCCGGGGGAGCGTGGTAGGCCGCCGGTGCCGGCGCCGGGAGGGTGTGCGGACGGTCGTCGCACTCCTCGTCCGGGCCTCCGTGGGCGCCCTGTCCGCCTTGGGCCCGGTTGCCCTGCGTACCCGATCCTCCGTAGCCGCCCTCGCTGCGGGACTCCTCGTACCGGGGTGCCGCGTGGCGCGGCGCCGGGCGGCGGGACTCCTCGTGGCGGGGCTCCTCACGGCGCTGCTCCGGCAGCGCGTGCCGGCCGCGCCGGTGCTCTTCGAGGTAGCGCTCGAAGGCCTCGGCGTGCTCGGGGCTGAGGTAGCGCCCGTAGCCCCGGTCGGCCCCGTGTGCGTCCGAACCGGTCGTGGTCGCGCAGTTGTTCCCCATCGCGGGGTTGAGCGCCGCTCCGCCGTTCACACTGTTGCCGCACACGTTCGGCGAGAGGGTGATCGGTACCGAGACGCTGTTGCCGGACAGCACACCCGGCGAATGCGAGGCCTCGGCCGTCGCCGTGTGCGCGTAGGCCGCGCCGGTCGCGATCGACAGCAGGCTTGAGGCGGCCGCCGCCGTGAGCATCCCCTTGCCCAGTACCTGTCGGCTCAGTACCTGTCGCATGGGTCCTTCCCTGTCTACCGGCACTCCCGCCGGTGTTGAATCGAAGGTGGCCCCGGAGTGCACCGCCGTGCACTCCGGGGCCACCCCGAGGAGGTCTGCCCTGGCGGGCGCAGGCGCTTCGTCAGGCGTTGACGCAGGTGTTGCCGAACGCCGGGTTCAGCGCGGCGATCACGTTGGCCGTGTTGCCGCAGAGGTTGACCGGGACGTGCACCGGAACCTGGACGAGGTTGCCGGACAGGACGCCGGGGGAGCCGGTGGCCTGGCCATCGGCGGTCGCGTCGGCCAGGGCGGGTGAGGCGGCACCGGCGGCCATCAGAATGCCGGCGGCCAGCACCACTGCCTTCTTGTACATCATTTGATTTCGATCCTTCCTGCAGGGGCGTTTCCACTGCAGAAATAACAACGAGTGGGTCGGGGAAAAGAAACCGCAGATTTTCCGGCGGCGTCTCCGATATTCACCCGGGCGTCGGGCGGCCGGAATTCGCCACGGATTTACGGAGCCATTCGAAAAGGCTGACAAGCGGCGAGGCCGCCACGACCCGAAGGTGCGGCGGCCTCGCTGGCGCGGGGTGCGATCAGCTGCCGGCGGAGCCGTTGCCGGAGAGGACCGGGATGTTGTCCAGGATGTGGGAGAGGGCCTCGTCGCCCTTGGCCTGGGTGGAGTTCTCGGTGCACTGCTGGTTCTGCGGGTTGGCGAGGACGTTGACGTCCTGGACGCCGATCGGGACGACGCCGACCAGCGACTGGAGGTTGGCCTTCGCGGGCAGGGCGATGCAGGGCTTGTTGAAGGAGCCCTGGATGAGAGCCATCTGCGGGCTCATGTTGCCGTACGTGGCCTGGTTGCCGTAGATCTGCGAAGCGCCGTTGCCGTTCACGGTGTTGACGCCGTTGTCGTTCCCGATGGCCATCGCCTGCGGGGCCAGGGCGGCACCAACGCCCACGACCGAGGTCGCGATCGCTGCCGTGGCCATCATCTTCTTGATCATCATCGTCCCTTTTTTGCGGAATTGCCCAGTGCTGGAGCACCCGGATCAACGGCCGGGTCCTGGTCCGGGTTGCGTGGCTTCACCCGGATGCCGTCGTTTCGGACGGCGCAGTTGACGGTCGGACCGTGGCCGGACCGGCGGTCAGTCGTTGACGCAGGTGTTGCCGAACGCCGGGTTCAGCGCGGCGATCACGTTGGCGGTGTTGCCGCAGACGTTGACCGGGACGTGGACCGGCACCTGGAGCAGGTTGCCGCTCAGCACGCCGGGGGACTCCGTGGCGACCCCGTCCGCCGTCGCCCCGCCGTGCGCGGAGGCGAGGCCCGCGCCGCCCATCAGCGCGGCAGCGCCCGCGACCGCCACGGTGGTGGCGCGCATCAGCCTCTTCTTCATCTCCGAGTTTCCCTTTCGGTTCGAACAATGGTGCAAACGCATAACGACCCGCCGTCGGTGAGGGTGCGTGTTATCACCCAAAAGGCCGTACGAGCGAGTCCGGCGTGATTTCCGGCCTGATTTCTGCCAAGGTTCACTCCTGTTTTGTCCCGTTGATCAAAAATGGAGACAGGGTCATGGGTTCGTCCCGCAGAATCCTCGGCACGCTCGGTCTGCTGTCCTGCCTCGTACTTTCGGCGAACGTCCCGGCTGCCGGTGCCACCGCACCGCCGGGCCCCGCAGCACCTGCCACGAGGGAGATGCCCAGGGTTCCGTTCACGCAGCGCTATCAGGCCGTCCAGCGGGGCGGGCTGGTCCACGCCTCCAACTCCTCCATCGCGTGCCGCCGGGAGGAGGCGCCGGACGCCGGGCCGGACGAACCGGACGCCGAGCCGGACGCCGGTCCGTGCGCCGAGGTGAAGCGGGGCGCGGCCGGGGTCAACAGCGATTTCGACATGTTCTACAGCGAGGTCGACGAGGACCCGGACACCTACAACTCCACCCGGGCCGAGCTCAGGGTCCCGCAGGGCGCGAAGGTCTCGTACGCCCGCCTGTACTGGGGCGGGAACCTGCGGGTGGGCGAGCAGAAGCCGCCGGAGGACAACGGCCGGGTGCTGGTCGCCGAGCCGGGTGGGGCGTACAAGGAGGTCCTCGCGGACACGGTGATCGGCCACCGCACGGACGCGGGCAGCGACGCCTACCAGGCCTCGGCCGATGTGACCCCGCTGGTCCGCAAGGGCGGCGCCGGGATGTGGACGGTGGCCCAGCTGAACATCGCGATGGGCCACTCCGAGGTGGGTGCCTGGGGCGGCTGGACGCTGGTCGTGGCCTACGAGGACCCGCAGGAGCCGGTGCGCCGGATCTCGCTGTGGGACGGCTTCGAGGGGCTCGCCGCGCGTGCGGGCGAGGCGTCGGGCGAGACGGTCGAGATCGCGGGCCTGGACGCCGCCGCCGGGGCGGCCGGGAAGGCCGGGGTGGTCGCGTACGACGGGGACCGCGGGACGCTCGGGGACTCGCTCACGGTGACAGCGGACAGCGGCCGCCAGGTCAGTCTCGGCGATTCCGAAAATCCTTTTAATGATGTTATGAATTCTACGATCGCGGAATTCGGACGCGCCTCGTTCGTGCGGCAGCCCGAACATGTGAATAATCTCGGATATGACGCGGACGTGTTCGACCTGAGTCCCGCCCTGTCCGGTGGTGCCCACAGCCTGAGTTTCAGGTTCACGGGCGAAAGCCAGGGTCAATTCCTCGGCGTGCTCTTCGTTCAGACAGACGCGCGCCGCTGAACGTAGGAGACCGCTCCGCGTGCCGACACAGCATCCCCCTGCGCAGCCCTCCCCTGCGCGGGCTCCGATTCCCCGCCCCCTGTCCGTCCTGCATCTCGTCCAGCCCGTCGACGGTGGTGTCGCCCGGGTCGTCGCCGACCTCGTACGCGGCCAGACGGCCTCCGGCCTGCGGACCGCCGTCGCCTGCCCGCGCGGCGGACATCTCGCCGAGGCCGCCCGTGCCGCCGGCGCCGAAGTGCTGACCTGGCGCGCCGGGCGCGCCCCCGGGCCCGAGCTGCCCGCCGAAGTGCTCGCCGCCCGGCGGGTGATCGGCCTGGTCCGCCCCGACGTCCTGCACGCCCACAGCGCGAAGGCCGGACTGGCCGGCCGGCTCGCCGTACGCGGGGCCGTGCCCACCGTCTTCCAGCCGCACGCCTGGTCCTTCGACGCCGTCGGCGGGGCCACCGCCGCGCTCGCCCTGCGCTGGGAGCGGTTCGGGACCCGTTGGGCCGACCGGGTGCTCTGCGTCAGCGAGGCCGAACGCCGGGCCGGCGAGGCCGAGGGGATCGCCGCCCACTGGTCGGTGATCCGCAACGGCGTGGACCTGGACCACTTCCGCCCCGGCGGCCCCGACCGGGACGCGGACCGGGCCCGGGCGCGTACCGAACTCCCTTTGCCCTCCGCCTTCCTGGGCGACGGGCCGCTCGCCGTCTGCGCGGGCCGGCTCTGCCGGCAGAAGGGCCAGGACATCCTGCTCCGGGCCTGGCGGGAGGTGCTCGGCACCATCCCCGAAGCCCGTCTCGCGCTCGTCGGCGACGGCCCCGACCACGAGCGGCTGCGCCGCAGCGCCCCGCCCGGGGTGCTCTTCGCGGGAGCCGCCCGCGACATCCGACCGTGGCTTCGGGCCGCCGATCTCGTTGTACTGCCGTCGCGATGGGAAGGCATGGCGCTCGCCCCGCTCGAAGCCATGGCCTGCGGCCGACCGGTCCTGGTCTCCGACGTCAGCGGTGCCCGGGAGAGCCTGCCGCCCGGCCAGGGACGGCTCTGCCTGGTACCGCCGGAGGACCCGACGGCCCTCGCCAAGGCCCTGGGACGGCTGCTCGCCGAACCGCGGCTGCTCGCCGAACTCGGGGAGCAGGCCGGGCAGCACGCCCGGACCGACTTCGACGTGCAGCGGACCACGGACGCGGTCACCGGTCTGTACCACGAACTGCTGGGCAGGCCCCGGCCCTTGAACCAGGAGCGCATCAGCCGATGACGATGGACAGCGCACCCGCTCGGCACACCGGGCAGGGCGGCACGGGGCCCGCCGGCACCGCAGCCGTCCGACGGTCCGTGACCGCCATCCACCCCCCACGCCGGTCCAGGGCCGACCAGGCCCGGCCGCTGGTGCGGCCGCAGCGGATCCGGCGCCGCGGCGGGGTCGTCCCGCTGCTGGCCGCCGACGCGCTGGCCGCCGTACTCACCACGACGGCCGTGGCCCGGCCCGGCGCGGCGCTGCCGCCCGAGGCCGCCGCCCCGATCGCGGTGCTGCTCGCCGTACTGCACGCGCAGGCCGGGCTGTACCGGCCGCGGCTCGCACCCTCGGCCCTGCTCGAACTGCCCGCGCTGGCCGGGCGCGCCGCCGCCCTGTGGTGCGGGGCCGCCGCCGTCGTGGCCGCCGCGGTGCCGGGGCAGGCCCTGGGCTGGTCCGCCCTGCTGAGCGCCGTCTGCCTGCAGATCGTGCTGACCTGTGCGGGGCGCGGGTTCGTCAACTGGATCCGCCGCCGCTCCGCCCTCCGCCGGCCCTCCTCGATCCTCGTCGTCGGCCCCGTCGCCGGGGCGAGCGCGGTGGCCGCCGCGCTGCACGGGCGTCCCGAGTACGGGCTGCGGCCCATCGGGCTCGCCGACACCGCCGCCGAAGAGGGCGGCGGCGCGGTGCCGGTGCTCGCCACCCACGAGGACATCCGGCGCGCAGTCATCCAGAACTCGGTCCGGCACGCGGTGTTCACCCGCCCGCCGGAGGCCGACGAGCACACCGCCTCCCTCGTCCGCCTCTTCCACGACCACGGCTGCCGGCTCTGGCTCGCCGACCCGGCCGGCACCGCCAAGGTGACCGGCATGCGCGTGGCCCAGCCCGCCGACCAGCTGTGGGGGTACGCGGTACAGCCGCTGCTGCCGCGCTCGTCCCGGCCGGCGGAGCGCTGGGTGAAGCGGGCCATCGACGGGCTGCTGGCCGCGATCGCGCTGCTCGCCGCCGCGCCCGTGATGGGCGTGTGCGCGCTGGCCGTACGGATCTCCGACGGGCCCGGGGTGATCTTCCGGCAGGAGCGGGTCGGCCTGTACGGGCGCTCCTTCACGCTGCTGAAGTTCCGCACCCTGCGCGCCGACGAGCACGAGTCCGCCACCCGGTGGACGGTCGCGGGCGACAACCGCATGAGCCCCGTCGGCTCCTTCCTGCGCAAGTCCTCGCTGGACGAGCTGCCGCAGCTGTGGAACGTCGTACGGGGCGACATGAGCCTGGTCGGACCACGGCCGGAACGGCCCTTCTTCGTGGCGAAGTTCGCCGCCGTGCACCCCGGCTACGAGGCCCGGCACCGGATGCCCGTCGGCATCACCGGGCTCGCCCAGATCAACGGCCTGCGCGGGGACACCTCCATCGAGGACCGGGCCCGCTTCGACAACCACTACATCGACACCTGGTCACTGTGGCAGGACCTGTGGATCCTCGCCCGCACCGTGGCCTCCTTCTTCCGCTTCCGGCTGGGGGGCAGCTGATGAGCCTCGCCGTGCCGCCGGGCGGCACCCGGCCCGCCGTGCCGGAGCTGCTGAGGCGGCACTGGCCGCTGCTGCCGCTCGCCGCGACCGTTCTGCTGCTCCTCGCCCCGATCGCGGCGGGCGACGCGACCACCTCCGGCAAGGTCGGCCCGGCCGACGCCGCCTCACTGCTGCTGGTGCTCGTGTGCGCGGTGCAGGCGCTGCGCGGCCGGGTGCGGGAACTGGGCCCGCTGGGCGTACTGGTGCTCGGCGCGCCCGCCCTGGGGCTGGCCGTCGCGACCGCAACGGCCGGGGACCCGTACGTGGCGCTGCCGGGCTTCGTGCGCTACCTCCAGGTGTTCGTGCTGGTCCCGGCGGCGATCGTGCTGCTGGTGCGCGACGCCGGGGAGTTCCGGCTCGCCGCCGGGTGCTTCGTGGTGCTGGCGCTGGTGCAGGGCGCGGTGGGGGTCGTGCAGTACGCGACCCACACCGGGGCCTCGTACCAGGGCCAGGACGTCCGGGCCGTGGGCACCTTCGGCCCCGGCGACGTGATGGGCATGGCCACGGTGGTGGCGTACGGGCTGGTCGTGGCGACCGCGGCGGCCCTGGCTCCGGGACTGCCGCCCCGGGTACGGCGGATGGCGGGCGGCGCGGCACTGGTGCTGGTGGTGCCGCTGGTGCTGTCGTTCAGCCGCGGCTCGTGGATCGCCACGGCCGGCGCGGCGGTGCTGGTGATGGTGCTGGCCGGGATCCGGCGGGCCCTGAAGGTGCTGCTCGCCCTGGCCGCGGCCGGGGTGGTCCTGGTGGGCGGGTTCGGGGTCGGCTCCGAGATGGTGACGGAGCGGCTGACCTCGATCACCCAGGTCTCCAGCGCCCCCGACCAGTCGGTGATCGACCGCTACACGATGTGGGCCGCCGCCGAGTCGATGTGGCGCGAGCGGCCGGCGGTCGGAGTGGGCCTCAAGGGCTTCCCGGCCAACCGGGACGGGCACTCCTCGCTGGGCCTGTCCTCCGGCAGCGACACCGCCGGCGCGGGGCAGGCGTACATCCGTCAGCCGTTGCTCTCCCCGCACAACATGTACCTGCTGGTGCTGAGCGAGCAGGGCCTCCTCGGGCTGATCGCGCTGGCCGGTGGCTGGGCGGCGCTGCTGGTCGCCGGGATCCGCCGGTGCATGTCCGGCAGGGGGCCCCGGGACTGCGGGCTGATCGCGATCGGGCTGTTCGCCTGGCAGCTCACCGACTTCCTGTACGCGGACATCGGCGGGCCGTCGACCGTACTGACCGGGGTGATCATCGGCCTGGCGGCCTGGTGGGCCCTGCCGTCGCCCTCCGGGGACGACGCGGTTCCCGGCGGACCCGGCCGGCCATGGGCGCGTACGGCCCCCGGTGCGGGATCCGGTCCGGGGGCGGCTGCTGCCGCGGGAGGGCGCACCGGCGGCGTGGCCGGCCTGCGCGCCGTTCCGGGTGCGGACGGCCGGTGACCGACACGACGCCCTGGCGGCCCGCCCCCGGCCCCCCGGCCGGGGCGGGCCCCGCCCGCGTTCCGGGCACGCCGGCCCCGGCGTCCCCCGCCGCCCCGCACGGGCCCGCGGGACCCCGGTCCCCGTCCCGTACGGGCGCCTCGCTCCCGTCCGGCTCCGGAGTCCCCCAGGCGGTACCGGGTGCGGGCGCCTCGGTGACGCCCGCCGCCCGCGGCGCCGGAGCCTCCGCGGAGCGCGGTGTCCGGGTGGCGGCCCGGTCCGCCCGCCGCGAGCTGCCCGACGGCCCGGGGCCACGAAGGGACAACCCGGCCGCCGCGTCCCGGGGGTCCCGCGCCCCGGGCGGCAGCGCACCGGCTCCGCTGGGGCGCTTCCTGGCCAAGGCCGCCGCCGTCACCGCCGGACTGACCGCCGCCGGTGCGGTGTTCGGGCTGTTCCGGGACCAGGCCATCGCCCACCTCTTCGGGGCCGGGCACGACAGCGACGCCTTCCTGATCGCCTGGACCGTGCCCGAGATGGCCTCGACCCTCCTGATCGAGGACGCGATGGCCCTGCTGATGGTGCCCGCGTTCAGCCATGCCCTGGCCCGGCGGGCGGCCGTCCGGGCCGGGCTCACCCGCAAGGACGCCCGCGCGCAGGACCCCGTACGGCTGCTCGTGGGGGCGACCCTGCCGCGGCTGGCGGTGTTCCTCGCCGCCGTCGCCTCCCTGCTCGTCGTCGCCGCACCGCTCGTCGTCGCCGTGCTCGCACCCGGACTGCCCGACCCGGCCCTGGCCGTGGAGTGCACCCGGATGACCGCGCTGACCGTGCTGTCCTTCGGGATCGCGGGTTACTTCAGCGCCGCGCTCAGGGCGCACCGCTCCTTCGTCCCGCCGGCCGCGATCTACGTCTCGTACAACGTCGGGATCATCGGGACGATGGCCGCCCTGCACGCGGTGTGGGGCGTTCGGGCCGCCGCGGCCGGCGTCGCCGCCGGCGGGCTGCTGATGGTGCTCGTCCAACTGCCGGCGTTCATGCGGGACGTGGGTTTCGGGCCGTCCCGGGCCAAGGGCGCACCGCGCAGCCAGCGCGACCGGGACCGGCCCACCCTGATGGCGTTCGGGCTGATCGCCCCGGTGATCTTCTTCGCGGTGTTCCGGCAGTCGCAGGTCCTGGTCGAGCGGTTCCTGGCCGCCTCGCTGCCGCCCGGGGCCATCTCGCACCTGAACTACGCGCAGAAGGTCGCGCAGATGCCGATGGTGCTGTCCCTGATGATCTGCACCGTCACCTTCCCCGTCGTCGCCCAGGCCATGGCCGGAGGAGAGCGCGAGAAGGCACGGCGGCGCATCGAACAGGACCTCGCACTGGCCTCCCTCGCCGTCCTCATGGGCAGCGCCCTCGTCATCGGGTACGCGCCCCAGATCATCCAAGTCCTCTTCGAACGCGGCGCGTTCACCCACCGCGACACCCTGGCCACCGCCTCCGTCATGCGGGTCTACGGCCTCGGACTCCTCGGCCACTGCCTCGTCGGCGCGCTGTCCCGGCCCTTCTTCTCGACCGCCCGGCCCACGTGGTTCCCGGCGCTCGCGATGGGCGCCGGACTCCTCGTCAACATCGTCGCCGGAGCCCTCGCCGTCCGCTGGTGGGGCACGTACGGCATCGCCGCCGCCAACGCGGCCGGCATCTCCACCACCGCCGCCCTGCTGCTCACCGGGCTCGGCTCACGGATCGTCGCCATCCAGGTCCGCCGGGTCGCGTTCAGCATCGGCCGGCTCGCCGTCGCCGCCGTCGGCGCCGGCGGCACCGGCTGGATCGCCGGGCCGATGATCCCGAACCCGCTGCTCAGCGCCGCACTCGGCTGCCTGCTCGTCCCCGCCATGTTCGGCGCCTGCGGCATGGCCATACGGGTGCTGGAGATCACCGCCCTGCCCGCCCAGATCACCCAGATGACCCAGAGGTTCCGCAATGCCCGCTGACACCCGCACGGCACCGGCCGCCACGACGGCCCCCGCCCGCCGGACCGCCTCGCCGTGGGTCCTGATGTACCACTCGGTCGCCGAGTTCACCGACCCCGCCGAGGACCCGTACGGCATCACCGTCACCCCGGGCGCGCTGGAGGAGCAGCTGGTGTGGCTGCGCTCGCGCGGCCTGCGCGGGGTGTCCGTCGGCGAGCTGCTGAGGGCCTGCGCGGCCGGGCGCGGCGCCGGGCTGGTCGGCCTGACCTTCGACGACGGCTACACCGACTACCTGACCCGGGCGCTGCCGCTGCTGCGCCGCCACGACTGCACCTCCACGCTGTTCGTCCTGCCCGGACGGCTCGGGGTGGACAACGTCTGGGACCCGCTGGGCCCGCGCAAGTCCCTGCTGACCGCCGAGGGCATCCGCGAAGTCGCCGCCGCCGGGCAGGAGATCGGCTCGCACGGGCTGCTCCACCAGGACCTCACCGTGGCCGCCGACGACATCCTCCAGCAGGAGCTGCGGGGCAGCCGCGAGCTGATCCGCGAGCTGACCGGGACCCTGCCGGAGGGGTTCTGCTACCCGTACGGGCACCTCGACGAGCGGGTCGTCGCGGCGACGCGGGCCGCCGGGTACGGGTACGCGTGCGCCATCGACCCCGGCCGGCTGGCGGGCCCGCACGCCCTGCCGCGCACCCACGTCAGCCAGGCGGACGGGGCCGGGCGGCTGCGGATCAAGCAGCTGCGGCACCGGGTGCGGGAGCTGCGGCGGGCGGTGGGCCGGTGAAGTCCGTACGGGCGCTGCACATCATCACGGGGCTCGGGGTCGGCGGCGCCGAGCAGCAGCTGCGGCTGCTGCTGCGACACATGCCGATGCACTGCGACGTGCTGACGCTGACCAACCCCGGTCCGGTGGCCGAGGGGCTGCGGACCGACGGGGTCCGGGTGGTGCACCTGGGGATGCGGGGCAACCGGGACCTGGGGGTGCTGCCGAGGCTGGTGCGGTTCATCCGGCGCGGCCGGTACGACCTCGTGCACACCCACCTGTACCGGGCCTGTGTGTACGGGCGGTTCGCGGCCCGGCTCGCGGGGGTCGGGGCGACCGTCGCCACCGAGCACTCCCTCGGCGAGGGCGAGATCGAGGGCCGGCCGCTGACGGGCGGGGTACGGGCCCTGTACCTGGCCAGTGAACGGCTGGGCGCGGCGACCGTGGCGGTGTCGGACACCGTGGCGGCGCGGCTGGAGGGGTGGGGGGTGCCGGCCGCGCGGGTGCACGTCGTCCCGAACGGCATCGAGGCCGTGCGCTTCCGCTTCGACGAGGGCGTGCGCCGGGCCACGCGGGCCCGGACCGGGCTGCCCGAGCGGGCGTTCGTGGTCGGCGGGGTCGGGCGGCTGGTGCCGGGCAAGCGGTTCGACTCGCTGGTCCGGGCGGTGGCGGCGCTGCCGGGTGCGCATCTGCTGCTGGCCGGGGACGGGCCGGAGCGGGCGGCGCTGCGGAGGCTGGCCGCGGAGCTGGGCGCGCAGAACCGGATCCACCTGCTGGGGGAGCGGGACCCGGTGGGCGACGGCGCGGACGGGCGGACGCCGGGGATTGCCGCGCTGCTGGCCGCTACGGACGTCTTCGTGTCCCCGTCGCGGGAGGAGGCGTTCGGCCTCGCCGTCGTGGAGGCCCTGGCCGCGGGGCTGCCCGTCCTGCACGTCACCTGTCCGGCGATCGACGACCTGCCGGCCGCCGAGGCGCCGGGGGCGCGGCGGATCGGGACCGGGACGGAGGAGCTGGTGGCCGCCCTGCGCGGGCACATGGAGGCGGGAGCGCGCCGGCTGCCGCCGCCACCGGTGGTTCGCCGCTACGACATCGCCCGCAGCGCGGAACGCCTCCTCTCCGTCTACGCCCTGGCCCTCACCCCGACTCCGAGCCGCCCCCCGACTCCGAGCCGCCCCCCGACTCCGAGCCGACCCCCGGCCCCGGCCGCGAACGGCCTCGCCCGGGGGGCGTCCCAGGCCCCGGTTTCGCCTCCGGCCCTGACCTCGGCTTCGGGTCCGGTCCCGGCGTCGGGCCCGGTTCAGGTTCCGGCCGGGGACGGCCTCGCCCCGGCTGCGGGGCGGCTCGGGGTGGGGGGTGCCGCGGGCGTGGAGCAGGCGGATCCGGGGGCGGGGCACGCGCTGCCGGCCGGCTCCGCACCTCATACGCCCGCGGGGCCCGGATTGCCCCCCGGCTCCGCGCACGACGCGGGTCCCGCGCAGCCGGGCCGGCCGGCCGGGGCCGGCTGATCCACGCACCTCGACGGCTCCCCGAAGCGGGGGCCCGGAAGAACTCCCATCCCTCCAGGAAGGCACGCACATGGCCGACACCGCCGATCACAAGACCGACCGCCGCCGCCGCAAGGTACGGCTGCTGCCGCCGCCCGCGTGGTGGCCGCTGCCCGTCGCCGCCGTGCTGGGGCTGGCCGCCGGCGGGGCCTACGGGGTGCTCAAGGCACCCGAGTACGCCGCCACCAGCTACATCGTCGCCGTCCCGGACGACACCACCGAGCCCGCCACCGCCCTCGGCTTCGCCCAGGCGTACGCGCGCATCGCCACCAGCAGCTCCACCCTCGCGTACGCCCAGCCCCGCGCGGGCCTCAGCGTCCGCCGGCTCCGTACGCAGGTGCGCGCCGAGGCCTCCCCCGAGTCGCCGATGATCGCCATCACGGGGACGTCGAAGAGCCCGACCGCAGCCGCCGAGATCGCCAACGCCGTTGCCGACGCCCTCTCGCTGAGCAGCAATCAGGCCGCCAAGAGCACCGGCGTCCATTTGCTGATGTTCAACCAGGCCGTCGCGCCGAGCGACCCGGCATCGCCGTCCGCCCCCATCAGCGGGGCCGTCGGGCTGTGCGCCGGCGGGCTGCTGGGCGGGCTGTGGATGCTGGCCCGGCCCGGCCGTACCCGGCGCCCCGAGGAACAGCCCGTCGTCGAGGAATACGCCTCGCTGCCCGCCCAGGGCGACCACGTCGAGACCATGGAGAAGGAGTCGATGCGATGACCACGGGCTCCACCGGGGCCCTGTCGGTGACGCTGTGCCGCGACCCCCGGCAGTTCGCCGCGCTGGAAGAGCCGTGGAACCGGCTCTTCCGGGCCTGCCCCACCGCAACCCCCTTCCAGAGCCACGCCTGGCTGCACTCCTGGTGGCTCTCGTACGGCCGGGACGGGCGGCTGCGGATCGTGCTGGTGCGGCGCGGCGAGGAGCTCGTCGGCGCGTGCGCGCTGATGCTCGTCCACCGGCCGCTGCCGCTCCTGGTGCCGCTCGGCGGCGGCATCACCGACTACTTCGACGTCCTGGTGGCCGCCGAGCACGCCGACCAGGTCGTCCCGGCTCTGGCCCACGGCCTGCACCGGGCTGCCCGCGGCGCGGTCGTCGACCTGCGCGAGGTACGGCCCGGGGCCTCCGTCGAGGCACTGTACGGACAGTGGCCGGGGGTCACCAGCACGCTCACCGACTCCACCTGCATGGAGCTGCCCGCGCTGCCGTTCGACGAGCTGGTCAAGCGGATGCCGGCCTCCGGGGCCCAGCGGGTCCGGGCGAAGCTGCGCAAGACCGACGCGGCCGGGATCGAGGAGCGGGAGGTCACCGAGCAGGAAGTGCCGCGCGCCGTACGGACGCTGCTGCGGCTCCACGAGAAGCAGTGGCGCGGCCGCGGGGTGACCCCGGAGCACCTGAGGCCCCGCTTCGCCGAGCACCTGACCCGTGCCACCCGGCGGATGGTGCGGGTCGGCGAGGGCCGGCTGACGGAGTTCCGGCTGGACGGGAAGGTGGTGGCCGCCAACGTCACGCTGCTGTCGGGGGCGTTGAGCGGCGGCTACCTCTACGGGGCCGACCCGGACCTGCGGACCCGGAAGGTGGACGTGGCCACGCTGCTGCTGCGCTACGAGGCGGGCCGCGCCCTGGCGGAGGGCCGCCCGGTGGTGAGCTTCCTGCGCGGCAACGAGCCGTACAAGAACCACTGGCGGCCCGAGACGGTCGTCAACCAGCGCTTCCTGCTGGCCAGGACGGCGCTCGCGCCCCTGCTCCACCTGCACGAATCGCAGGTGGCGGGGCGCGAGCGGGCGGTGGACGCGCTGCGCGAGGCCCTGCCGGCCGCGAGGGACTGGCGGGCGCGGCTCAACGAGCTGCGGGTCCGATGACGGGTCTACCGGGGCCAGAAGCCGGAGTCCTTGCCCCAGTCGATCTTGATGCAGGCCGACTGCTTGCCGACCAGCTCGGAGAGCCACTCGCCGAAGTTGACCGGCACGCACCACTGCGTGCTGTTGACGGGCGGCTCGACCGGTTCGGGCTTCGGCACGACCGGACTCGGGGCCGGGGCCGGGACGGGCCCCGGGACCGGCACGGGGTCCGGACCCGTGCCCGGGCCCACCGGGGTCTCGGGCGACGGGGCCGCCGGCGAGCGCACGGGCTCGGGCGCCGGCTCGGGGGCGCGGCTCTCGGGCGCCGGAACCTGAGGCCTCGGCGCGACCGGGGTCGGGACCACCGGCGTCGGGATCACGGGACCGGTCCGCTCGGGCGCGAGTGCCGCGCGGAAGGCCTTCGCGGCCCGGGGGTTCTGCTTGCACTGCCACACGCCGTGCGGGCAGTAGTCGGTGATGGTGTGGTAGAGCGGCCTGTGCTGCTCGATCCACTTCAGCATGCGCTGGACGTACTCCGGGTTGTCCCCGTACCGGAACAGCCCCCACTCCGGGTACGAGATTGGTTTGCCGTGCGCTTCCGCGAAATCGACGTGCTGCTTGAGCCCGTACGGCTGGCTGACCATCTCGTCGAAGGTCCGGCCGGGAGCCTGGTCGTACGAATCCATGCCGATGATGTCGACCACGTCGTCACCCGGGTAGCACTTGGTCCAGCCGATCGCGTCCGTTCCGCGATTGGGGGCGAAATCGAACTTGAACTCCTGGCCGGGAACGGAACGCATCGTGTTGACGATGCGCCTCCAGTACGCCTTCCAGTTCTCCGGGTCCGGCGCACACCGGTGGGTGTACGTGGCGCCGTTCATCTCCCAGCCGAGCACGATCACCGTGTCCGGAACGCCCAGTTCCACCAGTCGTTCGGCGAGCTTCCCGAAGTGCCGGTCGAACTCGCCCTTCGCGCCCGCACGGATCAGCCGGGCCACCTGGTCGTCGGGGACCCGGTCCTCGTTGCGCTCCTGCATGGGCACGTTCAGGACGAAGAGCCGGTCCGCCCCGGCCCGGCGCCACCTGGCCCAGTCCTCCAGGAAGCCGGGGTCTTCGATGGGGGCCCAGCGCTCCCCGGGCAGATAGGTGTGGCCGACCCGGATCTCCTTGCCGCCCAGCCAGCGCGACAGGTTCGGGATCCGGGCGACTCCGCTCGGACCGGAGTCGAGGAAGGCTCCCACGGCGATGTCGGAGCCCCTGGGCTGCTCCTTCTCCGGAGCCGCGAGCGCGGCCCCGGTGGCGAGCAGTCCGACCGTGACCGTACCGATGCAGGTGCTCGCCAGTCGGCGGTGTGGTCTGGGCATGGCGTCTCCCGAACTCTCCTGAATCGGTGTGCTTGTCAAAGACGTTAGGCGTCACATCTGACGAACGGCCTGTCCGGTGACCGCTGCCTAGGCCATTCGCAACTGCGTATCCTCCCAGCTTGGTCCGACTAGGTGAAAGACACCGTTCCCATGCACGCGTTCGACAGCCATGTGCCCGCTGTAGTGCTCAGACTCGATCGGAATCCGTTCCACCACGGAACCCTCGGCGCCGTCAGATCCCTTGGGCGCAGGGGCGTGGAGGTCCATGCCGTCGTCGAGGCCGGGGGAGGTCCCATGGGGCGCTCGCGCTACCTGCGCGCCGTGCATCCGGGGCCGGCCGGAGGGCTCGACCCCGAGGCTCCGGAGACGCTGCTGGAGTGCCTCGTCGGGGTGTCCGAGCGGATCGGCGGCCCGGCCGTGCTCGTCGCGATGGACGACCTGAGCGCCATCGCCGTCGCACGGATCGCGCCGATGCTCCACGGGCGGTTCCGGATCCCCCATCAGCCCGACGGGCTGCCGGCCCGGGTGGCGGACAAGGCGGAGCTGTCGCGGCTGTGCGCGCGCTGGAACATCCCGCACCCGGAGACCGTGATCGCGGCGAGCGGGACCGAGGCGGCCGAGGCCGCGTGGCGCCTGGGCCTGCCCGTGGTGGCCAAGTGGAGCCGGCCGTGGCTGCTGCCCGCGGGCGGCGGACTGCGCAGCACCACCCTCGTGCACACCGCCGCCGAGGCGCGCCGGCTGTACGAGCGCACGGACGAGGCCGGGAGCCGGCTGCTGCTCCAGCGGTTCCTGCCGGCCGGGACGGACACCGACTGGTTCTTCCACGGCGCCTTCACCCGGGGCGGGCATCCGCTGCTCGCGGGGTCGGGCCGCAAGGAGCTGTCGTGGCCGGTGCGGACGGGGCTGACGGCGGTGGGGCGCTGGCTGCCGGATCCGGCGGTGGAGGAGGCGGGGCTGCGGATCGCCGAACGACTGGGCTACCAGGGGATCCTGGACCTGGACTTCCGCCGGGACGAGAGCGGCTGTTTCCGGCTGGTGGACTTCAACCCCCGGCCCGGCGCGCAGTTCCGGCTGTTCACGGACGCGGGCGGGCTGGACGTGGTCCAGGCGATGTACCTGGATCTGACGGGGCAGCGGGTCCCGGAGCCCTCGGGCGGGCCGGGCCGGGTGTTCGTCGCGGAGAACTACGCCCTGCTGGCGGCGGTCCGCGAGCGCAGGCTCCCCGAGTGGTCGGCGGCCCGCACGCCGCTCCCGTCCCCCTCGGCACCCGGCCACGGCGACTCCGCCCCCGGGGCGGGGAGCGCGGACGGCCGCCGCCTGGACCGCGTACCCGCCCCGGCGCGGGCCGAGACCGCCCTGCCCTCGCGGAACCGGGCCGGGGACGGCGGGCCGGGGCCGGTCCGGGTGGCGCCGCGGGGGGACCGGGGCCGGGTGGAGGCGGCCTGGTTCGCCGCCGACGACCCGATGCCGTTCCTCGCGATGCTCGCCGCGTTCCTGGGCAGGGGCGCGGGGAAGGGCGCGCGCGCCCTGCGCGGTTTCCCGGCGCACGGCCGCCGCACGGCCCGCGCCGTGGTCCGCGCTCCGCGCCAGCGTGCCCGTGACCTGACCCCGTCGGCGCCTGCCGAACCGGACGAACTGGTGACCCGATGACGCCCCGCCCCCCGCCCCCGTCCGGGTCCCCGCCCGCGGCCCGGCAGCCCCGGCTGCGGGGGTCCGTGGTGCGTACCACCGGAGGCAGCGGCAGGAATGCGGGGCCCGTAAGACTGGAGAGACAGCGGTGACGCGGATGGACGATCTCGTCGTGGTCGGCGCCGGGCCGTACGGGCTGTCGATCGCCGCGCACGCAGCGGCGGCCGGGCTCGGCGTACGGGTGCTCGGGCGGCCCATGGCCTCGTGGCGGGACCACATGCCCGAGGGCATGTACCTGAAGTCGGAGCCCTGGTCCTCCAACCTGTCCGCGCCCGGCGGCCGGCACACCCTCGCCGCGTACTGCGCGACCCGCGGACTGGCGGCCGAGCACGGCAGCCCGCTCCCGATCGGCACGTTCAGCTCGTACGGGCTGTGGTTCGCCCGGAACGCGGTGCCCGAGGCGGAGGAGGTGACGGTCACCGAGGTCAGCCCGCAGGGCGACGGCTTCCTGGTCCGCACGGCCGAGGGGCCGCCCCTGCTCGCCCGCACGGTCGCGCTGGCCGTCGGGGTGATGCCGTTCGTCCATATCCCCGAGGCGCTGCGGGACCTGCCCCCCGGGCACTGCTCGCACAGCACCGGCCACTGCGACCTGACCCGGTTCGCGGGCCGGGAGGTCGCCGTGATCGGAGCCGGGCAGGCCGCCCTGGAGACCGCCGCCCTGCTGGCCGAGAACGGGGCACGGCCCTGCCTCGTCGCCCGCCGGTCCCGGCTGAACTGGAACACCGTGCCCCAGCCGCTGGAGCGCCCGGCCCTGCGCGCCCTGCGTGATCCGCACAGCGGCCTCGGCACCGGCTGGCGCAGCTGGGTGTGGTCGGAGCTGCCCTGGGCGGTGCGCCGGCTGCCCGCGCCGACCCGGGAGCGGATCGTGGCGACCGCGCTCGGCCCGGCCGGGGCCTGGTGGCTGAGGGACCGCTTCGAGCGGAGCGTCCCGGTGCTGCTGGGGCACCGGCTGCACCGGGCGGTGGCGGCGGGCGGGCGGACCCGGCTGGGGCTGACCACCGCGGCCGGGGAGTCCGTCGTACTGGACGTCGCGCACGTCGTCGCGGCCACCGGGTTCACCCCGCACCTGGCGCGGCTGGACCTGCTGGACGCCCGGCTGCGGGCCGCCCTCGACACCGTCGGGGACGGCGGCACGCCGGAGCTGAGCGCCGGGTTCGAGTCCTCGTGGCCCGGGCTGTTCTTCGCAGGGCTGGTGACCGCTCCCTCATTCGGCCCTTCCATGCGATTCGTGCACGGTGCGGGCTTCACGGCGGGGAGACTGGTCAGAGGAGTCCGCAAGCGCCTCGGCACCCGGGGCAGGCCGGCGGGCCCCACCGGGACCGTGCGGCCCGACCGGGCCGGTGCCGGGCATCCGAAGACGTCTCTGCGGTGAGGTGGAGAGGGGTCCGCGATGAGTGCGGAGCAGCGAGCACAGGGCCGTGGCTGGGTGCGCATTCCCGCCAGCCGGAAGGAGCAGCCCGCCGCGGCCAGGACCGCCTCGCCGTACGCGCCTGACGCGTACGCCCCTCCCGCGTACGCCCCTCCCGCGTACGCGCCTCCCGCGTATGCGGCACCGGACCAGTCGACGATCTATCTCTCCCTCGTCAAGAGCTGGCAGGAGGCCGGGCGCACCCTCCCGGGGCATCCTGACGAGGAGTGGGAGCGGTTGATCTCCCAGCCGTGCTGGCCCGGCCGTTAGGTGGTGTGTCTGTTGGCAGCGGCGGAGCGCGACAGATCCGAGCAGGGCCGCCGGGACCCTGCGACCGGGCCCGGGGAGCGGCTCGCGCTGAACGGCATGGGCAGCTTCGAATGGGACCTGGCTGCCGGGACGCTGACACTGGACGAGTCCGGGCTCGTGGTCTTCGACCTGGAGCGTGCGGAGTTCGACGACACGCCGGACGGGCTGGGGCTGCGGATCCCGGCCGACGACAACGCGCGGCTGTCGGATGCCATGCAGGCCGCGCTGGAGGGCGGCGGGGAGACGTACGGGTCGTACTTCACGGTGCAGCGGCGCGACAGTGTCGACCAGTGGACGCACATGCAGGGCCGGATCCTGCGCGATGCCGACGGGCAGGCGATGCGGATCGTCGGGATCGTGCGGGACGCGACGGCCGAGCTCGCGCACGCCACCGTGCTGCGGAAGCTGGAGTCGGCGCGGGCCCAGCAGGCCACGATCGTGCAGCGGACGACGGAAGCCCTGTCGCGGGCGGTGACGGTCGACGACGTCACGGCCACACTGACCGGCGCGGGGGCGCTGGAGCGGCTGGGCGCGGACGGGCTGGCCCTCGGGCTGGTCGAGAACGAAGCCATCAAGATCATCGCGTTGAGCGGGGAGTCCCTGGAGATCCTCAGCGAGCGGCGGTTCACCCGGCTGGACGGCTCTCTGCCGCTGTCGCAGGCGGTGCTCAGCCGCAAGCCGCGGTTCGTCACCTCCCTCACCGAGCTGGCGGGCGAGTTCCCGCTGCTCGCGGACTACCTGCGCCGGATCCGGTTCGACGCCGCCGCCTATCTGCCGCTGATCGCGCAGGCCAAGGCCATCGGCGGGCTCGTGCTGTTCTACCGGCGGCGCACCGAGTTCAGCCCGGAGGAACGCAACCTGTGCCTGGGCCTGGCCGGCATCGTCGCGCAGTCCCTCCAGCGGGCGCTCCTGTTCGACCAGGAGCGGGAGTTCGCCACGGGCCTGCAGGCCTCGATGCTGCCGCGCCGGATCCCGGAGATCAGCGGCGGGGAGATCGCGGTGCGCTACCACTCCGCGTGGAGCGGCCGGGAGGTCGGCGGGGACTGGTACGACGTGATCGCGCTGCCCCGTGACCGGGTCGGCATCGTGGTGGGCGACGTCCAGGGCCACGACACGCACGCGGCGGCGATCATGGGCCAGCTGCGGATCGCGCTGCGGGCGTACGCGGGGGAGGGCCATCCGCCGTCCACCGTCCTGGCCCGGGCCTCGCGCTTCCTGGCCGAGCTGGACACCGAACGCTTCGCGACCTGCATGTACGCCCAGGTGGACCTGGAGACCGGCGGAGTACGGGCGGTCCGCGCGGGCCATCTCGGGCCGCTGATCCGGCACACGGACGGGCGTACGGGATGGCCCAACGTGCGCGGCGGCCTGCCGCTCGGGCTGGCCTCGGTCTTCGAACAGGAGGACTTCCCCGAGACCCGGCTCGACCTGGTCCCCGGGGAGACGCTGGTGCTGTGCACCGACGGTCTGGTCGAGGAGCCCGGTACGGCCATCACCCAGGGCATGGAGGCCCTCGCCCACGCCGTGCGCAGCGGGCCGCAGGAGGCGGGGGCGCTCGCCGACCACCTCTCGGACCGGCTCTGGGAGCGCTGGGGCTCCGGGGACGACGTGGCCCTGCTGGTGCTGCGGCGGGCCCCCGACCCGGGCACCCACCGGGCCCCGCGGATCCACCAGTACATCCACCAAGCGGACCCGGAGGGCCTCTCGGAGGCCCGCTACGCCCTGCGCCAGGCCCTGCGTGACTGGGGCGTGCCCGAGCTCGCCGACGACGTGGAGCTGGCGGCCGGGGAACTGCTGGTCAACGCCCTGCTGCACACGGACGGCGGGGCGGTGCTGACCATGGAGGTGCTGCCGGAGCCGGTGCGGCGGATCCGGCTGTGGGTGAAGGACCGCTCCAGCGTCTGGCCGCGCCGGCGCACCCCGGGCGAGGCCGCCACCACCGGGCGCGGGCTGCTGCTGGTGGACGCGCTGGCCACGCACTGGGGAGTGGAGTCCCGCGGCGACGGCAAGGCCGTGTGGTGCGAGTTCGACGTCGCGGGCAGCATGCGCAGCATGGGGTGACCGCATGGTCACGCCGAGTTGCGGGATGTCGGGGGCGGAGTGATGATGCGGTCCATGGAACGGACGACTCCATGCGAAACGGTCCCGCCGTGCACCGGCTGAACAAGCGGCCGGGCAAGGGCGCCACGACCGCTCTTCTCGCGCTCCTGCTGGCCGTCGGGGTTCCGGCGGCCGTGAACCGGGCGACGGGGCGCCCGCATGCGGATCCCGGTTGCCGGACCGTCGCGTTCATGTCGATGACCGGCGTGGCGCCCGCCTGCCGGTAGCGGCGGCCACCGGCCACGGGCCGGGTCAGCGCTTCGTCTGCTCCAGCACGACGTCCCGCTCCGCCTGTGCCAGGTAGGACACGCGCAGCGTCATCCCGGAGTGCAGGCTCGCCGACTGGAGCCGGGCCTCGACCCCGGCCGGGCCCGGGTGCACGCCGGGGGCCTGGCGCAGCGAGCCGGTCAGGGACCAGTCGTGCTCCGCCCCGTCGCAGACGGCCTCCTCGCCGCCGAAGCCCAGACGGGTCCCGTCCTGCGCGAGGGTGACCTGGATCTGCACCCCGCGGGGTGACGAGGGTGCGCACGCGTAGGTCCCGGAAAGGGTGACGTGGCCGTCGTCGGAGATGTGACCGAATTTCTGTACGGAAATCTCGTTGCCGTGGGCACGGGCGCCGGCCGGCGTGGCGAATACGGCGGCAGCGGCCAGTGCGGAAAGCACCGGCACGGCCAGTCGGCGGGTGGAAACTCGCATGAATCCTCCAGTGGGGGGTGGGTCGGCGCAAAAACTCCGAAACGCATTGTGCTGGCAGATGGCGGGCAACTCGTGCCGCACGCTCGTGTCGGTGTGTGCAATTGCCCGCTCGGGCGCGTGAAACTGACCGGAATACGTCCCCGAAGGTCCCCGAAGGGATCGCGCATGCGTCAGTCCGCTTCCGTCCTCGCCGCCGCTCTCCTGCCCTTCCTGCTGTTCGGTGCCACGGCCTGCTCCGGCACCCCGGAAGGGGCTGCGCTCGCCCCTGCCGCGGCGCCCGCCGTCCCGGTGGACGACGGCGCGCCGGGGGCCGTCGGGGGTCCGGCGGCCGCGGCCCCGGGGGTTGTCCGGGCAGCCTCGAAGGATGCCCATGTGGGCGACTCCGTACGGGTGCACGGCCGCCAGGTGGGCCGGCACCTCCAGGCCGTGCTGAACGCGTACGTCGACCCCGCGGTCAGCGTCGAGGAGGACTACGTCCCGCCCGCGGGCAAGCGCTGGGTGGCCGCCTCGATGTCGTTCGTCAACATCGGCGGGGACTCGTACGGGCCCCTCGGGCGCATGTGGGCGTACGACACCGCGGGCGGGCGCCACCCGGTGGTGCCGAGCGGTGAACTGACCACCGGCAAACCACTCGTCTTCGATTCCCTTGCAGTCGGTAAGCAGGCAGACGGATGGGTGGTGTTCGAAGTCCCGGAAAAGGTGCGCATTGTGCGTCTCCGATACGAGGACGCGAACATGCAGGCGAATTCCGGAGAGGGATTCTGGACGGTGTAGCCCGCCCGGGTGAAAGGCCGTGAAAGGCTCGGGCGGGAGACCACTAAGGTGCGGCGCATGACTTCAACTCAAGCCGAGATCGACCGGTCCCTGCTCGGCACCCTTTCGGTGCTCGCCTGGATCGGCGACCCCTCCGAGGGCCACGACATCCCGTACCTGCTCGCCTACAGCGTCGGCGACGGACCGCAGGGGCGGGCGGCCGGCGAGGCGGCCGCCCGCGGGCTGCTGGAGGAGATCGGCCTGCCCATCGGCGACGTGGTCATGGACGGCACCCGCAACCCGGCCGCCTTCCCGGTGCAGATCGTGCTCGCGGGCGACCAGCTCGCGCTGACCCTGCCGGGTCTGAACGCGACCTGCACGGCCCCCGAGGAGTGGGTCGCCGCGGCGAACGAGAGCGGCCAGGCCTACTTCCTGTTCGCCACCCGCGCCTGGCCGGAGGCCGTCCCGGGCATGCCGGTCGCCCCGGAGACCCTCCAGGAGTTCGCGGGGGACGAGGCCGTGCTCACGGGCAGCGCCCACTGCGTGCTCGCGGTGCGGCGCATCCAGTAGCCGCCGCGACCGGGGCGTGCCGCTGCCGCCCCGATCCGCCGGCTCCCCCCGCTCCGGCCGCCGGGCCCCCAGCCTGCCCGGTGGCCGGTTCCGCGTGCCGGGGCCGTGCGGAGTGCGGAGCGCTGGGCCTCAACGCCGCTCGAAGGCGAAGCGCAGCGAGCGGACCCGGTTGTCGAAGTTCGACCCCGCCAGGTCCGGCAGCCCCACCGCCCGCAGCCCGACCGGCCGGGTCAGCAGCTCGCGGAACAGGGCCTTCATCTCGACCCGGGCCAGGTGCGCGCCCAGGCAGAAGTGCGGGCCGCCGCCGCCGAAGCCCAGGTGCGGGTTGGGCGAGCGGGTGATGTCGAAGGCGTCGGGGTCGGGGAAGACCGCCTCGTCGCGGTTGGCGGACGCGTAGTAGAGCACCACCTTGTCGCCGGGCCGGAACGGATGCCCGCCCAGGGTGTGTTCGGCGGCCACCGTCCGGCGGAACTGGATGATCGGCGTCGAGTGGCGGATCATCTCGTCCACCGCACCGTCCGCGTACGTCTCGAAGTCGCCGAGAAGCAGGTCGCGTTGTGCGGGGTGGTCGGTCAGCAGGGTCAGCCCGTGGGTGATCGCGTTGCGGGTGGTCTCCACCCCGGCCACCATCAGCAGCGAGAAGAACGCGCCGAGCTGACGGGCTCCCAGTGCCTGTTCGCCCGCCGCCCCGTTGACGTTCGCGCAGACCAGCGCCGAGATCAGGTCGTCGGTGGGGTTCTTGCGCCGCTCCCGGCCGATGCCCGCGACCATCCGCTGCATCCGGGCCAGGGCCCGCAGCCCGCGCCCGGGCATCCGCAGCCGCGAGGTCAGGCGCCGCTCGACGCCGATGTTCTCCGAGGCGTGGTTGACCCGGTCGGCGATCTCGGCACGGTAGCGCTCCGGGATGCCCATCATGTTGCAGATGACTTCGAGCGGCAGCCGTGAGGCCACGGCGGAGACGAACTCGTCGGGCCCGTCCGCCAGTACGTCGTCCACGATCCGCGCGGCCACCGCGTGGATGTCCTCCTCGGCCGCCGCCAGCAGCCGCGGGGTGAAGGCCCGCTGCACGATCTTGCGCAGCTGGGCGTGGTCCGCGCCGTCCAGGTTGACCATCGAGTCCCCGAACAGCGCCCGCACCCAGCGGGCCGGCTCGGGTGTGGTCACGCCGGGCGCGCTGGCGAACACCTTGGGGAGCCGGCTCGCCTCCTGCACGTCCGCGTGCCGGACCAGGGCCCAGTGCCCGCGGCCCTTTCCCTCGGGCACGTAGACCGGGGAGTCCAGTGCCCGCAGCCGGGCGAACGCGGCGAGCCGCGCGGCAGGGGGCTGCTGCCAGAACGCCGGGTCGGCGAGTTCCCCGTACTCCGCCACCGCCGAGCCCGTGTCTGCGTACCGCTGAACCGGGAACTTCATCGTTTCTTCTTCCTGTCGCCGGCGCGCTCGCCGTGGCCGCCGCGGCCGTCGCCGCCCGCCGTCCTCACGCACCAGAACGCTCCCGGTCGGCCAAGGTCACGCCCACCGCGACGGTCGCCGCGGCGACAAGCCCGGCCCACAGCACCGCCTGCGCGCCGGTCCATGCGCACGCGAGGATCGCCGCCGCCGAGAGCGGAAGCACCAGTTGCTGGGCCGTACCGTGCTTGAAGTGGCGGGAGTGCAGCAGCCAGACGAAGGCCAGGAACAGCGCCGCCGGCACGGTCACCGCGAGGTTGGCGGAGAGCACCGGGATGTGGGCCTGGCCGACCGCGTGTTCGATCGCCACTTCGATGCCGGCCCCGATGGCCGCGGCCGACGCGAAGATCACGAAGTGCCCGTACCCCCACGGAATGGCCTCGCGATTGCTCGTGAGCCGGTCGTGCACGGGGACGGCGAAGTAGATCCACCAGGCCGCGAAGACCAGCAGCAGCCCGCCGGCCGCGATCGGCAGCAGCTCGCCCAGCGCCTCGTGCTCGTCGATCGCCGACTGGACCGCGACCGTGCTGGCGGCGACGCTCTCGCCGAGCACGATGATGGTGAACAGTCCGTACCGCTCGGCGATGTGGTGCGGATGCCACTGGGTCTGGTAGCTGCGCTCGGCGATGAGCGGAACCAGCAGCTCCGCGATCACCAGCACGAGGAACAGCCATCTGCGGGAGTGCTCGGGGGCCGCGAGCAGCGCCACCCAGCCCGCCTGGCAGATCACCAGCCCCGCCGCGTACGTGAGCGCGCAGCGCCGGGCCGGCCCTTGCACGCCGGCGGCGGCGCGCAGCCACTGCACGGTGAGCGCGAGCCGCATCACCACGTAACCGGTGACGGCGATGGTCCAGTCGTTGTCGTTGAACGCGCGCGGGATCCCGGCCGAGTAGATGAGCACGCCCGAGATCTGCACCAGCGTCGCGATCCGGTAGGGCACGTCGTCGACGTCGTAGGCGGAGGCGAACCAGGTGAAGTTCATCCAGGCCCACCACACGCCGAAGAACACGAAGAGGTATCCGGAGATGCCGGCGGCGACACGGCCCTCGGCGAGCGCGTGGACCAGCTGCCTGCCGGCCTGCGCCACCGCGACGACGAAGCAGAGGTCGAAGAACAGCTCCAGCGGGGTCGAGGCCCGGTGGCCCTCTTCCCGGCTGCGGGAGGTCATCGATACGTACGTCATACCGCCCAGGACAGCAGCCGTACGCCGGCCGGCGGACGAGGCGCGCGGCCGGCGGGCCACGCGGCAGGGAACTTCGGGGCGGCGGGGCCGGCGGCCGTCCGAGCCCTCACCCGCACGGCCTACCCGCAGTCAGGTCATAACGGGCCTGATGGGTGCAGACCGCCTAGCGTGGTGCTGTGTCCGAGCCCCCGGAAGTCCTCGCCGCAGAGCCGCCGCCCCCGCCCGTGCCTGCGCGTCCGGCCCGGCCGCCCACGGCGGGGACCCTCCTGCCGGCCGGGCGGTCCGTCACCGCACGGGCCACTCTGGCCGGCACGGCCGTCTCGCTCCTGCTGGTCGCCGCGATCGTGCTCGGAAGCCGGCTCCTGAGGGACTTCGACTCCGCGCTGCTGCCGTACGCCGTGGCCACCGTCTTCCTCGCCTTCGGCGTGGCCTACCGGTACACGGTCTGGGTCTCCGCGCCCGGGGCCCGGAGACTGTTCAAGAAGGGGTTCGCCAGCTTCTTCTCCGCCGCCAACTTCCGCAAGGCCCCCACCGCCGTCCCCCGGATGATCGCCACTTATCTCGGCCTGCAGAAGTTCCTGGGCGCCCGCTCGCGCTCCCGCTGGGCGGCCCACCAGCTCGTCTTCTGGGGCTGCCTGCTGGCCGCCGCCATCACCTTCCCGCTGACCTGGGGCTGGTTCACCTTCACCTCGGCCACCGGCTCGGGCCCCGGCTACGAGATGCGGATCTGGGGCTTCGAGGTCCTCGGTTTCGACGCGCTCGGTCCCCTGGGCCGGCTGATGTTCCACGGCCTGGACATCGCCGCCCTGCTCGTCATCCCCGGGGCCTCGTACTTCCTGTGGCGGCGGATGAAGGACCGCGGGGCCATCACCGGCCAGCGCTTCGCCTACGACCTGCTGCCGCTGATCTGCCTCATCGTGATCTCGGTGACGGGGCTGCTGCTGAGCTTCTCGTCGGTCTTCCTGCACGGCGGCGGCTACGGGTTCCTGGCGCTCGCGCACATGGTGGCGGTCGTGTTCACCCTCGTCTACATCCCGTTCGGGAAGTTCTTCCACATCGTCCAGCGGCCCGCCGCCGTCGGCATGCAGCTGTTCAAGTACACGGCCCGCCAGGACGAGCAGGTCTTCGCGTGCAGGCGCTGCGGCGAACCCGTCGACACCGCCCCGTACGTGGAGAACCTGCGCGGCACGATGCAGGACCTCGACCTCGACTTCAACGCCTTCGTCGAGTACTGCCCGCGCTGCAAGCGGATGCTGCGCGGCAACGCCTACCTCGCGCACGTCAAGAAGGGCTTCAAGTGACCGCGACGGACCCCGCCAAGCCGGACCCGCTGCCCCTCGACCCGTCCATCGCCCCGCCCGGCACCCGCAACTTCCGCGACGCGGGCGGCATCCCGGCCGACCGGTGGCACGCCGACCAGGAGGGCGAGACCCTCGTCCCCACCCACTGCTGCTTCTGCGGGGTGCAGTGCGGCATGTACCTGCGGGTGGACCGCGGCGGCAAGGTCTTCGGCGTGGAGCCCCGCAACCACGACATCAACCGGATGAGGCTGTGCCCCAAGGGCATCAACGCCTACCAGCAGGTCAACCATCCCGACCGGCTCACCGCGCCGCTGATGCGCCGCTCCCGGGACGAGGAGCTGCGGGAGTGCTCCTGGGACGAGGCCCTGGACTTCACCGTCTCCGAGATCCGCCGCATCCAGGGGCAGTACGGCAACGACGCCTTCGGGCTGCTCGGCGGCGCCAGCCTGTTCTCCGAGAAGACCTACCTGGTCGGCAAGTTCGCCCGGGTCGCCCTGAAGACCAGGCACGTCGACTACAACGGCCGCCTGTGCATGGTCAGCGCCGCCGGGGCCAACAAGCTCGCCTTCGGCATCGACCGGGCCGGCAACCCCTTCTCCGACATCCTCCTCACCGACTGCCTGCTCATCGCCGGGTCGAACGTGGGGGAGTGCTTCCCCGTGATGACCCAGTACCTGTGGGGCGCACGGGACCGGGGCGCCGTGCTGATCGTGGTCGACCCGCGCGAGACGGCCGTCGCCCGCACCGCCGACATCCACGTAGCGCTGCGGCCCGGCACCGACTCCGCCTTCTTCAACGCCGTCCTGCACGTGGTCGTCGCCGAGGGCCTGGCCGACGAGGCCTACCTCGCCGCCCACACCACGGGCTGGAAGGAGGTCGAAGCGGCCGTCCGGGAGTACCCGCCTGCCCGCTCGGCCGGGATCTGCGGAGTCCCCGCCGAGCAGATCGTCCAGGTCGCCCGGGCCTTCGCCGGCGCGGACAAGGCCATGGCCTGGCACGCCCGCGGCATCGAACACCATTCCCAGGGCGTCGAGAACTGCCTTTCCGTCATCAACCTGTGCGTCGCCACCGGCAACATCGGCAAGCCCGGCGCCGGCTACGGCACCATCACCGGCCAGGGCAACGGCCAGGGCGGCCGCGAACACGGCCAGAAGTCCGACCTCCTCCCCGGCGGCCGCTCCATCACCAATCCCGAGCACCGGGCGCAGATCTGCCGGATCTGGGGCATCGAGGAATCCGAACTCCCCGCCGCCGGAACCTCCATGATGGAGATGGTCTGGCAGATGCAGCGGCGGGAGATCCGCGGCCTCATCGGCATCTGCAACAACCCCTTCGTCTCCCTCCCCCACTACGCGGTGGTCAAGGACGGCTACGACACCGCCGAGTTCCACGCCCAGTTCGACTTCTTCCTCTCCGAGACCGCGGCCAATGCCCACGTGGTCTTCCCCGTCACCACCTGGGCCGAGGACGAGGGCGTGATGGCCAACGCCGAGGCGCGCGTGGTCAAGCACAACAAGGCCCAGGAGCCCCCGGCCGGAGTGCGCACCGACACCTGGGTCATCTGCGAGCTCGCCCGGCGCCTCGGCGCCGGCCGGCACTTCGAGTTCCCCGGCTCCCGCGAGGTGTTCGAGGAGCTGCGGGTCGCCTCCGCCGGCACGGTCAACGACTACTACGGCATCACCTACGACCGGCTGGAGCAGACCGGCGGCATCGCCTGGCCCTGCCCCTCCACCGAGCACCCGGGCACACCCCGGCTGTTCGAGGACGGCCGGACCTACCACCCCGACGGAAAGATCCACCTGCAGGTCGTGGAGTGGCATCCGCCCACGGAGGCCTACACCGACGAGTTCCCCCTCTCCCTCACCACCGGCCGCACCGTCGCGCACTACCTCTCCGGCAACCAGACCCGCCGCCTCGGCGGCCTCGTCGAGCAGACCCCGCGCCCCTGGGTGGAGGTCCACCCCGTGCACGGCTTCAGGAACGGCGATCCGGTCCGGGTGGTGACCCGCCGCGGCAGCGAGGTCTTCCCGGCCCTGGTCACCGAGGCCATCCGCCCCGACACCGTCTTCGTCCCGTACCACTGGCCCGTACCGACGGCCGCGAACGCCCTCACCCTCGACGCCCTCGACCCCCGCTCGAAGATCCCGGAGTACAAGGTCTGCGCCGCCCGGATCGAGGCCGCCGAACGGGTCGACGAGGTGCCCGCGCCGCCCATGCCCCCGGGCCGTGTGGCCTACCCGCAGACCCAGGTCTCCCGCACCGACCGCCTGCCGCCCACGTCCCCCCAGGGCCGTGGCACGGCGGAGAGGAGCTGACCGGAGCCATGATGGGCCGAACCATCTTCATCGACCCGGGGCGCTGCATCGGCTGCCAGGCCTGTGTCTCCGCCTGCCGCGAATGCGACTCGCACCGCGGCAAATCGATGATCCACCTGGACTACACCGAGCCCGGGACGTCCGTCGCCTCCCTTCCGACCGTCTGCATGCACTGTGAGGACCCGCTCGCGCCCTGCGCCGAGGTCTGCCCCGCCGACGCGATCCTGGTGACCGCCGACGGCGTGGTGCAGCAGGCCGACACCACCCGCTGCATCGGCTGCGCCAACTGCGTCAACGCCTGCCCCTTCGGAGTCCCGAAGATCGACCTCCAGGCGAAGCTCCAGATGAAGTGCAACCTCTGCTACGACCGCACCGCCCACGGCCTGGCCCCGATGTGCGCCACCGTCTGTCCGACCGGCGCCCTCTTCTACGGAACGCTCGAAGAGCTCCGGGCCGAGCGGCCCGGTGTCGAGGTCGCCGACTCCTTCGCCTTCGGCGACGTGGTGGTCAGCACCGGCGTGGCGATGGTCGTGCCGGCCGACAAGGTCCAGTGGCCCGTCCCCGGCGGCCTCCCCGTCGTCGAGATCAACGGAGTTGATGTCCGGTGAGCCTCACCGAACCGCCCGCTGCGGCTCCCGGGCCGGATCCGGACTCCGCACCCGACGAGGCCGCCCGGTATCTGCGTGACCGGATCAGCGCCGACTCCCTCACCACGCGCCGCGACTACCTCCGGATCGTGGCCACCGTCTCCGGAGGCCTCGCCGTCGGCGGTGTGGGCGTCGCCTCCGGCATCCTGCACCGGCACGGCGACAGCGACACGCTGCCCGAGCCCAAGAAGGTCGCCGACCGGCTGGCGCCCGGCGAGTCCGTGGCCTTCCGCTTCCCCGGGGACGAGGACCGGGCCCTGGCGGTGCGGCTGCCGGACCGCTCCCTCGTCGGCTACTCCGCCGTCTGCACCCACCTGGCCTGCGCCGTGCTGTGGCGCGAGGACCGGGGCGCCGACGGGGAGCTGTACTGCCCCTGCCACGAGGGCGTCTTCGACGCGCGCACCGGTGAGGTGACCGCGGGCCCGCCGCCGCGCCCGCTCCCCAGGGTCATCCTGACCGAGGACACCGACGGCAGTGTCTGGGCCGTCGCGACCGCCAGGCCGGGAGAGCCGACGAGGGAAGCGCTGTGCCGGCAGATCGGCACGTCCCTCCCCGAGACGGCCGGCAGACTCGGCTGCCCCGGTGCGGACCGCGCCACCGAGAGCAGGCGCACATGAGCGACGCGCAGCCGCCTCCGCTCCCGGACCGCGGACCGGGCGGCGACCGGCCGCGCCTGAACCGGCCGGTGCGGGAGCGGTATCCGCAGATCCGCCCCACCAGCGGCTACGGAGACCCGCGGATCCGGCACACGGGCCCCGGTCCCGGCGCCGGCACCGAACAGGAGCCGGAGCGGTCCTCGAAGCTGGGTGCCCGTCTGGCCCTGGCCCTCACCGTCGTGGTCGGACAGCTCTGGGCGCTCACGGTGACCGTCAACGAGTGGATGCAGGGCGACACCGGCACGGCCTGGTGGGGGGCGGGATTCCTGATCATGTCCTTCCTCGTCGTGCTGGGACTGTGGTCCCTCGACCCGAAGGACCGGTGACCGTGTCCACACCCACGCCCACCCGGTCCCCGCTGCGCTCGCACCGCCGGCCGCAGTCCGGGCCGGGAGCGGCCGTACCCTGGAGGCATGAGCACCACCCCCGCCTCCGGCCCGCAGCCTTCGCAGCCCTCGCAGTCCGGGTCCCTGCCCGAGGCCGCTCCCGCGGCGAGGCCCAAGCCCCGCCTCGTCTTCGACGACCCGCTGGACCAGCAGTCCTCGGACGACACCGACCGCGGGTGGGGCGAGCGGCCGCCCGCCGGCGGGAGCGCCGCCGACTTGGCCCGCTTCCTCGACGAGAAGCCGCCGCACCACCTCTGACCTGCTAGTACCCCGAACCCGGTCGCCCGGGGTAGCCGCCCTGGCCGCCGTAACCGCCTTGGCCGCCGTACCCGCCCGCACCACCCTGACCGCCCTGACCGTTCTGGGCACGCTGGGCGACCAGCTCGTCCCGGATCTCCTTGAGGACCACCAGCTCGGTGATCTCCATGGTCTCCTGGACGCCCTCCTTGGCCCGGCGGCGCTGCTCCATCCTGGCGAGGTACTTGGACATCGGAAGCACCATCAGGAAGTAGACGACCGCGGCCGTGATCAGGAAGGTCAGTGCGGCATTCAGCACCGACCCCCAGAGGATGTTGACGCCGATGGCCTCCCCCTTCGCGTCGACGCCGCACGGGCCCTTCAGGCAGGACGTGTAGCCGTCCAGGCTCTTCGTGCCGACGGCGCCCACGAGCGGGCTGATGATCCCCTTCACCACCGAGTTCACGATGTTCGTGAACGCGGCACCGATGACGACCGCCACCGCCAGGTCGACCACGTTTCCGCGCATCAGGAAGGCCTTGAAGCCCGCCAGCACGCTCTCCTTCTTCTTCTCGCTCACCACTGTGCCTCTCTTCGAATCCGCCAGACATGGAGCCAACGGTTCCGAAAGCTACGGCAGTCCGGTCGCGGCGTGTCCAACCGGGCGCCGACTTGTGGTGACTTGACTGTGCCCCGGTCCGATTCAGCACAACGTCACCGCCAGCCGTGCCACAGCGCCCGCCCCCACGAGATCCCGCGCGGTGTCCCGGGGCACCGACAGGACCACCAGCGCCCCGCCGTCCCCGACACCCTTCCCCGGATCGGGCACTTCGACCACCCGGGCCCCCGCGGCCACCACGCGCGGCGGGCCGGCGCGCTCCGCCGCGACCACGTCCACCCGGTTTCCGGGCCGCAGCAGCCGCACCGTCGCCGCGTCCGCGATGCGCACCGGCGCCGACACCCACCGCACGGCCGCAGGCGGCGGTTTCACCTCCGGCGGTGCGGCGGCTCCCCGGGAAGCCTGAGCCTCCGTCCCGCCCACCACCGCCAGCGCGGCCGCCAGCACCGCCAGCCCGGCCGACGCGGCCCGCCGCCGACGCCGAACGGCACGGCGCAGCCGGTCCCCGCCCCGGCCGACGCGCAGCGGGGGGAAGGCCGGTACCGGGCGCGCGGGGGGACATGTGGAAGGGGCGGAGGGGAGAGAGGCGCACGAGGTGATGGACGTGGACACGGACATCGACGTGGACATGGGCTTGGACATGGCGGCCACCACCATCGGGTCGGGTTCCGGTGCCCGGGCCAGTGCCCGGACACCCCTCACGATCCGCCGCCCCGCGAAATCCCGCTCGCACCTGTGGACGATCCCCAGCCTGTGGATAATCTCGTCACCCACAGGAGTGAGGGCCCGTCAGGCTCCGGCGTCGCCCTCGCGCAGGACCAGGGTCAGCAGCCCGGGGAAGCGCGCGTCGAACTCCGTGCGACGCAGCCGGTTGACGCGCCCCCGGCCCTGGTCGCGCTGTTCGAGCAGCCCCGATGCGCGCAGCACGGCGAAGTGGTGGCTGAGGGCGGCCTTGCCCACCGGCACGTCGAACGTCCCGCAGCTGCGCTCCCAGTCGGCCGCGCCTGCGAGTTCCCGTACGAGGCGAAGCCGCACCGGGTCGGCGAGCGCGGCGAGCGCGGCCTGGACGGGCACGTCGTCGGGGTGGGTGTGCTCGGGTTCGGCCCGGTGTCCCATTGCGGTTCCTCCCTGGATCCCGGTGCGGCCCTGCGGCCTGCGCCCCTTGCGCATTGTTCGATGAGGACCGTACAGTCGCGCCACCGAAGTGTTCGCTTTTCGTTGAACAGTCTAGCCGGGGGTAACAGTCGTGCGCGCAATCGAGTTCCGGGAATTCGGCGGACCCGAGGTCCTCCACATCGCCGAGGTCCCCGTACCGCAGCCCGGCCGGGGCGAGGTGAGCGTCGACGTCGCCTACGCCGGAGTCAACTTCGCCGATGTCCTGGCCCGGGCCGACGGATACCGGGTCCCGGCCCTGCCCTTCCGCCCCGGCCTGGAGATCTCCGGCCGGATCCGGGCCGTCGGTCCCGGGGTCCAGGGCCTGCGCCCGGGCCAGGAGGTCACCGCCCTCACCTCGCACAGCGGCTACGCCGAGGTCGCCGTGGCCCCCGCCGCGACCGTCTTCGCGCTCCCCGAGGGCATCTCCCTGCGCACCGCCGCCACCCTGCCGACCGTCCTGCCGACAGTACAGGGGCTCCTGCACGAGGTCGGCCGGCTGCGCGCCGGGGAGACCGTACTCGTCCAGAGCGCGGCGGGCGGCGTCGGAACCGTCGCAGGCCAGGTCGCCCGGCTCGCCGGAGCGAGCGCCGTCTACGGCGTCGTGTCCCGCCCCGAGAAGGCGGAGGAAGCCCTCAAGTACGGCTACGACGAGGTGTTCGTCGGCGACGGGTTCACCGAGGGCGTGCGCCGCGCCACGGGCGGCCGGGGAGTCGACCTCGCCCTCGACCCCGTCGGCGGCGACACCTTCCGCCGCAGCCTGGACTCCCTTGCCCGTTTCGGCCGCCTCGTCGCCTTCGGCAACGCCGGCGGAGCCGCGCCCTGGCAGATCGGCCAGTCCGAGCTCAACCCGCGCGGACTCTCCGTCGCGGGCTTCTCCGTCCTCACCCTCGCCAAGGACGACCCCGGGGCGCTGCGCACCCTCGCCGCCGACTCCTTCCGGCTCGCCGCGAGCGGCAAGGTCGAGGTGCCGGTCAGTGCCGAGTTCCCCCTCGACCGGGCCGCCGAGGCGCACCGGCTGATGACCGCCCGCACCACCACTGGCAAGCTGCTGCTCCGGGTCGCGGGGGAGTGAGTGCCGGGGCGGCTACCGGCCGTCCCGTACCCGCCGCAGCGCGGCCACCGGGTCGGCGGCCCGCGTCACCGACCGGCCCACCACGACATGCGAGGCCCCGGCGGCGAGGGCGGCCTGCGCCGTCCCGGCCCGGGCGCCGTGCCCGCCCGCCTCCCCGCCCGGCAGGGTCACGCCCGGCGTGACGATCAGCGGCCGCGGCCCCAGTACGCCGCGCAGCGCCCCGGCCTCCCGCGGCGAGGCGATGACCCCGTGGCACCCCGCGCCCATCGCGAGCCGGGCCAGCCGCAGCACCTGCTCGTCGGTCGTCGCGCCGATGCCGATGTCGGCGAGGTCGCTCCCGGTCATGCTCGTGACCACCGTCAGCGCGAGCACCCGCAGCCCCGGGAACTCCCGGGCCGCGTCCACCGCCGCGGCCATGATCCCCGTACCGCCCATGGCGTGCACGGTCACCATGGACGCGCCCAGCGCGCCCGCGGCGCGCACGGCGCCGGCCACGGAGTCCGGGATCTCGAAGAGCTTCAGGTCGAGGAAGACCTCCTTCCCCCGCCCGACGAGCTCCTCGACGAGGCCGGGCCCGGCGGCGGTGAGGAGCTCCAGCCCGATCTTGTAGTGGCCGCACGCATCCCCGAGCCGCGCGACGAGCGCCTCGGCGTCCGCGCGCCCGTCGAAATCGAGGGCGACGATCGCCCGGCTGTCGTTGATCACCCGGCCATTGTGCGGTTCACGGCCGGGCCGGGATCTCGCAGGCCTCCGAGAAGCCCTGGCTGGTCAGGCCGAAGGCCCGGTTGGCCCGCGAGCGCCAGTTCTCCAGCGCGACCATCGCGGTGAGTTCGACGAACGCCGCCTCTCCCAGGCGCGCGATCAGCTCCGCGGCGAGCTCGTCCGTGACCGCCGGCTCGGTCTCGGTCATGGCCTCGGCGTACTCCATGACCAGCAGTTCCAGCTCGGTGAACGTCTCGCGGTTCTCCCGCCACTGCGGCACCTGCCCGGTCTTCCGCGCCGACAGCCCCTGTTCCAGGCCCTCCCAGTAGCCGAAGTCCATGCACCACGAGCAGTTGATCCGGGCCGCCGCCGCCATCACCGCGAGGTGCTTCAGCCCGGCGTCGAGGGCGTGCCACTTCGCCGCCTGCTGCTCCAGGCGGACGTACGTGAGCAGCACGCGCGAGTTGTGCCCGTACGCCTGGCCGGGGTCGAGGACCTTGCCGTACCTGCGGCGCGAGTACCAGGCGCCGATGCGCATGAGGAGGGTGCGGGGCGGGGTGAGCGAAATGCGCGGCATGGCGGTCGCCTCCTGGACGGGTCGGCCGGTCTCGGTGGTCCTTCACCAGCCGAGACCGGACAGCCCTCCGGAATGTGACAGCCCGCCTCGGATTTCGCGGACGGGCAGGCAGGCCGGGCCGGCTACGGCAGTTCGATGCCCAGGTCCCAGCCGTCGTGCACGTGCGTGCACAGGCAGTCGCGGGAGTCCGTCGGCGGCAGCGCCGCCACCGCGTCGAAGAGGACCTCGCGCAGGCGGCCGACGTTCTCGCCGAACACCTTCAGGACCTCGGCGTGGGACACGCCCTCGCCCGTCTCCACGCCCGCGTCCAGGTCGGTCACCAGCGCCATCGAGGTGTAGCAGAGCCCCAGCTCGCGGGCGAGGACCGCCTCCGGGTGGCCCGTCATGCCGACGACCGACCAGCCCATCGCCGCGTGCCAGCGCGATTCGGCACGGGTCGAGAAGCGCGGGCCCTCGACCACGACCATCGTGCCCCCGTCCACCGGCTCCCACGCACGGCCCCGCGCCGCCGCCAGCGCCACCGAGCGGCCCACCGGGCAGTACGGGTCGGCGAAGGTGGTGTGCACGACGTTCGGCACGGTTCCGTCGGGCAGCGGCTCCCCGTCGAAGAAGGTCTGGGCCCGGGACTTCGTACGGTCCACCAGCTGGTCGGGGACGAGCAGCGTGCCCGGACCGTACTCGGTGCGCAGGCCTCCGACCGCGCACGGGCCGAGCACCTGGCGTACGCCCACCGAGCGCAGCGCCCAGAGGTTGGCCCGGTAGTTGATCTTGTGGGGCGGGACCTTGTGGCTGCGGCCGTGGCGGGGGAGGAACGCGACCTGCCGCCCGGCCAGCTCGCCGAGGAAGAGGGAGTCGCTCGGTGGCCCGTACGGGGTGTCCACCTGCACCTCGGAGACGTCCTCCAGGAAGGAGTAGAAGCCCGAGCCGCCGATGACACCGATCTCTGCGTTAGCCATGCAGCCACCCTAACGGGGCATGCGCAAGGCCCCGCCGCCCGGAAGGGGCGACGGGGCCTTACGAAGAACGAACGGTTTCGGAGCGGCTCAGGCAGCCGAGGTGGAGCTGCTGCTGGAGCTCGGCGTCGAGGACGCGGACGACGTGCCGGACGTCGACGAAGCGGCCGGGGCGGCCGGCGTCGACGGCTTCGAGGCAGGGGTGCTGCTCGACGAAGCGCCGCGGCTGTCGTTCCGGTAGAAACCGGATCCCTTGAAGACGATGCCGACCGCGGAGAACACCTTCTTCAGGCGTCCGTGGCAGTTCGGGCACTCGGTCAGTGCGTCATCGGTGAACTTCTGCACGGCCTCAAGGCCCTCACCGCACTCGGTGCACTGGTACTGGTAGGTCGGCACGAATTTCCTCCTGGCACTCTGACTCGATGAGTGCTAACGACGTTCCATGGTGACGTATTCCGGCCGATCAGTCCACCGTCACCGGCACGCGGTGACCGACACCACGCTCGTTCCCCCGCGCAGCCGGGGCCTGCCCGGCCGGTGCGGCGGCCTCGTCCGCGGCGGGTCCCGCCGACGCGTTGATGATCCGGCTCGGAGCCTTCGGGGCCAGCTTCGCCCGCAGCGTGAGCAGGGTCGCCAGCGCCAGCACGGTGCCCGCCATGGGCACGAGGAAGCCGTACGAGGACCCGTGCGCGTCCGTCAGCCGGCCGGCCACGATCACGGCGGTGGCCTGCCCGAAGGCGACCGCGCCGGTCAGCCAGGTGAAGGCCTCGGTCCGGGCGTTCGCCGGGATCAGCGACTCGATCATCGTGTAGCCGGTGATCAGGGCCGGGGCGATGCACAGGCCGACGACGAGGCCGAGGGCGCCCAGCAGGATCATCGAGTGCGCGGTCCACAGGACCGAGGCGGCCACGGTGAGGCCGGCGTAGCCGAGCAGCAGCCGGCGGCGCGGGCCGATCTTCCAGGCGATGGCGCCGCAGGCGATGCCCGCGGTCATGTTGCCGGCCGCGAAGACGCCGTAGAGCAGGCCGTTCGCACCCGGGTTGCCGATCTCGTTCGAGAAGGCGGCCAGCGACACCTGCATGCCGCCGAAGACGGCGCCGATGCCGAGGAAGGCCGCGATCAGGACGCGCAGGCCCGGGAAGGACAGCGCGGAGGCGTGCTTCTCGCCGCCGGCCGGGGCGGCGTGCAGCTTGGGCTGGCTGGCCCGCCGGGCGGCGAAGACCAGACCGCCGGCCAGCGTGAGCGCGGCCTCGGTGACCAGGCCGGCGGCCGGGTGGACGCCGGTGCACAGGGCGGTCGCCAGGACCGGGCCGACGACGAAGGTGAACTCGTCGGTGACGGACTCGAACGCGGCGGCCGTCGGCAGCAGCGGCGAGCCCTCCAGCCGGGCGGCCCAGCGGGCCCGGACCATCGGCCCGACCTGCGGGACGGAGGCGCCGGCCGGGACGGCGGCCAGGGCCAGCGCCCACACGGGAGCGCCCAGCAGCGCGAACGCCACGAGGGCGCCGACGGCGGCGGAGTGCAGGAGGACGACGGGGGCCAGGACGGCGCTCTGGCCGTGGCGGTCGGTGAGCTTGCCCATCACCGGGGCGGACAGCGCCATCGAGATGCCGGTGACGGCGGCGACGATGCCGGCGCTGCCGTAGGAACCGGTGGTGTGCTGCACGAGCAGCAGGATGCTGATGGTCAGCATGCCGAACGGGAGCCGGGCGGCGAATCCCGGGAGGACGAAGCCGATGGCGCCGGGCGTGCGCAGGAGCTGTCCGTAACCGGGGCGTGCGGACTTGTCGGTCGTGACCGCGGATGTCACGGCCTGGCCTTTCCGCTGCCTGGTAGAGCGTCCCCGTCTGCGGACGGTGTGCCGCCTCGTGAGCGACCGCACCCGTACATGTGGGAGCCCCGAGAGCTGTCCTCTTGCGCAGAACCGAGTGATACCTGGGCGCCCACTGCGGGATGCCACGGCCGCTTTGCGGTCGCGCCAGCTCTGCGTCAGGCAGAGTTGGTTCGATCTGGTGTGCCTTTATCGTACAGGTACACCCGCTGTCGCACCCTGTGATTCCGGCGACAAGATGTGCCTTCGCCTGGGATTAACTGGAAGTTCGCATTCCGAATCCTGTCAAAGCGGGGTGAAACGGCCCGTGAACCCCCGAAACATCGAATGAGAACGATGCTCTGGCCCGCTGTTCGAGCCCGGGTCCACCCCGGCTCATGATCCCTTCGAGCCCGTCCCGAGCCATCCGGCCAGCTTGCCGCCGCGGGCCACCGCCCGCAGCCGGGCCTCCGCCGCGTCCCGTACCGGATCCGTGGCCACCACCAGCAGCTCGTCCCCGCGCCGCAGCACGGTCGACGGCAGCGGTACGAAGCTCTTGGCGTCCCGGACCACCAGCGTCACCGAGGCCCCCGGCGGCAGTCGCAGCTCGCTCACCTCGACGCCGTGCATCCGCGAGGCGGCCGGGATGGCGAAGGACAGCAGGTGTCCGCGCAGCTTCTCCAGGGGCGCCGACTCGATGCCCAGGTCCGCGGCGGCCTCGTCGGTGTCGCGGAGGTTCAGCTTGCGCGCCAGCCACGGCAGGGTCGGCCCCTGCACCAGGGTGTAGACGACGACCAGCACGAAGACGATGTTGAAGACCCGCTCGCTGCCCTCGATCCCGGTCACCATCGGGATGGTCGCCAGGATGATGGGCACGGCGCCGCGCAGGCCCGCCCAGGACATCAGGGCCTGCTCCTGCCAGGGCAGCCGGAACGGCAGCAGGCTGACGAAGACCTCCAGCGGTCGCGCCACCATGGTCAGCACCAGTCCGATGATCACCGCGGGCCAGAAGTCCTTGGCCAGCTCGTGCGGGGTGACCAGCAGGCCGAGCAGGACGAACATGCCGATCTGTGCGATCCAGCCGAGCCCGTCCGCGAACCCCCGGGTCGCCGGCCAGTGCGGGAGCTTCGCGTTCCCGAGCACCATGGAGGCGAGGTACACGGCCAGGAAGCCGGAGCCGTGCGCCAGCGCGCCGGCCGCGTACGCCGCCACGGCGATCGCCATCACGGCGATCGGGTAGAGGCCGGAGGCGGGCAGTGCCACGTGCCGCAGGGTGTACGCGCCGAGGAAGCCGACGGAGAGGCCGATCGCGACGCCGATGGCCAGCTCCAGGGCGATCTTGCCGACCAGGACGTACCACTCGTCCGCCGGGCCGACCGACGCGAAGGCGACGACCAGGATCACGACGGGGGCGTCGTTGAAGCCCGACTCAGCCTCCAGCACGCCCGTGATGCGGGAGGGCAGCGGCACCTTGCGCAGGACGGAGAAGACGGCCGCCGCGTCGGTCGAGGAGACGACCGCGCCGATCAGCAGGGCCTGGCGCCAGTCCAGCCCGACCAGGTAGTGCGCGCCCGCCGCCGTGACGCTGACGCTGATCGCGACGCCGACCAGCGACAGCATGACCGCGGCCGGCAGGGCCGGCTTGACCTGTTTCCACTTGGTGCCCAGACCGCCCTCGGCGAGGATCACGACGAGCGCCGCGTAGCCGATGACCTGTGTCAGCTCGGCGTTGTCGAAGACGACGTGGCCGATGCCGTCCTGGCCTATCGCGATGCCTATGCCGAGGTAGATGAGCAGGCTGGGGAGGCCGCTGCGTGAAGAGATGCGTACCGCCGCCACGGCGACGAGCAGCACGAGCGAGCAGACCAGCAGGAGCTCATTGAGCGTGTGGACGGTCAGCGGGCGGCCCTTTCCTCAAGTCGCCAGGCGGAACGTTCCTCCAGGCAACAAGTCCGGCAAGATCGACAGGTACTTCGTTACCTTACCTAATATTTGACGCGCTCTTTACGCGATAACCACATTGTGAAACGCCTGTTCGGCCCTGTCCTCGTCACCTGGACCCCTGGCGGATCACCGGACCGGGTCCTGCGCCTATGGTTGCTCCCAGCACTCCCAGGACCACCCTGCCCCTCTAAGGACAGCGATGCCCGCCAACGAAACCGCTCCTTCCGTCAAAAAGAAGGGACGACGCGCCCGTCTGATCGTGCTCGTACTGGTCCTGGCGCTCCTCGCGGGCTTCGGGTACGGGACCTACTGGGGCATGGACAACGTCCGCGCCTCGTTCCCGCAGGCCACCGGCACCCTCAAGGTCCCCGGCCTGACCGGGACCGTGGAGGTCAAGCGCGACTCCCACGGCATTCCCCAGCTCTACGCCGACAACGAGGACGACCTCTTCCGCGCCCAGGGCTTCGTCCACGCCCAGGACCGCTTCTGGGAGATGGACGTCCGCCGCCACATGACCTCCGGCCGGCTCTCCGAGATGTTCGGGTCCGGCCAGGTCGAGACCGACGCCTTCCTGCGCACGCTCGGCTGGCGCCAGGTCGCCCAGGCCGAGTACGACACGAAGCTCTCGGCCGAGACGAAGAAGTACCTCCAGGCCTACGCCGACGGGGTCAACGCGTACCTGAAGGGGAAGTCCGGCAAGGACCTCTCCGTCGAGCACTCCGCCCTCAAGCTGAGCGACGACTACCAGCCCGAGCAGTGGACCCCGGTGGACTCGGTGGCCTGGCTCAAGGCGATGGCGTGGGACCTGCGCGGCAACATGCAGGACGAGATCGACCGCGCGCTGATGACGAACAAGCTCACGCAGGCCCAGATCGACGAGCTCTACCCGCCGTACCCCTTCGACCGGAACCGGCCGATCGTCGACGCGGGCAAGATCGAGGGCGGCAAGTACACCCCCCAGGGCGGCGCGGCCGCCGGCTCCACGGGCACCGGCAAGGGATCCGGCGGCGGCAGCACCACCGGCTCGCAGGCCTCCACCGGATCCACCGCCCCCGCAGCCCCCGCCGCCCCTGCCGCCTCGACCGGCCTCGCGGACGACACCACCGCCCAGGGCGCGACCGTGGGCCTGCGCACCTCGCTGACCTCCCTCGCCAAGACGCTGGACCAGGTCCCCGCGATCCTCGGCCCCAACGGCAGCGGCATCGGCTCGAACTCCTGGGTCGTCTCCGGCCAGTACACGACCACCGGCAAGCCGCTGCTCGCGAACGACCCGCACCTGTCCCCGCAGCTGCCCTCGGTCTGGTACCAGATGGGCCTGCACTGCCGCGCGGTCTCGAACCAGTGCAAGTACGACGTCGCCGGCTACACCTTCTCCGGCATGCCCGGCGTGGTCATAGGCCACAACGCCGACATCGCCTGGGGCATGACCAACCTCGGCGCCGACGTCACCGACCTCTACCTGGAGCAGGTCAAGCCCGAGGGCTACGTCTACGACAACAAGGTGGTCCCCTTCACGATCCGTGAAGAGGTCATCAAGATCGCGGGCGGCACGAGCAAGAAGATCACCGTCCGCACCACCAACAACGGTCCGCTGATCTCCGACCGCAGCGAAGAGCTCGGCACCGTCGGCGGCCGCGCCCCCGTCTCCAGCGCGGCCCCCGACCGCGGCAACGGCTACGCCGTCGCCCTGCGCTGGACCGCCCTGGACCCCGGCAAGTCGATGGACGCGGTCTTCGCCCTCGACCGGGCCAAGGACTTCGCGGGCTTCCGTGCCGCCGCCCGCGACTTCGAGGTGCCGTCGCAGAACCTGATCTACGCCGACAACAAGGGCCCCGCGGGCAACATCGGCTACCAGGCCCCGGGCCGCATCCCGGTCCGCGGCGCCGGCGACGGCCGCATGCCGGCCCCCGGCTGGGACTCCAAGTACGCCTGGAAGGGCGGCAAGGACGGCAACGCCGGCTACATCCCGCAGGACGAGATGCCCTACGACTACAACCCGGCGCGCGGCTACATCGTCACCGCGAACCAGGCCGTCGTCGAGAACGGCACCGGCGCGGGCAAGTACCCGTACCTGCTGACCACCGACTGGGGCTACGGCGCCCGCAGCCAGCGGATCAACGACCTCATCGAGGCGAAGATCAAGGACCGCGGCAAGATCTCCACCGACGACATGCGCACCATGCAGATGGACAACAGCAGCGAGATCGCCGCGCTGCTGACCCCGATGCTGGCCAAGATCGAGGTCTCCGACCCGGACGTGCGCTCCGCCCAGAAGCTCCTGGACGGCTGGAACTACACGCAGGAGCCCGACTCGGCGGCGGCCGCGTACTTCAACGCGGTCTGGCGCAACATCCTCAAGCTGTCCTTCGGCGACAAGATGCCGAAGGAGCTGCGGATCGAGGGCAGCTGCATGAACGTCCAGGAGGAGAGCAGCGGTCCGGTCGACGACCTGGCCAAGACGGTCCGCGAGTGCGGTACGCGCGGTCCCGACTCGGCGCAGCCGGACGGCGGCGACCGCTGGTTCGAGGTGGTCCGCCGCCTGGTCAAGGACGAGAAGTCGGCCTGGTGGCAGACGCCCGCCGCCCGCAACCAGCCGGCGACCGCCACCCGCGACCAGCTGTTCGCGCGGGCCATGAAGGACGCCCGCTGGGAGCTGACCGCCAAGCTCGGCAAGGACCAGTCCACCTGGAGCTGGGGCCGCCTGCACCAGCTGACGCTCAAGAACCAGACCCTCGGCACCGAGGGCCCGGGCTTCCTGCAGTTCCTCCTCAACCGCGGCCCGTGGAACCTGGGCGGCGGCGAGGCCACCGTGAACGCGTCCGGCTGGAACGCGTCCGCCGGGTACGGGGTCACCTGGGTCCCGTCGATGCGCATGGTCGTGAACCTCGGCGACCTGGACAAGTCCCGCTGGATCAACCTGACCGGCGCCTCGGGCCACGCGTACCACGACAACTACACGGACCAGACGGACATGTGGGCCAAGGGCGAGCTGCTGGACTGGCCCTTCGGCAAGGAGGCAGTGGACAAGGTGACGGCCGAGACGCTCACGCTGAAGCCGTGAAACGCACCACCCCCGACGGGGTGGCCACCGCCTGAACGGGGTGGTCGTGCGGTTCCTCCGGGACCCGCGCGACCACCTCTTCGTCGTAGAGGAGCACGACCAGGGCCGGATGCGCCCCGGAGCGCGCCAGGCGGGCCAGCACCCGGTCGTACGAGCCCCCGCCGCGCCCGAGGCGCATCCCGCGGCCGTCGACGGCCAGTCCGGGCAGCAGGACGGCGTCGGCGCCGGTGACGGCCTCCGGCCCGAGCCGTGGCCCGGCCGGCTCCAGCAGCCGGATCTTGCCGGGGTGTGCGGCCTCGGCGAGGCTGTCCGGGCCTTCGTACCCGGCCCAGTCGAGGTCGTTGTCGGGCAGCAGGACGGGGAGCAGCACCCGCTTCCCGGCCGTGCGCAGGGCGTCGAGCAGATCGCGCGTACCGGGTTCGGAGCCGACGGAGACGTACGCGGCGACGGTGTGAGCATCGGCCAGTTCGGGCAGTTCGAGGGCGGAGCGGGAGAGCGCGAGGGCCGACGTCCGCAGGGATTCGGCGGACAAAGACCGGCGTTCGGCGAGCAGTTCCCGGCGCAGCCGGGCCTTTTCGGACAGGTTCGGCAGGTTCTCTACCACAGCTGACTCTGATTTCCCTTCATATCGGGGCGATGTCGCACCTACTTACCGGAATCGAATCCGGGGTGGTCTGTGCGACCCACTATCGTTCTGCCCATGACTCAGTTGCACCCTGTGATCAAGAAGGCCGTGATCCCGGCCGCGGGTCTCGGTACCCGCTTCCTTCCGGCGACGAAGGCGACGCCCAAGGAAATGCTCCCGGTCGTGGACAAGCCGGCCATCCAGTACGTCGTCGAGGAGGCCGTCTCAGCCGGCCTGGACGACGTCCTCATGATCACAGGACGTAACAAGCGCGCCCTCGAAGACCACTTCGACCGCAACTACGAGCTGGAGTCGGCCCTCATCGCCAAGGGCGACGACGACCGGCTCAAGAAGGTCCAGGAGTCCAGCGACCTGGCCACCATGCACTACGTCCGCCAGGGCGACCCGCGCGGCCTCGGCCACGCCGTCCTGTGCGCCGAGCCGCACGTCGGCGACGAGCCCTTCGCCGTCCTCCTCGGCGACGACCTGATCGACCCGCGCGACCCGCTGCTGCGCCAGATGACCGACGTCCACGCCCGCACCGGCGGCACCGTCATCGCCCTCATGGAGGTTGACCCCGCCAACGTGCACCTCTACGGCTGCGCCGCGGTCGAGGCCACGGACGAGAAGGACGTCGTCAAGATCACCGGCCTCGTCGAGAAGCCGGACCCGGCGGACGCGCCCAGCAACTACGCGGTCATCGGACGGTACGTACTCAACCCCGCGATCTTCGACATACTGCGGGAGACCGAGCCGGGCCGCGGCGGGGAGATCCAGCTCACCGACGGCCTGCAGAAGCTGGCCGCCGACGAGACCGTGGGCGGCCCGGTGCACGGCGTGGTCTTCCGGGGCCGTCGCTACGACACCGGGGACCGCGGGGACTACCTGCGGGCCATCGTCCGCCTCGCGTGCGAGCGTGAGGACCTGGGCCCGGAGTTCCGCACCTGGCTTCACCGTTACGTCACGGAGGAGATGTAGCACCTTGAGCAGCCGCGCACCGCAGGACACCGGCCACGCCGCCCAGCGTCTGTGGTCGGTCGACGAGCACCTCGCGGACGTCCTCGCCGCGATCCGGCCGCTGGAGCCCATCGAGCTCCAGCTGCTCGATGCCCAGGGCTGCGTCCTGGTCGAGGACGTCACCGTGCCCGTCGCCCTCCCGCCCTTCGACAACAGCTCCATGGACGGCTACGCCGTCCGTACGGCCGACGTCCAGGGCGCGAGCGAGGAGTTCCCCGCGGTGCTGACGGTCATCGGGGACGTGGCGGCGGGCAGCGCCGAGCTGCCCGCCGTCGGCCCCGGCCAGGCCGCCCGCATCATGACCGGCGCCCCGCTGCCCCCGGGCGCGGAGGCGGTCGTGCCGGTCGAGTGGACCGACGGCGGTACGGGCGGCGGCGCGGCCGCCGGCATGACCCCGGCCAGCGCGGCCCCCGAGGGCGCGGGCGGCGAGGTGCGGGTGCACCGGGCCGCCGAGGCGCGGGCCCACGTACGGTCGCGCGGCAGCGACGTCCAGGCGGGGGACCTCGCCCTGGCCGCCGGCACGGTGCTCGGCCCGCCGCAGATCGCGCTGCTGGCCGCCATCGGACGGGGCACCGTCCGGGTCCGGCCGCGCCCGCGCGTGGTCGTGCTGTCCACCGGCAGCGAGCTGGTCCAGCCGGGCGAGGCCCTGGCCGCGGGGACGATCTACGACTCGAACAGCTTCGCGCTGGCCGCCGCCGCGCGCGACGCCGGGGCGATCTCCTACCGCGTCGGGGCCGTCGCCGACGACGTCGAGACCCTGCGCTCCACCATCGAGGACCAGCTGATCCGGGCCGACCTGCTGGTCACCACGGGCGGCGTCAGCGTCGGCGCGTACGACGTGGTCAAGGAGGCGCTGTCCTCGGTGGGCACGGGCGGCTCGGGCGACGGCGCCGAGGGCGGGGTCGACGGCGGGCGGATGGACTTCCGCAAGCTCGCGATGCAGCCCGGCAAGCCGCAGGGCTTCGGCACCATCGGTCCGGACCACACCCCCCTGCTGGCCCTGCCCGGCAACCCGGTGTCCTCGTACGTCTCCTTCGAACTGTTCGTGCGTCCCGCGATCCGCGCGCTCATGGGCCTGGCCGACGTGAGCCGGCCGAGCGTGCGGGCGGCGCTGAAGGCGGACAAGGCGCTGGGCTCCCCGGCGGGCCGCCGCCAGTTCCTGCGCGGCACGTACGACGCGGAGAGCGGCACGGTAAGCCCGGTCGGCGGAACGGGCTCCCACCTGATCGCGGCACTGGCCCACGCCGACTCGCTCATGGTCGTACCGGAGGACGTCACCTCGGTGGAGCCGGGGGCCGAGCTGGAAGTGGTCCTGCTCGGCTGAAGCCGGGCGAGTGCGGGTAGCGTGTTGCACCACACAGGCCCTTGCGGGGCCCGGAGCGGGAGCGGCACGAACCTATGAGCACGCACAGCAGGCTGACGCACATCGACGAGGCCGGCGCGGCCCGGATGGTGGACGTCTCGGGGAAGGACGTCACGACGCGGACGGCGCGGGCCAGCGGGCGCGTGCTCGTCTCCGCGCGGGTGGTCGAACTGCTGCGCGGCGAGGGCGTGCCCAAGGGGGACGCCCTCGCCACCGCGCGGATCGCCGGGATCATGGGCGCGAAGAAGACCCCCGACCTGATCCCGCTCTGCCACCCGCTGGCCGTGTCGGGCGTGAAGGTGGACCTCTCGGTCGCCGACGACGCCGTCGAGATCCTCGCCACCGTCAAGACGGCCGACCGCACGGGCGTCGAGATGGAGGCGCTGACCGCCGTCGCGGTCGCCGGGCTCACCGTCATCGACATGGTGAAGGCCGTCGACAAGGGCGCCGTCATCACGGACGTCCGGGTGGAGGAGAAGACCGGCGGAAAGTCCGGCGACTGGACCCGCGGGTGAACGCCCCGCGCGGCGGCGCCGCCTTCAGCCACATCCCCGCAACGCCGACGGAGGCGGGCGGGGCCCCGGCCGCCGAGCCGGATGCGGCGGGCGCGGCCCGGGAGCCCGGGCGCGCCCTGCGCGGGCTCGTGGTCACCGCCTCGAACCGGGCCTCGGCGGGCGTGTACGCCGACCGGGGAGGTCCGCTGCTGGCCGAGGGGCTCGGCAGGCTCGGCTTCACGGTGGACGGTCCGCGGGTCGTCCCCGACGGGGATCCGGTCGAGCAGGCGCTGCGCGAGGGCGTGGCCGCCGGGTACGACGTCATCCTCACCACCGGCGGCACCGGCATCTCGCCGACCGACCGCACCCCGGACGCGACCGCGCGGGTGCTGGACTACGAAATCCCGGGCATCCCGCAGGCCATCCGCGCCGAGGGCCTGGCGAACGTGCCGACCGCGGCCCTTTCCCGGGGCCTCGCGGGTGTGGCCGGCCACACCCTGATCGTGAACCTGCCCGGTTCCACCGGTGGCGTCCGCGACGGCCTCGCGGTCCTCACGCGGATCCTGCCGCACGCCGTGGACCAGATCCGGGGCGGCGACCACCCCGCGCCCCCCGGCAGATCCTCCGGGAGCCCGAGCTGAACGGACCCTCCTGGCCGGTGGTGCTGACCGACGGCGACGTCACGCTCCGGCCGATAAAACTGCGGGACCAGAGTGCCTGGCGCGAGGTCAACCGGCGCAACCGCGACTGGCTCCGGCCGTGGGAGGCGACGATTCCGCCGCCCGCGCCCTGGGGGCCGGTGATCCACCGGCCGACGTACCGGCAGATGGTCCGCCATCTGCGGGCCGAGGCGAACGCGGGGCGGATGCTGCCCTTCGTCATCGAGTACCAGGGCCGCCTCGTCGGCCAGCTGACGGTCGCCGGGATCACCTGGGGCTCGATGTGCGCGGCCCACGTCGGCTACTGGGTGGACCGCGAGGTGGCGGGCCGCGGCGTGATGCCGACGGCGGTCGCACTCGCCGTGGACCACTGCTTCGCGAAGGTCGGGCTGCACCGGATCGAGGTGTGCATCCGCCCGGAGAACGGGCCGAGCCGGCGGGTGGTGGAGAAGCTGGGCTTCCGCGAGGAAGGGCTGCGTCCGCGCTACCTCCACATCGACGGCGCGTGGCGCGACCACCTCGTGTACGTGCTGACCGCGGAGGAGGTCCCGGAGGGTCTGCTGCGCCGCTGGCACCGTGGGCGCAGGCAGGGCACCTCACCCTCATAAACGAATAACTGTTCGAATTATCGGGGCCCGGGAACCGATTCGCCCATAACCTGATCCGAAGAATCACAAAAAAAGTCCGTGATATCAGCCAGTTCGTGCGACACACCGGTCCAATTGGCGGATCCGCCCGGCCGCGCCCCTCTACGGTGTGAGGTGTGAGCAGCAGCGGCCTCATCTACGCAGTCATTGTCGGGGCCTGGGCCGCCTACTTGGTGCCCATGTGGCTCCGGAGGCAGGACGAGCTGAACGAGGCCCGTCCGACGGAACGCTTCTCCACTGCCATTCGGCTGCTTTCCGGCCGGGCGGGAATGGAGCGCCGTTACGCCAGGGGGCTGCGTGAGCGCGGCGACCAGGAGGCCGAGCCCCAGTACCGCGCGGACCCGGACGCCGCGACGGAAACGGTGAATTCCGTGGACGCCGACGCCCGGGCCGTCGGCGTACCCCCGGCCAGGGCGGTGCCGAGGTCGGCCGTGGCGGAGCGGCAGCGGCGCGAGCAGCGCCTTCAGGTGCTGGCGCGCCGTCGGCGCACCACCGCGCTCCTGTTCCTGACCTTCACGCTCGGCGCGATCGTCGCGGCGGTCGGCGGCCTGGCCTACCTCTGGGTGCCCGCCTTGCCCGCCCTGCTGCTGAGCGCGTACATCGTGCACCTGCGGGTCCAGGAGCGGCGCCGCTACGAGTTCACCATGGACCGGCGGCGTGCCGAGGCCGCCGCCCGGCAGCTGCGCGAGAGCCGGCCGCGCCGCCGCCACCCCGAGGACGCCCCCGCCGCGGGCGCCGAACCGGACCCTGCACCACCGGTCTCCCCGCAGGAGGCCGGACGGCGCGCTCTGGTCGAGCAGACCGATCACGCCGAGTGGGTGGACCAGCAGCGCGAACGTGAACGCGGCCCCGCCCGCGGTGACAGCTGGGAGCCGGTCCCGGTCCCGCTGCCGACGTACGTGACGGCCCCGGTGGCCCCGCGCGCCACCGGCCCGGCGGCCCCGGACGCCTGGAGCGCGACCCGCTCCAGCGCGGCCGAGCCGACGGACCCCCGCCTGCGCGCCCAGCCGTCGCCGGCGCCGAAGCCGGAGGCCAAGTCCGAGGCGAAGCCGGACCAGAAGTCCCACCCGAACGCCCGCGCACGCGGCCGCGACCGCGGCCGCACGCCGCTGTTCGACCAGTACGAGAGCGACGGCCGCCCCCGCGCCGCGAACGAGTGACCGGACCTGCACGGACGCTCCCGGGTATCGGTTTTGGAGCACCGGCGCGGGGATGCTAATGTTTCACACGTCGCAAGGGCCTGTGGCGCAGTCTGGTAGCGCACCTCGTTCGCATCGAGGGGGTCTGGGGTTCAAATCCCCACAGGTCCACAAACGACAGTTCTCGGATAGCTACCGGGAATCGTCACGAGATCCCGTTCAGCCGAAAGGCCGGACGGGATCTCGGCGTTTGCAGGGCGTGTCCGAGGCGAGGCCCGAACAGGTCCTGCCCGGGGACCGGTTGGTGCCTGCCGGAGCAGCCCGGCTTCCCCCTCCGGCCTCCCGGGCCCCGGCCCCGGCCGGCCGGTCAGTCGGCCGCCCGGTCCAGCAGAGCGGCCGCCCAGGCCGGGAGGGCGGACGGCGACGGGCGGGCCGGGCGCGGGTCCGTCGTGATGCCGATGCCGCCCGCCGGGTCGCCGTACGTGAAGCCGGCCGACCACCACAGCCAGGAGCGGACGAACTGGTTGGCGCTCCACGCCAGGGCGAGGGCGCCGCGCTGGCCCGGGGTCTCGTACCAGTAGCTGGTGAGCACCACCGCGCGGGAAACCGCCTCGTCCGTGTCGGCCGGGCGGGAATCGGCGGTGAGCCCGGCGGCCAGTGCGGACGCGGTGAACCGGTTGTCCGCGAGCAGTCCGCCGGCATCGCAGACGACCGCGTCCACGAGGTCCGGCGGGAGGGCCAGGGCGTACCGCTCCAGTCGTGCCGGCAGTTCGGACAGCGCCGGGTCGCCGGCCGTCTCCGGCCCCGGGACCACCCGCAGGTCGCTCAGCAGCCGCGCATCCGCGGTCCCGGCGGCCAGCACGTGCAGATAAGCCAGCGCGCGCAGGGTCTGCCAGCGGCACAGGGTGTCCAGCAGGGTGATCCGCGAGGCGCGGAAGGCCAGCCGCACCGGCCAGCCGGCCGCCCGCACCTCCTGCCCGAGTGCCCGCAGGCCCGCGGGCACCGGGGCGGGGAAGACCAGGTTCCGACCGGGGTCGTAGGACGGCTTCGAGCGGTAGCCCGGCCACTGCTGCGCCCCGGTGGGGCCCTCGTTACTCATTCATTTCATCCGGTTTCGGGGTTCGCCACTTCGCTGCATCCTTGCCGTCTCGCGGAGTGATGTAGTTCGAGATGTCCTTCTCCTCGACGTGGTAGGCGTGGATCATATGGTCCTGGCGGATGATCACCACCGGATTGCCGTCTCCGTCCCTGAGGCCGCGGTCGATGATGATCCGGGCCCCCGACGCATCGTCCATGTACTCCTTGATGATCGACAGGGGAGCCCCGCCGCAGGAGGCCGCGAAGTAAGACGGGGACCAGAAGTGTGCGCCCCATAGGTACTTAGTTGTAGTGCAGACCCGATTCGGGGTCGAAGTACTGGCCGGGGAAACGCAGGGGGGTGTAGGCGGTGGCGTCCCGGCTCCAGGCCGTGGACCCCCACAGGGTCGGCCGGCTGCACCAGGCCAGGGCGCCCCGCTCGTCGACGAGCTCGGTGGGCGTGCCCACCAGGTCGGTAACGATGGCGTAGAACGGTTCGTCCACCACCTCCTGGGCCGCCGTCAGGATCCGGAGCGGGCGACGAGGGGCTCCGGAGAATGGGCCCATGACGATCTTCGATGGCGGGACGCGGCAGGCGTGGGGTGCGCTCGGCGGGGCGGACGGGTTGGCGGGGCGGGTGGTCTACCGGGGCGGAAGCGGGCTGGGGGAGGGGCCGCTGCCCGTGCGGGAGCTGGCACGGGCCACCGTCGGGGTGTGCACGCTGGCCGCGGCCGAGCTGGCCGCCGTTCGGGCCGGGGGCGCGGCCGCCGGGGTGGAGCCGCTGGTGGTGGACGAGGGGGCGGTGGCCACCGCGTTCGTCAGCGAGCGGCATCTGCGGGTGGCGGGGCGCGAGCCGGTGAACTTCGCGCCGCTGTCGGGGTTCTGGCGGGCGGCGGACGGGTGGGTGCGCACGCACGCCAACTATCCGCACCACCGGGCCGCCCTGGTACGGGCGTTGGGACTGCCGTCCGCGACCCCCGAGGCGCTGCGGGACGCGGTGGCGGGGCGCGGGGCCGTCGAGGTGCAGGAGCGGGTGTACGGGGAGGGCGGGCTGGCCGTCGCGGTGGCCGCGGAGTACGGGGATCCGCAGCCGCTCGTGGAGGTGCGGGAGTCCGGGGGCGCCGGGCGGGAGTTCGGGCCCGGGGCGCTGCCCGCGGCCGGGGTGCGGGTGCTGGACCTGACGCGGGTCATCGCGGGGCCGGTCGCGACGCGGACGCTCGGGCTGCTGGGGGCGGACGTCCTGCGGATCGACTCGCCGCGGCTGCCGGAGTCGCACGACGCGTACGCGGACACCGGGTTCGGGAAGCGGTCGGCGCTGCTGGATCTGGCGGACGCGGGGGAGCGGGCCGTCTTCGAGGGGCTGCGGGCCGAGGCCGACGTGGTGGTGACCGGGTACCGGCCGGGGGCGCTGGAGCGGTACGGGCTCGGGGCGGACGAGCTGCTGGAGCGCCGGCCGGGGCTGGTGGTGGCGCAGCTGTGCGCGTGGGGGTGGCGGGGTCCGTGGGCGGGGCGGCGCGGGTTCGACTCGCTGGTGCAGGCGGGGTACGGGCTGGCCGCCGCGTACGGGGACGGGGCCGGCGGGGTGCCCGGGGTGCTGCCGGCGCAGGCGCTGGACCACGGCACCGGGTACCTGGCGGCGGCAGGCGTGCTGCGGGCGCTGGCCGCGGGAGGCGGGCGGTCCTTGCGGTTCTCGCTGGCGGGGACGGCGTCGTGGCTCGTACGGGACGTCCCGGCGGCCGGTCCCGCCGGGGCGGCGTACGCGGCGGAGCCGTGGCTGAGGGAGGTGGACTCGGGGTACGGGGTGCTGCGGTACGCCGGGTCGCCGGTGCCGTTCGGGGACTGGGGGCGGGGTCCGTCCCGGTGGGGGACGGACCGGGCGCAGTGGCTCCCGCGGTAGCCCTGCCGGGCCGCTGCGCGGGCTCTTCTCCCCGCCCCGCCCCTTCTCCGCATCCCGGGGCCCGGCCCCGGATCCCCGGTACTCGGTCCGCGCAGCGGTGCGAGGGCGCGTCAAGGGGGGGAGAGGGGGGCGTCAGGGGCGGAGCGGCTTGGCCATGCAGCGGCTCGACTCGTACGAGCGGTAGTAGCCGAACTTCTCCGACGGGGTGTAGCCCGACGAGAGGTAGAGGGCGATCGCCTCCGGCTGCTGGTCGCCGGTTTCCAGGACCATGCGGACGCGGCCCGAGGCACGGGCGTCGGATTCCAGTTCGGCCAGGATGCGGCGGGCCAGGCCCAGGCCGCGGGCGCCGGGGACGACGTACATGCGCTTGAGCTCGGCGTCGCCGTCCGCGTAGCCCTCGTCGTTGCGGTCCTGGCTGCGCCAGCCGCCGCTGGCCACCGGCGTGCCCGAGGCGTCGTACGCCAGCAGGTACACGCCGTTCGGCGGGGTGAACATCGCCGGGTCGAGGAAGGTGGCATCGCCCGGGCCGCCGTAGCGCGCCTGGTATTCGAGCTGGACCTGGTCGTTGAGTGCGACCGCGTCCGGGTGGTCGTACGCCAGGGCGCGGAGCTGTATCCCGTGAGACATCGGAACATCGTACGGAACGCTCCCGTTAAGGTGCTGGGATGCTCACCGTGACCTCCGTGAATGTGAATGGGATCCGCGCCGCCGCCAAGAAGGGTTTCTCCCCGTGGCTGGCAGGGTCGGATGCCGATGTGGTCTGCCTCCAGGAGGTACGGGCCGAGGAGGGGCAGATCCCGGACGAGGTCCGCAGGCCCGAGGGCTGGCACACCGTGTTCGCACCGGCCGCGGCCAAGGGGCGGGCCGGGGTCGCGCTGTACACGCGCCGCGAGCCCGAGCGGGTGCAGGTGGGATTCGGGAGCGACGAGTTCGATGCGAGCGGGCGCTACCTCGAAGCGGATCTTCCGGGGGTGACGGTCGCCAGCCTGTACCTGCCCTCCGGCGAGGCCGGGACCGAGAAGCAGGACGAGAAGTACCGGTTCATGGCGGAATTCCTGCCCTATCTCGCCGCTCTGAAGGTGCGCGCCGCCGGTGAGGGGCGGGAGGTCGTGGTGTGCGGCGACTGGAACATCTGCCACCGGGAAGCCGATCTCAAGAACTGGAAGACCAACCGGAAGAGCGCCGGCTTCCTGCCCGAGGAGCGGGAGTGGCTCGGGAAGGTGTACGACGAGGCCGGGTACGTGGACGTGGTCCGCAGCCTGCACCCCGACACCGAGGGGCCGTACTCCTGGTGGTCCTACCGCGGGCGGGCTTTCGACAACGACGCCGGGTGGCGCATCGACCTCCAGGTCACGACCCCGGGGCTGGCCGCGAAGGCCGTGAAGGCGTTCGTCGAGCGGGCCGAGACGCACCCGGAGCGCTGGTCCGACCACGCGCCCGTGACCGTGGTCTACGAGCTGGGGTCCTGAGCCCCTGATGCCAGGAGGCGGTCCATCGCCATGGTGAGCTCCGCCTCGACCACGCTCTTCGCCAGCGGGCGCAGTCGCGGGAGGGCCTCCTCCGTCAGGTGCGTGGAGATCAGCTCCGTGAACAGGGCCGCCATGGCGTCCGCGTGCTCCCGGACCCGGCGGCCCGTCTCCAGGACCGCGGAGAGCGGGACGCCCTCGCGGACCAGCGCCGATGAGACGTCCAGCAGGCGGCGGCTGACGTGCACGATCTCGTCGCCGTCGGTGGCGAGGTAGCCGAGGTCGAGGGAGGCCGCCAGGTTCTCCGGGGTGACCTCCCCCTCGAAGTAGTCGGCGAGGGCTTCGGGCGTCAGGCGTACGGGGGTCTCCTCGGACCAGCCGATGCCGAGCAGTTCACCGAGCTGGCTGACGTCGCGGCCGTTCTCGAAGGCGGCGGTCAGCTCGGCGATGCCGCCGAGGGTGTGGCCGCGCTCCAGCAGGGCGGCGATGGTGCGCAGCCGGGCCAGGTGGTGGTCGTCGTACCAGGCGATCCGGCCCTCGCGGCGCGGCGGCGGCAGGAGCTTGCGCTCGCGGTAGAAGCGCAGGGTGCGCACGGGGATGCCGGCCGCCTCGGCCAGTTCCTCCGTCCGGTATTCACGCACTGCCGTCCCCGCTTCCGTGTCTTCCACAGGCGAAGCCTATGGCGTACCGGCAGTAACTTTCCGGCCGCGACCTCTACCCATGAGTACGGAGCTGCTCTACCCTCCCGATTGTGCCAGTGATTGCTGGCAGTGTTCCACTGTGGTTGTGACTGGGCTGGGCTGGGACTGCTGAAGCGGAAGGCGGCGGGCATGGGCGGCATGGGTGGTGCCATGGGCGAGCGCAAACACGTGCGAGTGGCGGTGATCGGGTCCGGGTTCGGCGGGCTGGGCGCGGCGGTACGGCTGCGGCGCGAGGGGATCACGGACTTCGTCGTACTGGAACGGGCCGACTCCGTCGGCGGGACCTGGCGCGACAACAGCTATCCCGGGTGTGCGTGCGACGTCCCCTCCCACCTGTATTCGTTCTCGTTCGCCCCCAATCCCGACTGGCCGCGGACGTTCTCCGGGCAGCCGCACATCCGGGCGTACCTGGAGCACGTCGCCGACACCTTCGGGCTGCGGCCCCACATCCGGCTCGACTCCGAGGTCCGGATGATGCGCTGGGACGCCGACCGGCTGAGGTGGGAGATCGAGACCTCGGCCGGATCGCTTGCCGCCGATGTCGTCGTCTCCGCCACCGGGCCGCTGTCCGACCCGAAGATGCCGGAGATCCCCGGGCTCGCCGAATTCCCCGGCAAGGTCTTCCACTCCGCACGCTGGGACCACGACTACGACCTGCGCGGCAAGCGGGTCGCCGTGATCGGCACCGGTGCCTCCGCCATCCAGATCGTGCCGGCCATCGCGCCCGACGTGGAGCGCCTCACCCTGTTCCAGCGGACCGCGCCGTGGGTGATGCCGCGCACCGACCGGGCCATCGGCGGCGTGGAGCGCTGGCTGCACCGTCAGCTGCCGTTCACCCGGGCGGCCCGCCGGGGCCTGCTGTGGGGGATCAGGGAGCTCCAGGTCAGCGCGTTCACCAAGCGGCCGAACCAGCTCGGGCTCATCGAATCGCTGGCCAAGGCCAACATGGGGCGCTCGATCAAGGACCCGGAGCTGCTGGCCAAGCTGACGCCCTCGTACCGGATCGGCTGCAAGCGGATCCTGCTCTCCAGCGAGTACTACCCGGCGCTCGCCCGGCCGAACGTGGACCTGGTCGCCTCCGGGCTGACGGAGATCCGGGGCAACACGCTGGTCGCGGCCGACGGGACCGAGACCGAGGCCGACGCGATCATCTTCGGCACCGGCTTCCACGTCACGGACATGCCGATCGCCGACCGGGTGGTGGGCGCCGAGGGCCGGACCCTCGCGGACCACTGGAAGGACGGGATGCAGTCGCTGCGCGGGGCCACGGCGGCCGGCTTCCCGAACTGGATGACGATCATCGGGCCGAACACCGGCCTCGGGAACAGCTCGATGATCCTGATGATCGAGTCGCAGCTGAACTACATGGCGGACTACCTGCGCCAGCTGAACGTGCTGGGCGGGCAGGTCGCGCTCGCCCCCCGGCCCTCGGCCGTGAACCAGTGGAACCGGCAGGTCCAGGCCCGCATGGAGCGGACGGTGTGGAACACCGGCGGCTGCACCAGCTGGTACCTGGACGCGCAGGGCCGCAACACCACGGTCTGGCCGGGCACGACCGGCGAGTTCCGCAAGGAGACGCGGAGCGTGGACCTCTCCGAGTACGAGGTCGTCCGCCTCCGGGACACCGGGGCCGAGCGGGTCCCGGCCCGGGCGCAGACCCCGGCCCCGGCCCGTACGGAGGCCAAGGGCAAGGCCGCCTCCGGAGCCGCCGCCGGCGCGGCCACTGCCACCGCCGAGGAGGGCGCCGCGTGAGCCGGCCGGCGCACGTCACCTCCGGGCCGTACGCGCCGCCCGCCCCCCGGCGGGAGTCGGTCGCGGTCTCCGCCGACGGATCCCGGCTGCACGTGGAGGAGCACGGGGACGAGGGCGCGCCGGCCGTGGTGCTGGCGCACGGCTGGACCTGCTCCACCGCCTTCTGGGCCGCGCAGATCCGGGAGCTCGCCAAGGACCACCGGGTCATCGCGTACGACCAGCGCGGACACGGGCGCAGCCCCGCCGCTTCCGGCTACGGCACCACCGAGCTCGCCGACGACCTGGTCGCCGTGCTGCGTGCCACCCTGGCCCCCGGGGAGCGGGCGGTCGTCGCCGGGCATTCCATGGGCGGCATGACGATCATGGCCGCCGCCAGGCGGCCGGAGTTCACCGAGCACGCCGCCGCCGCGCTGCTGTGCAGCACCGGCAGCGCCCGGCTGGTCGCGGAGGCGCTGGTCGTGCCGCTGCGCCCCGGGCGGGCGAGGACCCGTGTCACCGGCGCGGTGCTCGGTTCGCGCGCCCCGCTCGGGCCCGTCACGCCGGTCGCCAAACGAGTGCTGAAGTACGCCACGATGGGCCCCGGGTCCGCGCCCGACAAGGTCGAGGCCTGTGCCCGGATCGTGCACGGCTGCCCCACCCGGGTCCGGTACGCCTGGTCCGAGGTGCTGGCCGGGCTGGACCTGGAGGCGAACCTGGCCGCGCTCACGGTGCCCACCGCCGTCATCGGCGGCAAGAACGACAGGCTCACACCGATCGTGCACGCCCGGGGGATCGCCGCCGCGCTGCCGCACTGCGTGGGGCTGACCGAGCTGACCGGCATGGGGCACATGACCCCGGTCGAGGCCCCCGAGGCCGTCACGAACGCCGTGCGCGAGCTGACCGCGCACTTCCTGAAGGAGGAGACGCCGTGAGTGCGAGCAGGAGTCTGGAAGGCCGGGTCGCCGTCGTCACCGGCGCCGCACGCGGGGTCGGCGAGCTCCTCGCCCGCAAGCTGTCCGCGCGCGGCGCGAGGGTGGCGCTGGTGGGGCTGGAGCCGGAGGCCCTCAAGGAGGTCTCCGAGCGGCTGCACACCGACAGCGACCACTGGCACGCCGACGTCACCGACCACGAGGCCATGGCCCGGGTCGCGCAGGAGGTCAAGCAGCGCTTCGGCAAGGTCGACATCGTCGTCGCCAACGCGGGCGTCGCCGCCGGCGGGCCGTTCGCCGACTCCGACCCCGAGGCCTGGCGCCGGGTGATCGAGGTCAACCTGATCGGCGGGGCCGTCACCGCCCGCGCGTTCCTCCCCGTCCTGGCGGAGAGCCGCGGCTACTTCCTCCAGATCGCCTCGCTCGCCGCGATCACACCGGCACCGATGATGACGGCGTACTGCGCATCCAAGTCCGGCGTCGAGGCCTTCGCGCACTGCCTGCGCGCCGAGGTCGGCCACAAGGGCGTCGAGGTGGGCGTCGGCTACCTCTCCTGGACCGACACCGACATGGTGCGCGGGGCCGACCAGGACGAGGTCATGCGGGAGCTGCGCCGGCGGCTGCCCTGGCCGTCGAACCGCACGTACCCGCTGGGCCCGGCCGTCGACCGGATCGTCGCCGGCATCGAGCGGCGCTCGCCGCACGTGTACGCCCAGTGGTGGCTGCGCGGGATGCAGGGCGTGCGCGGCTACCTGCCCGGGATCATCGCGACCGCCGGCCGGCGGGAGATGAAGCGCTTCGGGCCCAGGCTGGCGGGTGTCTCCCGCGGGCTCGTGGGGGCCGGAGGGGCCGCCGACGAGGAGGAGCGCGCCCGCGGCACAGCGCGCCACTGATCGAAATGCGCGCTTTGTCCGCCCGTGCAAATCTGGTCGAGGCCCAGTCCCCTACACCCCTCCAGGAGTGAACAGCGTGGGTATCAAAGACCAGTTCCAGGACAAGGCGGCAGAGTCCAAGGGCAAGGCCGCGGAGGCCGCGAAGAGCGCGAAGGACGAAGCGTCCAAGCGCGGTGCGCAAGCCTCCGACCAGACCAAGAAGAAGAAGGAAAAGGTCCACGACGAGCTCGACGACAACTGGGACTTCTGACGCCCGGACGTCCGGACACCCCGAGGGGCGCGACCGTGCAGTGCGGTCGCGCCCCTTCCGCATGCCCTACTGCCTCGGCGGCAGCTTCGGACACCGCAGGTCCGGTACGTCCGCGTAGCCGGGCGGCACCGCGGCCGGCTCCTGCTCCAGCAGTTCCAGCGCGAGGTGCACGGCATCGTCCAGCTGGGCGTACCGCCCCTCCGCCCAGTCGAGCGGGGTGCGCAGGATCGCGAGGTCCGGTTCCACGCCGTGGTTCTCCACCGACCACCCGTACTCCGGGAACCAGGCGGCGTTCATCGGCACCGTGATCACCGTGCCGTCGCCCAGGGTGTGCCGGCCGGTCATGCCGACCACCCCGCCCCAGGTGCGCTGGCCGACCACCGGGCCGAGCCCGAGCAGCTTGATGGCCGCCGTGATCATGTCGCCGTCCGAGGAGGTCGCCTCGTCGGCCAGCGCCACGATCGGACCCCGGGGTGCGTTGGAGGCGTACGACACCGGCTGGGCGTTGCGCGTCAGGTCCCAGCCGAGGATCGAGCGGGTCAGCTTCTCCACCACCAGCTCGCTGATGTGCCCGCCCGCGTTGCCGCGTACGTCCACGATCAGCGCGGGCCGGGACATCTCCATCCGCAGGTCCCGGTTGAACTGCGCCCAGCCCGAGCCGCCCATGTCGGGGATGTGCAGGTAGCCGCACTTGCCGCCGCTGAGCTCCCGGACCACCGCGCGCCGCTTGGACACCCAGTCCTGGTAGCGCAGCGGCCGCTCGTCGATCAGCGGCACCACCGCCACCCGCCGGGCCCGGCCGCCGCTTTCGGCGGGCTGGAAGGTCAGCTCGACCGTGGTGCCCCCCGCCGCCTCCAGCAGCGGGTACGGCCCGGCCACCGGGTCCACCGGCCGCCCGTCCACGTGGGTGAGCACGGAGCCCTCCCGGATGCCGGTGCCGGCGAGCGGGGAGCGGGCCTTGGAGTCGGAGGACTCGCCGGGCAGGATCCGCGCGAGCATCCAGCCCTCCTCGCGGTGCACGAAGTTGGCGCCGAGCAGCCCGATCGGCCGGTGGTAGTGCGGCGGGCCCTCGTTGCGGCGCGCGGGGGAGACGTACGCGTGCGAGGTGCCGAGCTCGCCGAGCACCTCGCGCAGCAGGTCCGCGAACTCGTCGGGCGAGGCGACCCGTTCGACCAGGGGGCGGTACTGGCGCAGCACCCCGTCCCAGTCGATGTTGCACATGTCCGGCTCCCAGAAGTACGCGCGGATGAGCCGCCCGGCCTCCTCGAAGGCCTGGCGCCACTCGGCGGCCGGGTCCACGTGGTGCAGGATGCGCCGCAGGTCCAGGTAGACGGTGGAGTCGCTGTCCCCGGACTCGGTCGCCGGGACCGCGCGCAGGTCCCCGTCGTCGTTGACGACGAGCCGGGTGCCGTCGCCGCTGACCGCGAACCAGTCCAGCCCGGAGGCCAGTTCGGTCTTGCGCGCCTTGGTGATCTCGAAGTGCTCCAGGGTGGGCTTGCCGCTGGTGTCGGTCGGGCTGGCGAAGGTCTCGCCGAGCGCGCCCGAGATCGGCCAGCGCAGCCACACCAGTCCGCCGCCATGCACCGGGTGCAGGGCCGAGTACTTCGACGCCGTCACCGGGAACGGCGTGACCCGGCTCTCCAGCCCCTCCACCTCCACCATGACCGCGCCGTCGCCCTCGGTGGCCTCGGCGGCCTCGCCCTCGCCCGGGTCGAGTCCGCCCGCCGCGGGCCGGCCGTCGGGGGTGAACGCGAACGGCGAGGGGGTCGCCGAGGACAGCGGCACCAGGTACGGGCGGCAGCCCAGCGGGAAGGACAGGTCTCCGGTGTGCACGTCGTACACCGGGTCGAAACCGCGCCAGGACAGGAAGGCCAGGTAGCGGCCGTCACGGGTGAAGACCGGGTGGTCGTCCTCGAAGCGGCCGTTGGTGACGTCCACGACGGCCCGCGGGCCGGGGCCGGAGATCCGGGCCATCTTGATCTGGCGCAGCGAACGGCCGATGCCCGGGTGCGACCAGGTCAGCCAGGCCCCGTCGGGTGAGAACGCCAGGTCGGTGACGGGCCCGTTGATGGACCGGATCAGCTCGGTGACCTCTCCGCCGGACTCCTCGCCCGCGTCGATGAGCAGCAGGCGCCCGTCGTTGGAGGCGATGGCGAGACGCTCCCCGGCCGGGTCCGAGAGCAGTTCCAGTACGCGGCCCATCTCGCCGGAGGCCAGCCGGCGCGGCTCCCGGTCCCCGGAGGCCCGGGGGAGGTAGGCGATCTCGATCGCGTCCTCGCCCTCCGCGTCCGTCACGTACGCGACCTGCCCGCTGCTGCCGAGCATCTCGGGCAGCCGCACCCGGACGCCCGGGGTGTCGGCGATGGTCCGGGCCGGCCCGTCGCGGTGCGTGAGCCAGTACAGGCTGCCGCGGACGACGACCGCGCTGGCCCGGCCGGTGGCGTCGACGGAGAGCGAGTCGACGTGGCTGGCGGCCGGGACCTGGTACGTACGGCGGCCCGCGCGGGGGCCGCCGAGGCGGACGTCGAGCTTGCGCGGGGCGGTGTCCCGGGCCAGCGACTCGACGAGCCAGAGGTCCCCGGCGCACTGGTAGACGATCCGGGAGCCGTCGCTGGAGGCGTGCCGGGCGTAGAACTCCTCGTGGTCGGTGTGCCGGCGCAGGCCGGTGCCGTCGGGCAGGCACGAGTACAGGTTGCCGATGCCCTCGTGGTCGGAGAGGAAGGCGATCCGGCCGTCCACGAACATCGGGGCGTCGAGGTGGCCCTCGATGTCCTCCAGCAGCCGCTTGCCGTGCAGCCAGAGCCGGCCGGTGGCGCCGCCGCGGTAGCGCTTCCAGGCGGCGGGCTCGTGCGGGGGCTTGCCGGTCAGCAGCAGGGTGCGCCGCTCGCCGGTGCCTTCCCCGTCGTGGACCTCCTCGTGGACCGCGATGTCGGAGACCGGGCCCCAGGGGAGCTTGCCGCCGGGCGAGCCGTCGGTCGGCACGCTGTAGGCCCAGGCGAAGTACGAGAAGGGCTGCCCGTGCGAGGACACGGCGAGGATGTCGCTGCGGCCGTCCTTGTCGGGCGGGGTCCAGCCGCAGACCCGGGTGTCGGTGGCGCCCCAGTAGCTGAGCTGGCGGGCCGGTCCGCCGTCCACCGGGGCGAGGTGGATCTCGGGGTCGAGGCTGCGCCAGCTGGTGAAGGCGATGTGCCGGCCGTCAGGGGAGAACCGGGGGTGGCCGACTCTGGTCCGGTCGACGGTGATCCGCCAGGCCCGGCCGGGGGGCTCGCCTTCGGGGACCAGCGGGGCGACCCACAGATCGTCCTCGGTGGCGAAGCACAGGAGATCGTCGTGGAGGTGCGGGAAGCGGAGGTACGCGCCGTCGTGACTCACCCCACAATGCTTTCCAAGCCCAGGGGGGCTGGCAACTCGTACGGGTGATCCATGCCACCCCCGAAACGAAACGGAACGGTTTCGTTCTCTTCGCGGCGGGGGTATCGTCATTGGTGTACGAAACGGTTTCGTTCGGAAGGGAGGTGCCGGAGTTGTCCGAAGAAACCTCGTCGCGGCGCAGCCGGATCACCCCCGAGCGGGAAGCCGAACTCCACGGGGCGGTCCTCGACCTCCTCCGCGAGGTCGGCTACGAGGCGCTGACCATGGATGCGGTCGCCGCCCGTACGAAGTCCAGCAAGGCCACCCTCTACCGCCAGTGGGGGAGCAAGCCCGAGCTGGTCGCCAAGGCCCTGCGGTGCACCCAGCCGGCCTCCCTCCGGGAGATCGACACGGGCACGCTGCGCGGCGACTTCCACCGCATGGTCGAGCTCTCCGACGACGCGCAGATGGCGAAGGACACCGCGCTGATGCGGGGTCTCGCCCACGCCGTCCACGAGAGTCCCGAGCTTCACCAGGCGTTGCGCAGGCTGCTCTTGGAGCCGGAGATCTCCGGACTCGACGAGATCCTGCGACGCGCCGTGGACCGGGGCGAGGTCGCCCCGGACCGCCCCGCGATCCGCTTCGTGCCGCACATGCTCATCGGTGCCTTCATCGCCTTGCCGCTGATGGAGGACCGATCCGTGGACCAGGCGTTCCTCGCCGACTTCATCGACTCCGTGGTTTTCCCCGCCCTCGGCGTCTGAGTCCTTCCGGGCTCCTTCCTGCTGCTCCTGACACGCCGCTCTCGTCGTCGGGCCGGCTCTCCACGCCCTGATCCATCCCGGATCCAACCCACGACCTGAACGGGAGAACCGCCTCCGTGGCTACCTTCCTCTACCGACTCGGCAGGGGCGCCTTCCGGCGCCGCGGCCTCGTCGCCCTCGTCTGGGTGGCGCTGCTGTTCGCCGCCGGCTTCGGCGCGGCGACCGCGTCCGCGCCCACCTCCGGATCGTTCTCGATACCCGGCACGGAGGCCCAGAAGGCCTTCGACGTGCTGGACAAGAAGTTCCCGGGCATGTCCGCCGACGGCGCCACCGCCCGCATCGTCGTCAAGGCGCCCGCGGGCGCCTCGGTCAACGACCCGAAGAACAAGACCGAGGTCGAGAAGATCGTCTCCGGCCTGAAGGACGGCCCGGGCAAGCCCCAGGTCGCCTCGGTCACCGACCCGTACCAGGCCCAGGCGGTGAGCCGGGACGGCTCCACCGCGTACGTGAGCGTCAAGTACACCGTCAGCGGCATGGAGCTGAAGGACGAGACGCGCGACGCGCTCAAGGACTCCGGCACCGCGGCCAAGGCCGCCGGACTCACCGTCGAGATCGGCGGCGACGCCCTGATGACGGCTCCCGAGACGGGCTCCGGCGAGATCGTCGGCATTCTGATCGCGGCGATCGTCCTGGTCATCACCTTCGGCTCGCTGATGGCGGCCGGGCTGCCGCTGCTGACCGCGCTGATCGGCGTGGGCATCGGCGTATCCTCCATCACCGCGCTCGCCAACGTGCTGGACCTCGGCACGACCACCTCCACCCTCGCGATGATGATCGGCCTCGCGGTCGGCATCGACTACGCGCTCTTCATCGTCTCCCGCTACCGCGTGGAGCTCGCCGAGGGCCGGGAGCGGGACGAGGCCGCGGGCCGGGCCGCCGGAACCGCCGGCTCCGCCGTCGTCTTCGCCGGACTCACCGTGGTCATCGCCCTCGTGGGCCTGGCCGTCGTCAACATCCCGATGCTGACCAAGATGGGCTTCGCGGCCGCGGGCACCGTGGTCATCGCCGTCCTCGTCGCCCTGACGCTGGTCCCGGCCATCCTGGGCTTCGCGGGCAAGAAGGTGCTTCCGGCAGGTACGAAGAGCAAGCTGTTCGGCAAGGGCAAGCCCGCCGGGGCCGCGCCCAAGGCCAACGGCGGCACCCGCTGGGCCCGTTTCGTCCTGCGCCGCCCCGTCGTGGTGCTGCTCGTCGGCGTGATCGGCCTCGGCGCCATCGCGATCCCGGCGGGCAAGCTGGAGATGGGCCTGCCGGACGACGGCGCCCAGCCGGTCTCCACCACCCAGCGCAAGGCGTACGACCTGCTGTCCGAGGGCTTCGGCCCGGGCTTCAACGGCCCGCTGCTGGTGGTCGTCGACGGCGACAAGAAGCTCGCCGACCAGACGGTCGACCGGATCAAGGGCCTGGAGGGCGTGGCCGCGGTCACCCCGCCGACCCCGAACAAGGACGGCGACGCCGCGGTGATCACGGTCATCCCGAAGGACCGCCCGTCCTCGACGGAGACCGAGAACCTGGTCCACACGATCCGCGACGGCAGCGGCGACGACGTCCTCGTCACCGGCGCGACCGCGATGAACATCGACTTCTCGCAGAAGATGAATGACGCGCTGCTGCCCTACCTGGCACTCGTGGTCGGCCTCGCCTTCCTGCTGCTGATGCTGGTCTTCCGCTCGGTCCTGGTCCCCCTCAAGGCGGCCCTCGGCTTCCTGCTCTCGGTGGTCGCCGCCCTCGGCGCGGTCGTCGCGGTCTTCCAGTGGGGCTGGCTCGGCTCGCTCTTCGGGGTGGAGCAGACCGGCCCGATCATGAGCATGATGCCGATCTTCATGGTGGGCGTCGTCTTCGGCCTGGCCATGGACTACGAGGTCTTCCTCGTCACCCGGATGCGCGAGGCGTACGTCCACGGCGAGCGCCCGGGCCAAGCCATCGTGACCGGCTTCCAGTACAGCGCGCGGGTGGTCGTGGCCGCCGCCGTCATCATGATCGCGGTGTTCTCGGGCTTCATCGGCGCCAGCGAGCAGATGATCAAGATGATCGGCTTCGGTCTCGCCATCGCCGTCCTCTTCGACGCCTTCGTCGTCCGTATGACGATCGTCCCGGCGGTGCTCGCACTGCTCGGCCACAAGGCCTGGTGGCTGCCGCGCTGGCTGGACCGGCTGCTGCCCAACGTGGACGTGGAGGGCGAGAGCCTGCGCAAGCACCTCGAAGGCACCGCCGGGTCCCCGGAGGACCCGGGCAAGGACCGCGAGCTGGTCAACGCCTGACCCCGCAGCCCATCAGGCCCGGCCCGGCCCCGCACCCGATCGCCGGGTGCGGGGCCGGGCCCGTTCGGGCTGAATCGAAAGAGACGGCCCTTCGCTAGGCCCGTCGGGTGACGGCGGCGTTCGCGCGGCGCAGGAAGCGGCGCAGCGCGGCGATATCGAACTGGATCACCGCGACGCCCTCGGGGGAGTGGCACTCGACGACCGCCTGGACGCGGCCACAGGGCCAGACGCGTACGTCGCCGGTGCCGGTCGGGGCCTGGAGGCCCGCTTCGAGGAGGGCCCGGGGGAAGACCCACTCGTTGTCGGTGCCCTCGGGGGAGAGGCCGCCGGGGAAGACGATCCGTACGGCGAGCGGCTCGGCGGGGGCGAAGCGCAGCGCGACCGGGATCTTCCGGTAGAGCGGGTCGTCGCTGATCACGCGGGCGGTGACGCGTTCCTCGACGGCGGCGGGTGCGACGGCTGTGGCGACGGCGGTGGGTGCTGAGGTCGCGGGGGGATTCTCGGCGGTGGCTGACACGACAAGACTCCTCGAATCGGCACATATGAGTCCGTATTTCCCCCCAGCCTCGCACATTTCAACGAAACTGCGCGCCCGCATTTGTGTTGCGGACGCTCTTGCCAAGCATTTGCAATTAGGCATTAAGCTTAAGCGGTTAAAGATTTGGTCAGCTCAAAGACCGCAGGAAGCGGAGCAGCCCCATGCATGTGCCCGACGGGTTCATCGACGCCCCCGTCTCCGTTGCCGCCGGCCTCGCCGCCGCAGGCGCGGTGGCCGTCAGCCTCCGCGGTGCCCGCCGGGAGCTCGACGAGCGGGCGGCGCCGCTCGCCGGACTCGTCGCCGCGTTCATCTTCGCCGTGCAGATGCTCAACTTCCCGGTCGCCGCCGGCACCAGCGGACACCTGCTGGGCGGGGCGCTCGCCGCGATCCTCGTCGGCCCCTGCACCGGGGTGCTGTGCGTGTCCGTGGTGCTGCTCATGCAAGGCGTCCTGTTCGCCGACGGCGGGCTGACCGCCCTCGGCGTCAACGTCATGAACATGGCCGTCGTGACCGTGGTCGTCGCCTACGCCGTCTTCCGCGGGCTGCTGAAGCTCCTGCCGGACACCCGGCGCACGGTCACCGTCGCCGCCTTCGCCGGAGCACTGCTCTCGGTGCCCGGCGCGGCCGTCATGTTCACCCTCCTGTACGCCCTCGGCGGGACCACCGACGTCCCGCTCGGCAAGGTGTTCACCGCCATGGTCGGCGTGCACGTGCTGATCGGCATCGGCGAGGCCGTCATCACCGCCGCGACCGTGGGCGCCGTACTGGCCGTACGGCCGGACCTGGTGCACGGGGCGCGCGGGCTGGCCGCGCCGCTGAAGCTGCGCGTCGGAGGCGAGCTGGTCGACGCCCCGGCCGCCGCCGCGCCCGCGGCCGCCGCCGCCCGGTCCACGAAGCCCGTGTGGATCACCGGCCTGGTCGCAGCCCTCGTCCTGGCCGGCTTCGTCTCCTTCTACGCCTCCGCCAGCCCCGACGGACTGGAGAAGGTCGCCGCCGACAAGGGCATCGACCGGAACGTGAAGGAGCACGCCGCCGCCGGCTCCCCGCTCGCCGGCTACAGCGTCAAGGACGTCGGCGACGCCCGCCTTTCCGGCGGCCTCGCCGGCGTCATCGGCGTCGGCACCACCGTGGCCGTCGGCACCGGGATCTTCTGGACCGTGCGCCGCCGCCGCGCGCAGGACCTGACCGCCGCCTCGACCGCCTCCACGGCGCTCTGAGATGGGCGCGGGTCACGCCCACAGGCTCTACCGGCACGGGCACTCACCGGTCCACGCGCTGCCGCCGCACTGCAAGCTGGCCGCGGCCTTCGGCTTCGTCGTGGTCGTCGTGTCCACACCGCGCGAGGCGGTGTGGGCCTTCGGGCTGTACGCCGTCCTCGTCGCGGCCGTCACGGCCGCGGCCCGGATCCCGGCCGGCTTCCTGCTGCGGCGGCTGCTGATCGAGGTCCCGTTCGTGGCGTTCGCCCTGCTCATGCCGTTCGTGGCGCAGGGGGAGCGGGTCGAGGCGCTCGGGATGCAGCTCAGCGTCTCCGGCCTGTGGGGCGCCTGGAACGTGCTGGCCAAGGGCACGCTCGGGGTCGCCGCGTCCGTCCTGCTCGCCTCGACCACCGAACTGCGCGCACTGCTCCTCGGCCTCCAGCGGCTGAAGCTGCCGCCGCTGCTGGTGCAGATCGCCTCCTTCATGATCCGCTACGGCGATGTGATCACCGACGAGCTGCGGCGGATGTCGGTCGCACGGCGCTCGCGCGGGTTCGAGGCCAGTGGCATCCGGCACTGGGGGGTGCTGGCCAAGACCGCCGGAGCCCTGTTCATCCGCTCCTACGAGCGCGGCGAGCGGGTCCACCTCGCGATGGTCAGCCGCGGCTACGCCGGATCGATGCCGGTGATCGACGACGTGGCGGCAACGCCCACGGAGTGGGCGCGCGCCTCTGCGCTCCCTCTGACAGCACTGGCCGTCCTGCTGACGGCCGTCTGTCTGATGGGGTGACTCCTCCGCCCGGGGGCGGCTTCTCACTCGCCTCCTGGAAGACTCATGACGGCCAAGCCCTGACCGCTGCCGTAGCAGATGACCGATCGTAGCGGCGAAGGCCATGTAGGGAGAGGGAAATGGAGCAATCGACCGTACCGGCCTCGCTGGAGGTGAGCGGCCTCGCGTACGCCTACCCCGACGGGCACCAGGCCCTCTTCGGCGTGGACCTGACCGTCGGACAGGCCGAGCGGGTGGCCCTGCTCGGCCCCAACGGCGCCGGCAAGACCACGCTGGTGCTGCACCTCAACGGCATCCTCGGCGGCGGAGTCGGCACCGTGGCCGTGGCCGGGCTGCCGGTCGAGAAGCGCAACTTCGCCGAGATCCGGCGCCGGGTCGGCATCGTCTTCCAGGACCCGGACGACCAGCTGTTCATGCCGACCGTGCGCGAGGACGTGGCCTTCGGCCCGGCGGCCGCCGGCATGCGGGGCGCGGAACTGGAGGCGCGGGTCCGCGAGGCCCTGGAGCAGGTCGGCATGGAGGCCTTCGCGGACCGGCCGCCGCACCACCTGTCCTTCGGGCAGCGCAGGCGGGTCGCGGTGGCGACCGTACTGGCGATGAGGCCGGAGATCCTGGTCCTGGACGAGCCCTCGTCCAATCTCGATCCGGCGTCGCGGCGCGAGCTCGCGGACATCCTGCGCGCGCTGGACGTGACCGTGCTGATGGTGACCCACGACCTGCCGTACGCGCTGGAGCTCTGCCCGCGGTCGGTGATCCTCAGCGAGGGCGTCATCGCGGCCGACGGGCGCACGCAGGACCTGCTGTGCGACGAGGAGCTGATGCGGGCCCACCGGCTGGAGCTCCCGTTCGGCTTCGACCCCCGTTCGGTATCGGTGGCATAAGTCGGACCAGGTGATTGTTGGACCGCCTGTGAACATCCAGGGTGAGGTGGCGGACGGCTTCGAGGCCGTCCGGGACGCTTTCGTACGCAACTTCGAGGCGCTCGGGGACCGGGGCGCGGCGGTGGCCGTGTACCGGGACGGCCGGAAGGTCGTGGACCTGTGGGCGGGCCCGAAGCACGTCGACGGCGACGACGGCGTCGGCGTCGGCGCCGGCGAGCCCTGGGCGGCCGGCACGGCACAGGTGGTGCGCTCGGCGACCAAGGGCGTCGCCGCCGTCGTACCGCTGCTGTTGCACGAGCGGGGGCTGCTGGACCTGGACGCGCCCGTGGGGGCGTACTGGCCGGAGTTCAAGGCGGGCGGCAAGGAGCGGGCGTTGGTCCGGGACCTGCTCGCACACCGGGCGGGGGTGCCGGCCCTCGACGTGCCGCTGACCCCCGCCGAGGCGGTGGACGGGATCAGCGGGGCGCGTGCGGTCGCCGAACAGCAGGCCTTCTGGGAGCCGGGCTCCGCCCACGGCTACCACGCGCAGACGTACAGCTGGCTGCTGTCCGAGCTGGTGCTCCGGGTGACCGGGGCCTCGCTGGGCAAGTGGCTGGCGCAGGAGGTCACGGGCCCGCGGGGGCTGGAGCTGTGGATCGGCCTGCCGGAGGCGGAGGCGGCCCGGGTGGGCCGGGTGGGTCCGGTGGACCCGCCGGAACAGACGGGGGTGCTCCGGGCGCGGCCCCGGCGCAACGTCTCGGAGGCGTACGCCGACCCGTCGTCGCTGACCCGGCGGGCGTTCGCCGCCATCACACCGGCGCCGGACGAGAACGCCCCGGAGTTCCGGGCGGCCGAACTCCCGGCGTCCGCGGGCATCGGCACGGCACGCGGCCTGGCCGGCATGTACGCGGCGCTGCTGGGCGACACGGAGGACGGCACACGGCTGTTCAGCCCGGAGACGGTCCGGCTGGCGGGTACGGAACTCTCGGCCGGGCCGGACCGGGTACTGGTCGTCAACACGCGTTTCGGCCCTGGGTACATGCTGCACAGCCCGGCCTCGCCGCTGCTGTCCCCGGCCTCCTTCGGCCACCCGGGCCGCGGGGGCTCACTGGCCTTCGCGGACCCTGAGGCGGGCATCGGCTTCGGCTACGTGACGAACGCCCACGCCAAGTCGGTCACCGCCGACCCGCGGGCCCAGGCCCTGGTCCGGGCCGTCCGGGCCTCGCTCTGACCCGTCCGGGACCCGGGTCCTGGCGGACCGGCCGCTGCCGGCCCACGAGGTGGTCCGGGCGGCGGCCGCAACCCCGCACCCGGTGTTCCCGACGGCCCCGCAGGGCCTGATCAACCACGCGGGCGCCACCCTGACCGACGTCCGCGAACGCTGACCGGCCGGTCCGGACCCGTCGGTACCCTCCGGCGGCGAGCGGCGAGCGGCGAGCGGCGAGCGGCGAGCGGCGCGCCGGGCACGTCAGGAGGAGGACAGCACCGCCGCCACGACCGGGCCCGCCGCGTCGCCGCCGTGGCCGCCGGCCTCGACCATCGCCGCCGCGGCGACGTCATCGCTGTAGCCCGTGAACCAGCTGTCCGGGCTGCCCGCCCCGTCGACCTCCGCCGAGCCGGTCTTCGCACCCTTGTCGCCGCCGACCGAGGACATCGCGGCTGCGCCCGTGCCGCTGGTCGCCGTCAGCCGCATCATCGAGAGCAGCTGCTGGCGCACCGACGGTTTCATCGTGCGCGCCGCGCTCGCGATCGGCCGGCCGTCGAGCTCCGGTTCCACCAGCAGGGGCTGGTGGAACCGGCCGCTGCGCGCCGTGGCCGTGATGGAGGCGACGTTCAGCGGGTTCATGGTGACCTGGCCCTGCCCGATGTACTCGGCGGCCGCCGATGCGCCCGTCGCGGCGGGGACCTTGCCGTCGACGGACTTGATGCCGGTCTTCCAGTCGAGGCCGATGCCGAAGACCTCGGTGGCCTCCTTCGACAGCGCCGAGTCGTCCTTGACGTCGTCGATCTGCTTGATGAAGGCGGTGTTGCAGGATTTGGCGAAGGCGGTGGCGAAGGTCGCACCCGGCAGTTCGAAGTTGTTCAGGTTGTGGAAGGAACGGCCGCCCCAGGAGGCCTCCTTGACGCACTCGGCAGGCTTGTCGGCCGCCGCCTTGCCCCGGTCGATCAGCATCGCCGCCGTGATGATCTTCAAGGTCGAGCCGGGTGCCCGTGCCCCCTGCATCGCCGCGTTGTAGCCGTCCCTGCGGTGGTTGGCGATGGCCAGGATCTGCCCGGTGCTCGGCTGGACGGCCACCACGGAGGACTCCGGGTACTTGGCCACCGCCTTCTCCGCGGCCGCCTGCACCTTCGCGTCCAGGTAGGTCTTCAGCGTGCTCGGCTCCCCCTCCACCAGCGTCAGCAGGGTCCGCTTCGGCGCGTCCTGGGCGGCCGGCTCGATCCACAGCTCGGCCCCGGACTTGCCGCCCACCTTGCCGCCGTACGTCTGGCGCAGCTCGTCGAGGACCGGTCCGAGCGAGGGGTACTTCTCGGCGCCGAGCTCCTCGCCATGGCGGTCCACGGCCTTGACCGGCGGGGCCGCGGGGGCGCCCGCGCGCAGCTTCTCGTCCTTCTGCAGCTGCGGGTGGATGACCGAGGGCTGCCAGTCGACGAGCGGCTTCCCGCTGTTCAGCCCGCGTACGACGGTCAGCTTGGACTCGTATGCGAGCGGCTTGGCGGTGCCCGCGTACGTGACCTCCGCGGCCACGGTGAACGGGACGGTCGCCCCCGCCGCGGTGCCCGGGGTGATCACGGCCTTGGACACGTACGCCTTGGCCCGGTAGTCGGCGACCGCGGTCTGCGCGGCCTGCACGTTGTTCGTCAGTTCGGCGGCCGCGTGCGCGTCCCCGGCCGCCCAGGCGGCGAGGAAGGCCTTCGCGGTCTGCGCGGCCTCCTTGTCGGTGACGGGCCCGCTGCCCTTCTCCGCTTGCAGGGCGGTGTCGCCCTTGGCGTCGCCGCCGTGCCCGCTGCCGGCGCCGTCCACGAGGGCGTACACCCCGTACCCGGCCCCGCCGACCATCGCCAGAAACACCCCGCCGACGATGGCACCCTTCGCCGCCCCGTTCACGTACGTCCCCTCCCCAGGAGCCACAGTTCCCTGAACGTGTTCAAAGAACTCCAGGTGCAGACCTTACGCTGTGTTCGCGCACCGTGCACATCTTGTTACTGGACGGATATATTCCGCCTCATGCAAAACGAACGGGCCCGGCACCATCAGGTGCCGGGCCCGCCGTCGTCGCTGCTAGACCCAGGAGTCCAGCCACATGCGGCCGCGCCAGGAATCCATCGGGAGCGTCTGGCCCGTGTAGATCGGCCAGAAGTAGATGAAGTTCCAGATGATCAGCAGCACCAGGACGCCCGCCGCGATCGCGCCCAGCGCGCGCCTGCGCTCCGTCGAGCCCGCCGGTCCCAGCAGGGCGCCGATCATCATCGCCACCGCGAGGCACAGGTACGGGACGAAGACCACCGCGTAGAAGAAGAAGATGGTCCGCTCCTGGTAGTTGAACCAGGGCAGCAGGCCCGCACCCAGCGCGCACGCGATCGCGCCCGCCCGCCAGTCACGGCGGAAGAACCACCGCCACAGCACGTACAGCAGCGCGAAGCAGCCCGCCCACCACAGCAGCGGGGTGCCCAGGGCCAGCACCTCGCGGGCGCACTTGCCGGCTTCCGTCGCCGGGCAGCCGTCCGTGCCGGGGTCGGGGGACTCGTAGAAGTAGGAGACGGGACGGCCCAGGACCAGCCAGCTCCACGGGTTGGACTCGTAGGTGTGGCCCGAGGTCAGGCCGACGTGGAACTTGTAGACCTCGGTCTCGTAATGCCACAGGCTGCGCAGCCACTCCGGCAGGAACGACAGCGAGCTGCCCTGGTCGTTCTTCGCGGCCCAGTCGCGGAAGTAGCCGCCCTTGCCGTTGTCCGGGCTCAGGATCCAGCCCGTCCACGAAGCCAGGTACACCGCCACCGCAACCGGCACCGTCGAAAGGAAGCCCGGCAGCGCGTCGCGGCGCAGCATCGCCGCGTACGGGGCGCCCGCCCCCGCGGTGCGGCGCGCGGCCGCGTCCCACAGCACTGTCAGCACGCCGAAGAAGGCCAGCACGATGAGGCCGTTCCACTTCGTGCCGAAGGCCAGGCCCAGGCAGACGCCCGCCAGGATCCGGTACGGGCGCCAGCCCAGCCGCAGCGTCTCGGCGACGGCGGCGTCCGGGCGGGTGCGCCCCTCCTCGTCCACTGGGAGCGCGGCCGCGAGTCCGGCCCGGGCCTTGTCCCGGTCGATGAGCAGCGCCCCGAACGCGGCCAGCACGAAGAACATCAGCACCAGGTCGAGCAGCGCGGTCCGGCTCATCACCAGATGCAGGCCGTCCACCGCGAGCAGTGCGCCCGCCAGGCAGCCCAGGAAGGTGGAGCGGAACAGGCGGCGCCCGATCCGGCACAGCATCAGCACCGACAGGGTGCCGAGCACGGCCGTCATGAACCGCCAGCCGAACGGCGTGAAGCCGAACATCCACTCGCCGAGCCCGATGACCCACTTGCCGACCGGCGGGTGCACGACGTAGCCGGGGTCCAGCGGGAGGGCGACCCCGTCCGGATTGGCGAGGATCGACTTGTCGATGTCCTTGGGCCAACTCGCCTCGTAGCCCTGCCGGATCGTGGCCCAGGCGTCCTTGGCGTAGTACGTCTCGTCGAATATCACCGCCTTCGGGCTGCCCAGGTGCACGAAGCGCAGCACCCCGGCGACCAGAGACACCAGCACCGGCCCCGCCCACGCCAGCACGCGCTGCCAGACGTCCCACTCGGAGGGCGGGAGCCCGAGCGCCGCCCACAACTGCGGGGAGGGCTGCGCGTACGGGGGCACCAGGCGGGTGCCGACGTCCTGCCGCCGGACGTCCTGCCGCCGGGTGTCCGCGGGCGGCGCGTAGCCGAAGCCGCGCATGCGGCGCAGCCAGGTGGACGGCTGTTCTTCGCGTCCCGCCACAGGGGCGGGCGGGGCCCCCGCGGGGCTGGGCGACGGCGTCGCGGTACTGGTCACCGGGTCATCGTAGGGAACGCACCTGTGCGAACCCCAGTGCCGGGGACGGTCGGAGCGTGTGCCGGGCGGGACGGCTGAGAGGATGGACGGGTGACGACTGACCAGCTCCCCGGCTCCGAAACCTCCTCTTCCGCAGGCGTGCTCGTGCTCGCCGGCACCCCGATCGGCGATCTCGCCGACGCCCCGCCCCGGCTCGCAACCGAGCTGGAGCGGGCCGACGTGGTCGCCGCCGAGGACACCCGGCGGCTGCGCAGGCTGACCCAGGGACTCGGCGTGCACACCACCGGGCGCGTCGTCTCGTACTTCGAGGGCAACGAGTCGGCCCGCACCCCCGAGCTCGTCGAGGCGCTGGAGGAGGGCAGGCGGGTGCTGCTGGTGACCGACGCCGGCATGCCGTCCGTCTCCGACCCCGGCTACCGGCTGGTCGCCGCCGCCGTGGAGAAGGACATCAAGGTCACCGCCGTGCCCGGGCCCTCCGCCGTGCTCACCGCGCTCGCCCTGTCGGGCCTGCCGGTGGACCGGTTCTGCTTCGAGGGGTTCCTGCCGCGCAAGGCCGGCGAGCGCCTCGGCCGGCTCCGCGAGGTCGAGGGCGAGCGCCGCACGCTCGTCTACTTCGAGGCCCCGCACCGGCTCGACGACACCCTCGCCGCGATGGCCGAGGTCTTCGGCACCGGCCGGAGGGCCGCCGTGTGCCGCGAGCTGACCAAGACGTACGAGGAGGTCAAGCGCGGCGGGCTCGGCGAGCTGGCGGCCTGGGCCGCCGAAGGCGTGCGCGGGGAGATCACCATCGTCGTGGAGGGCGCCCCGGCGGCCGGGCCCGGCGACGTGGACGCCGAGGAGCTGGTGCGCAGGGTGCAGGTGCGCGAGGAGGCCGGGGAGCGGCGGAAAGAAGCCATCGCGGCGGTCGCGGCCGAGGCGGGAGTACCCAAGCGGGAGGTCTTCGACGCGGTCGTCGCGGCAAAGAATGCGGCTCAAAAGATGCTGTAAGACGGTAAAGAGCTAACCTGAAAAGCAAAGCTCAGACCGCGCACCCGGCGCTTTTGGCATGAGTCGACCAAAGACCGTCCAACAGTAGACAGGGCCTGATGCGCTCCCGCCCGAAGAGGCGTCCACTGGCAATGGCACCAGTGGAAAAAGAGGAGCTGGCATGAGTGAGATCGCAGACACCTCGGTACCCGTACCCGTACCCGCCGTACCCGTCTCCGTGCCCAGGCCCGGAGTCCAGATCGTGCACGAGGCGTACTCCTTCGCGTGCATGAAGTGCGGGTACGCCTGGGAGCAGGGCTACGAGATCGAGCACCACGTCGACGGCAAGGGCCAGCCCTTCATCATCTGCACCGTCAAGGGCGAGCGGGTCCCCTCCCCGCTGTCGAACCCGACCTGCCACAACTGCGGCGGGCACGTGGTGCGGATCATGCGGGAAGGCCAGGTGTCATCGGTCCTCGGCACCATCGACAAGCTCTACCACCACCGCATCTCGCCCGGGATCGCCGGCCCGGTGCCGGCCGGCGCGAACGTCCCGCGGGCCCCGAAGCAGCGCAAGATCCCGGCGCACGACGCCCCCGGGCCCGTCGCCGTCGACGAGGCCGCCGAGCGCGGGGGCTGGCTCTCCCGACTGATGAGGATCTTCCGCCGGTCATAAGATCGGCCGTATGAGCACTGCCTCCAAGGACACCCCGCCGCCCCTGCCCGAACCCCTCCGGGTGGCGGTGGCGGACTCCCACACCCATCTGGACATGCAGGGCGGCACCGTCGAGGAGGGACTCGCCAAGGCCGCCTCGGTCGGAGTGACCACCGTCGTCCAGGTGGGCTGCGACCTGAAGGGCTCCCGCTGGGCGGCCGAGACCGCCGCCGCGTACGAGAACGTCCACGCCGCCGTGGCCCTCCACCCGAACGAAGCCCCCCGCATCGTGCACGGAGACCCTGGGGGCACCTCCCAGCCCCCTGGGGCTGGGGGAGGATGGTCGAGGCAGGGCGTGCGGGCCGGCGGCGGGGAGGCCGCCCTCGACGAGGCGCTGGCCGAGATCGAGGAGCTCGCGACGCTGGCGCACGTGAAGGCCGTCGGCGAGACCGGGCTCGACTACTTCCGCACCGGACCCGAGGGGATGGCCGCGCAGGAGCGCTCCTTCCGCGCCCACATCGAGATCGCGAAGCGGCAGGACAAGGCCCTCGTCATCCACGACCGCGAGGCCCACGCCGACGTGCTGCGCATCCTGCGCGAGGAGGGCGCGCCCGAGCGGACCGTGTTCCACTGCTACTCCGGAGACGCCGAGATGGCACGCGAGTGCGCCGCCGCCGGGTACTACATGTCGTTCGCCGGGACCGTGACGTTCAAGAACGCCAGGCCGCTGCGCGAAGCCCTCGCCGTGGCGCCGCGGGAGCTGGTGCTCGTCGAGACGGACGCCCCCTACCTCACCCCGGCGCCGTACCGCGGACGGCCCAACGCGCCGTACCTCATTCCGCTGACCGTACGGGCGATGGCGGCGGTCCGGGGGATCGGCGAGGACACGATGGCCACCGCCCTGGCGGCGAACACGGCGCGCGCCTTCGACTACTGATCCCCGCCCCCCGCCCGACACGCTGCGTAGCGGCCCGGCTTTGGTGGGTGACGGGCGCTCCGCTAGGGTGCCGTGCCCGAACCGACGGGACCGGACCAGTGGAGCGAGCGTCGTGAGCGAGAGTCCTTTCACCGGGGTGTACGGGCACGAGGCCGCCCCGGACACCGAGCCCGCCGTGCGCACGGGAGAGCGGCGCGCCGCCCGGCGCCGCAAGAGCGGCGAGGCCGGCCCCGTACCCGCCGCCCCGACCGGACGGCGACGGGCCGCGCCCCCGGCGGGCGGCACGGACCTCGCGCCCCCCGCCGTGCCCGGCACCGGGCGCCGGCGCAGCCCGAACCCCGGCCCCGCCACGGGCCCGGCCACCGGAGTCCCCGCCCGGCCCGCCGGCACCGGGCGGCGGCGCCGGGCCGCCCCCGCAGGGACGGCCGCGGGCCGGGACAGCTGGCGGCGGCTGGTCCCGCAGGCGCTGGTCGTCGCCTTCCTGGCCGGCGGTACCACGGCCTTCGTCGCCGCAGACAAATCGGTACGCCTCACCGTCGACGGAGAACCCAGGACGCTGCACACCTTCGCCGGCGACGTCGACCAGCTCCTCGCCGCCGAAGGACTCGGCGTCGGCCCCCACGACCTCGTCGCCCCGGCCCGCACGGAGGCCCTCGAAGACGGCGGCGAGGTCGTCGTCCGCCACGGCCGCCCCCTGCGCCTGACCCTCGACGGAGAGAGCCGCCAGGTGTGGACCACCGCCGACACCGTCGAGGGCGCACTGCGCCAGTTCGGCATCCGCGTCGAGGGCGCCTACCTCTCCGCCCCGCGCACCGCCCCCGTGCCGCGCGCCGGCCTCGCCCTCTCCGTCCGCACCGAACGCAGCGTCACCTTCATGGCGGACGGCCGCGAGAGCACCATCCGCACCAACGCCGCCACCATCCAGGAGGCCCTAGGCCAGGCCGGGATCACCCTCCAGGGCCAGGACACCACCTCCGTCCCGCCCGCCTCCTTCCCGCGCGACGGCCAGACCGTCACCGTGCTCCGCGTCACCGGCACCCGCGAGGTCCGCGAGGAACGCATCCCGTACGCGACCGAGAGGACCGAGGACGACGACCTGTTCGCCGGCACCGAGGTGGTCGAGCGGGCGGGCCGCCCCGGAGCGCGCAGGGCCACGTACGTGCTGCGCACCGTCAACGGGGTCCGGCAGAAGCCCCGCAAGGTCGCCGAGGAGACCGTCCGCGAGCCCGTCACCCAGCTCGTCAGGGTCGGCACGCAACCGCTGCCGGCCTCCGTCTCCGGGGCGGACGGCCTCGACTGGGCGGCGCTCGCCCAATGCGAGTCCGGCGGACGGCCCACCGCCACCGACGCCTCGGGCACGTACGGCGGCCTCTACCAGTTCGACGTCCACACCTGGCAGAGCCTCGGCGGGAGCGGACGGCCGCAGGACGCCCCGGGCCCGGAACAGACGTACCGGGCGAAGAAGCTCTACGTGCAGCGGGGGGCGAGCCCCTGGCCGCACTGCGGCCGCAGGCTTTACCGGTAGCCGCAAGCAGCATGCCCGGGTTCCGGATCGAACGGGTGCCCCTTCGCCGGCGGTGTCGCTGACCGGACGGCAGCACCGGCGAGACCGGGGCGCTGCTGCCGGCGCCGGGCGCGGGATTGCGCCTCCACGCCCGCGCCACCCGTCCGCGGCGGGTACACGTCCTTGGACCGGACGCCCCGGTCCGGCTCGGGATCACCCGGCTGATCTGAGACGCTTTACCGGTGAGCACCGCAGAGCAGCAGCCCGAGAGCACGACCAGCACGCCCCCCGACGCCCTCCTCGGCCCGGCAGACATCCGGGAACTGGCCGCCGTACTCGGCGTGCGCCCGACGAAGCAGAAGGGCCAGAACTTCGTCATCGACGCCAACACGGTGCGCCGCATCGTGCGCACCGCCGAGGTACGCCCCGACGACGTCGTCGTCGAGGTCGGGCCCGGCCTGGGGTCGCTGACGCTCGCGCTGCTGGAGGCCGCCGACCGGGTCACCGCCGTCGAGATCGACGACATCCTGGCCGCGGCGCTGCCCGCCACCATCGAGGCGCGGATGCCGGCCCGCAAGGACCGCTTCGCCCTGGTGCACTCCGACGCGATGCTGGTGGAGGAACTGCCGGGTCCGGCGCCGACCGCGCTCGTCGCGAACCTCCCGTACAACGTGGCCGTGCCGGTGCTGCTGACTATGCTGGACCGCTTCCCGACCATCGAGCGGACGCTGGTGATGGTGCAGGCGGAGGTCGCCGACCGGCTGGCCGCCGAGCCGGGCAGCAAGGTGTACGGAGTGCCCTCGGTCAAGGCGAACTGGTACGCGCACGTCAAGCGCGCCGGGTCCATCGGGCGCAAGGTCTTCTGGCCGGCGCCGAACGTCGACTCCGGCCTGGTCTCGCTGGTGCGGCGGACCGAGCCGATCAAGACGACCGCCACGAAGGCGGAGGTCTTCGCCGTCGTGGACGCGGCCTTCGCCCAGCGCCGCAAGACGCTGCGCGCCGCGCTGGCCGGCTGGGCCGGCTCGGCGGCGGGCGCCGAGGCGGCACTGGTCGCCGCCGGGGTCTCCCCCCAGGCGCGCGGGGAGTCGCTGACGGTGGAGGAGTTCGCGGCGATCGCCGAGCACAAGCCCGCGGCGCCGAGGCCGGCCCTGTGAGCGGCGGCGTGACCGTACGGGTCCCCGCGAAGGTCAACGTCCGGCTGGCGGTCGGCGCGGCCCGGCCCGACGGCTTCCACGACCTGGCCAACGTCTTCCTCGCGGTGTCGCTGTACGACGAGGTGACCGTCACCCCGGCCGATGCCCTCACCGTCACCTGCACGGGCCCCGACGCGGACCAGGTCCCCCTGGACCGGACGAACCTGGCCGCGCGCGCGGCGGAGATCCTGGCGGCCCGCCACGGCCTGTCCGACGCCGTCCACATCCACATCGCGAAGAACATCCCGGTGGCCGGCGGCATGGCCGGCGGCAGCGCGGACGGGGCGGGTGCCCTGCTGGCGTGCGACGCCCTGTGGGGCCTGGACACCCCGCAGGCCGAGCTCCTGTCGCTCTGCGCGGAGCTGGGCAGCGACGTGCCGTTCAGCCTGCTCGGCGGGGCGGCACTGGGCACCGGGCGCGGAGAGCTCCTGACCCCGGTCGCGGCGGGCACCTTCCACTGGGTGTTCGCGGTGGCCGACGGCGGCCTGTCCACGCCGGCCGTCTTCCGCGAGTTCGACCGCCTGGCCGAGGGACGGTCCGTCCCGGCCCCGGAGGCCTCGCCGGCGCTCCTCGCCGCGCTCGCGTCGGGCGACCCGGACGCGCTCGCCGCGACCCTCGCCAACGACCTCCAGCCGGCGGCGCTGTCGCTGCGCCCGCAGCTGGCCGCGACGCTGGAGGCGGGCACGTCCGCGGGAGCCCTGGCCGCGCTGGTCTCCGGCTCCGGGCCGACGACGGCGTTCCTGGTCCGCGACGCGGAGTCCGCGCTCAAGGTCGCCGCCGCCCTCGAAGCCTCCGGCACCTGCCGCACCACCCGCACGGCCACCGGCCCGGCCCCGGGCGGGACGGTGCTGCCGTCCTGACCGTCCGGCCGGGAGGCCCCGGGGCCCCGGAGCCCCGGCGGCCCACGCCGCGGGTACCCAGGGGGAAATGAGTATCCGCACTCTGGTCCCGGCCGGGTCCCGCGCGGGAGCGTGCCCCCATGGGATACACCGCCAAGGACCTCGCCGAGGCCACCCCCGGGAGCCGGGACCGGTACGTCGACCTGCTGCGGGTCGCCTCGCTCGGGACCGTGCTCCTCGGGCACTGGCTGATGGCCGCCGTCAGCCGTGACGGCATAGGCAATCTGCTCGCCCTCGTCCCCGCGCTCCAGGTGCTCACCTGGGGACTGCAGATCATGCCGGTCTTCTTCTTCGTCGGCGGGTTCTCGCACGCCCTGTCGTACCGGTCCCTGGCCCGGCGCGCCGACGGGCGGCCCGTCTACGCCGCCTTCCTGCGCGCCCGGCTCCAGCGGCTGCTGCGGCCCACGCTCGTCTTCGTCCTCGTCTGGACCGCCGGGGCGCTCGCCGTACAGCTCGCCGGCGGCGGTCACGGGCGGCTGACCGGGGCCGCCCTGCGGCTGGTCACCCAGCCGCTGTGGTTCATCGGCATCTACCTCGCCATGGTCGCCTTCACCCCGGCCCTGCTGAAACTCCACCAACGCCGGGGCTGGGGGGCCTTCGCCCTGCTCGCGGGGGCCGCGGCCGCCGTCGACGTACTCCGCTTCGCGCTCGCCGTCCCCTACGTCGAGTTCCTGAACTTCGCCTTCGTCTGGCTCGCCGTCCACCAGCTCGGCTTCCTGCGCGCCGACGGCCGGATCACCCGCCCCGGCCCGCTCGCCGCCGCCGGACTCACCGGCGCCGTGCTGCTCGTCGCGTACGGCCCGTACCCGCTGTCCATGGTCGGGATGCCCGGCGAGAAGGTGTCCAACATGGCCCCGCCCACCCTCGCCCTGCTGGCGCACGGGATCTGGCTCGTCGGAGCCGTGGAACTGCTGCGGGCCCCCGCCGCCGCCCGGCTCGCCCGGCCCCGCGTCTGGCGCGCCGTCGTCGCCGCCAACGGGATCGCCATGACCGCCTTCCTCTGGCACCTCACCGCCATGCTCGCCGTGTACGGGGCCCAGCTCGCGCTCGGCATCGGGCTCCCCGCACCCGCCACCGCCGCCTGGTGGGCCCAGGTACCCCTGCGGCTGCTCGCGGCCGCCGGGCTGACCGCCGTGCTCGTCGCCGTCTTCCGCAGGTTCGAAGCCCCCGCGCCGAGCACCGCCGAGCCCGGCAGCGGGCCCCTCGCCGCCCTCGGGATCACGCTCTGCCTGCTCGGCGTCCTCGGCCTGTCCATGACCGGGCTCGGCGGCCTGCTCGAAGGCCACAGCGCCACCCTGGTGGCCCTCCCGGTCACCGCGCCCGCCGCGATCGCCATGGCACTGGGCGGTTGGCTCCTGGTGGAACGTTCCGGGGCGGCCCGGAGGGTTAGGCTGGGGGGCTGATCCACACCCGCACCCGGGCTCCGTCCGGGGGGACCCCCACCTGGAGCGCTCCTGATGGCCGTCAATCTGGTCAATGTCGAGGCAGTCAGCAAGGTGTACGGCACCCGTACCCTGCTCGACGGCATCTCCCTCGGCGTGTCCGAAGGAGACCGCATCGGTGTCGTGGGCCGCAACGGCGACGGCAAGACCACCCTCATCCGCATGCTCGCCAAGCTGGAGGAGCCCGACACCGGCCGGGTCACCCAGAGCGGCGGCCTGCGCATGGGCGTGCTCACCCAGCACGACTCCCTCGACCCCGCGGCGACCATCCGCCACGAGATCATCCGGGACATGGCCGACCACGAATGGGCCGGCAACTCCAAGATCCGCGACGTGCTCACCGGACTCTTCGGCGGCCTCGACCTCCCCGGCTTCGGCCAGGGCCTCGACACCGTCATCGGCCCGCTCTCCGGCGGCGAGCGCCGCCGCATCGCGCTCGCCAAGCTGCTCATCGCGGACCAGGACCTCCTCGTCCTCGACGAGCCCACCAACCACCTCGACGTCGAGGGCATCTCCTGGCTGGCCAAGCACCTCCAGGAGCGCCGGTCCGCGCTCGTCTGCGTCACCCACGACCGCTGGTTCCTCGACCAGGTCTGCACCCGCATGTGGGACGTGCAGCGCGGCGACGTGCACGAGTACGAGGGCGGCTACAGCGACTACGTCTTCGCCCGCGCCGAGCGCGAGCGCATCGCCGCCACCGAGGAGTCCAAGCGGCAGAACCTGATGCGCAAGGAACTGGCCTGGCTGCGCCGCGGCGCGCCCGCCCGGACCTCCAAGCCGCGCTATCGCATCGAGGCGGCCAACGAGCTCATCGCCGACGTGCCGCCGCCGCGCGACAAGTCCGAACTGATGCGCTTCGCCAACGCCCGCCTCGGCAAGACCGTGTTCGACCTGGAGAACGTCACCGTCCAGGCCGGACCCAAGGTCCTGCTCAAGCACCTCACCTGGCACCTCGGCCCCGGCGACCGCGTCGGCCTCGTCGGTGTCAACGGAGCCGGCAAGACCTCGCTGCTGCGCGCGCTCGCCGAGGCGGCCCGCACCCAGGGCGAGGCCCAGCCCGCCGCCGGCAGCGTCACGGTTGGCAAGACGGTCAAGCTGGCGTACCTCTCCCAGGAGGTCGGCGAACTCGACCCGTCCCTGCGGGTCCTGGAAGCCGTGCAGCGCGTACGCGACCGCGTCGACCTCGGCAAGGGCCGCGAGATGACGGCCGGTCAGCTGTGCGAGCAGTTCGGCTTCACCAAGGAGAAGCAGTGGACGCCCGTCGGCGACCTCTCCGGCGGCGAGCGGCGCCGGCTGCAGATCCTGCGGCTGCTGATGGACGAGCCCAACGTGCTCTTCCTCGACGAGCCCACCAACGACCTTGACATCGAGACCCTGACCCAGCTGGAGGACCTCCTCGACGGCTGGCCGGGCTCGATGATCGTCATCTCCCACGACCGGTTCTTCATCGAGCGCACCACCGACACGGTGATGGCGCTGCTGGGCGACGCGAGCCTGCGCATGCTGCCGCGCGGTCTGGACGAGTACCTGGAGCGCCGGCAGAAGATGATCGAGGCGGCCACCCCGGCGCCCGCCCCGGCCGCCGCCAAGTCGACGGCCTCCGGCGACTCGCGCGCCGCGAAGAAGGAACTGGCGAAGATCGAGCGCCAGCTCAACAAGATGGCGGACCGCGAGACGAACCTGCACGCCCAGATCGCCGAGAACGCCACCGATTTCGACAAGGTCGCCAAGCTCGACGCCGAGCTCCGCGAACTCATCTCGGACCGGGACGAGTTGGAGATGCGCTGGCTGGAACTGGCCGAGGAGGCCTAGATCCCGCCAGGCGCGGGTCGCCAACTGGCCTGATAACGGCGTTGTCACGGGCCGGTCCTCCCTTGGGAACAGGGGATCGACCGGCCCGATGTATGAGCGCTGTCAGTGATAGAAAGGTGATCTCCCACCCACCCGACGCCGAAGGTACGCGCTGATGACCGAGCAGCCCCAGCCGCCGAACCAGCCGCCCACACCTTCCGGTTACGGTCACCTCCCCGGCCCGCCGCAGCCCGGCTACGGCTACCCGTCGCAGGGCGAGAACCCGTACGCCCAGCAGCCCCCGACACAGCCGATGCAGCCGATGCCGCAGCAGGGCCACTTCCCGCCGCCGCCCCCCGGCATGCCGACCGTCGCGATGCAGCAGGCCACAGGCGCGGCGCCCAGGAACAAGACGGCCGTGGTCATCGCCGCAGCCGTCGCCGGCGCCCTCGTCCTCGGCGCCGGCGGCTACTTCGCCTTCTCCGGCGGCGGTGACGAGGACAAGGGCAAGCCTGCCGCGCAGAGTTCCGGGCCCGCCGACGACAAGCCCTCCGCCGACGTGGACAAGGGCGACGGCAGCGGCGGTTCCAAGGAGACCGAGGACCTCAACGCCGGCCGCAAGCAGGGCGAGGGCAAGGTCCTCTGGCTCAGGACCGCCAAGATCGACGGCCCCGGCCTGGGCGTGGACTCCGCCGGCCAGTGGATCGTCGGCGACACCGTCGTCAAGAGCGTCTGGAAGAACCTCACCGCCTACGGGATCGCCGACGGCAAGGAGAAGTGGACCCTCGCGTTCCCCACTCCCCTCTGCTCCGTCACCCGGCAGACCACCGCCGAGGCCAAGACCGTCGTCATGTTCAAGGACGGCGACGGCGACAGCGCCTCCTGCAACCAGATGAAGCAGATCGACCTCAAGGCGGGCAAGGAAGGCTGGACGAAGGAGGTCCCCAAGGAGGGTCTCTTCGACATCATGACCAGCCCCAGCCTGGGCATCGTCGGCGACACCGTCGCCGTCAGCCGCAGCGGCACCGCCAGCGCCTTCAAGGTCAGCACCGGCGACAAACTCTTCGGAAGCGCCACCGCCGAGGGCTGCAAGCCCGACGCGTACGTCGCCGAGAAGACCAAGATGATCGCCATCGCCACCTGCTACGACGACGACATGTCGAGCGAGGTGTCCGACGCCGACCCGGTCACCGGCAAGAAGACCTGGACCTTCAGACTGCCCGCCAAGTACAAGGTCAACGCCGTCTATTCGCTGGACCCCCTCGTCCTCGACATCGGCAACGAGGACAAGAAGGAACGCTCCATCGTGGTCCTCGGACCCGACGGGAAGCAGCGCGCCACCGTCAGCGGCGAGGGCAGCTTCGCCACGGAGTGCACCAACGGCCTCTTCCGCTCCGTCGAGGTCTGCTCCACCACCGCCGTGGACGCGAACACCCTCTACATGCCGACCGTCGCCGAACCCGGCAAGGCCAACGAGATCGTCGCCTTCGACCTGGGCACCGGCAAGGCCAAGTGGCGCACCCCGGCCGGGGACGGCCGCACCCTCACCCCGATCGGGGCCGCGAACGGGCAGCTGTTCGCCTACCGCAGCGCCGCGTCCGAGCAGGGCGGCGAGGTCGTCTCCGTCCCCGCCGGCGGCGGCGCGCCCACCGCGCTCCTGCGCAACCCGTCGGGAACGGCCGCCCCGATCGAGAGCAGCTTCTACTCCCCGAACATCGACTACGCGGACGGACGGCTCTTCATCTCGGCCTCCCGCCTGCGCGCCAAGGGCACGGACGAGAAGCTCCTGATGGTCTTCGGCAAGTGAACGAGTCCACCGAGCCGCCCACCGAGAGGCAGTAGCAAGCGATGAGTACCCCGCCGCCCCCCAACCAGCCGCCCGCCGGCGGCTTCGGACCGCCGCAGGATCCTCCCCCGGCCAACGCCGGGGGGACGCCCGCGCCCGGAGGCTTCGGCGCGCCGCCGCCGACCATGCCACAGCAGCCGGCCGCGCCGCCGACCGTACCGGCCGTACCGCCGACGATGCCCGCCCCCGCCGTGCCCGCCGCGCCCCCGCAGGGGCAGCCGGCGTACGGCTATCCGCAGCAGGCGTACGGCTACCCGCAGCAGGCATACGGCTACCCGCAGCAGGCATACGGCTACCCGCAGCAGCCCGCCGCTCCCGGCACCCCGCCGCCGCCCTACGGCGCGCCCACGGCCCCGATGCAGGCGGCCCAGCCCCCGGCCCCGGCCGGCGCGGGCGGCGGCAGCGAGAAGCGCACCCAGCTGATGATCGTCGGGGCGGCCGTGCTGGCCGTCGTCCTGATCATCGCGGGCGGCCTCTGGTACGTCTCCGGCGACGGCGGCGACGACGACAAGCAGCCCACCGCGAACGGCAGCCCGAGCGGCGACAAGCCCGCGACCGGCTCCGCCGGTTCGGAGAAGGCGCCCGCCAACACCAAGGCGAAGCCGCTGTTCAACCAGCCGAACCCGACCCCGGAAGACATCGCCACCGTCGCGGGCTCCTGGCTCACCGACACCACCTACGTCAAGTCCGACCTGGCGAAGGTCGTCGGCTACAACACCGTCGACGGCGCCAAGAAGTGGGAGATCCCCTTCCCCGGCGAGCTCTGCGGGGCCACCAAGCACGTCAGCGACAACAAGACGGCCGTCCTCTTCCGCCCGGCGAAGGCCACGCCCGAGAACAAGTACCCGGCGTGCACCGAGGTCGGCGTCATCGACCTGAACGCCGGCAAGCTCCTCTGGTCGGGCAACGCCAAGGGCGCCACCACCGGCGACAAGCCCGCCTCCTACTACGAGGTCACGCTCAGCGGCCAGACCGTCGCCGCGGGCGGCACCAGCGGCGGCGCCGCCTGGAACCTCGCCGACGGCAAGTCCCTGTGGACGCCCAAGGTGGACGGCGAGGGCTGCTACGACAGCGGCTACGCCGGCGGCGAGGCCCTCGGCGTGATCCGCAAGTGCGGCCGCGGAGACAACGAGACGCTGTACGCCCAGACCCTGGATCCGGCCACCGGCGCCCAGACCGCCTCGTACAAGCTCTCCCCGGGCATCGAGTGGGCGTCCATCGTCTCCACGAAACCCCTGATCGTCGCCGCCGACGTCGGCAAGACCGCCAAGAACGCCTCCGGCGTCAGCGACCTCTTCGTCGTCGACCCCAAGGGCGAGCTGAAGGCGCGCATCTCGCTGGCTTCCGGCAACTTCGGCGGCAAGTGCGGGGGCACCGAGGTCGAGAAGTGCTCCGGCTTCGTCGTCGGCAACGGCAAGGTCTACCTGTCCTCGGTCGAGCACCAGGGCAAGGACTCGGGCCGCACCAACGAGCTGCTCTCCTTCGACCTGGAGACCGGCAAGCAGACCACCGACCGCGCCGACGCGGGCGAGCGGTACACCCTGTACCCGCTCCGCATGGACGGGTCGAACGTCATCGCGTACAAGGAGCCCCCGTACGACAAGGGCGGCCAGATCGTCAGCATCGACGGTACGACGATGAAGGAGACCGTCCTCATGGAGAACCCGGTGACCAGCCGGACCGTCGAGACCGGCTTCTCGCCCGAGTACTCCGAATACCGCTACCACAACGGCAAGCTCTTCATCTCCCGGACGACGGTCAGCAAGCCGTCCTCGGTCAAGAGCGACCCCGAGTACCTGTTCGTCTCGTTCAGCGCCAGCTGATCCCCGGCCGATCCCGGCCGGACCCCGCACACGGCAGAAGCCCCCGGAAGGTCCGCCTTCCGGGGGCTTCTGCGCGGTATCCGCCGCGCACCGTCGAACAAGCGTGTAGCTTGCCGGGTCAGAAGGGTCGGGGGTGGGTGCCCAATGGGCGTAAGGGTCATGGTGCTCGACGAGCACCGACTGCTGGCCGAGGCACTGGCCTCGGCACTCAAGCTGCGCGGGCACCGGGTGCTGGCCGCGGCCGCCCCGGCCGCGGGCGCCGCCGAACTGGTCATCAGCCGGGCGCCGGAGGTCTGCCTGCTGGGCACCGCCACGCCCGCCGAGCCCGGGGCCTTCGAGCCGGTCGTCCGCATCAAGCGGGAACGGCCGCAGATCGCCGTCGTCGTCCTCGGCCCGGTGCCGAGCCCGCGCGGGATCGCGGCCGCCTTCGCCGCCGGCGCCTCGGGATACGTACGCCACGACGAGCGGATCGAAGGCGTGGAGCGGGCGCTGGCCAAGGCGCGCGCGGGCGAGGTCGCGATCTCCCCGCAGCTGCTCCAGGGGGCCTTCGCGGAGCTGCTCAACCCCGCCGCCCAGCCCGACGACGAGGGCAGCCGGCTGCTGCGGCTGCTCACCCCGCGCGAGGTGGAGGTGCTGGTCCGGGTCGCCGAGGGCGAGGACACCCGGCTCATCGCCGCGGGCATGGAGATCGCCCCGAGCACCGCCCGTACGCACGTGCAGCGGGTGCTGATGAAACTGGGCGTCGGGTCCCGGCTGGAGGCGGCCGCACTGGCCGCGCGCACGGGTCTGCTGGACCGGGCGGGGCTGTCGCCGGCGGCCGCCGATTTCCCCGGAGGCCAGTAATCCGGTAAGCCAGTGACCGGCATGTGCACGCGCCCCGCGTGCGTCCCCCTGCGAGAGGCAGTAGACGAGTGAGCAAGACGGCGGCTTCCAAGACGGCGACTTCCAAATACATGGTCACCGGCGGCGCCGGTTACGTCGGCAGCGTCGTCGCGGCGCACCTCCTGGAGGCCGGGCACGAGGTCACGGTGCTCGACGACCTCTCCACCGGCTTCCGCGAGGGCGTCCCGGCCGGCGCGGCCTTCATCGAGGGCCGCATCCAGGACGCCGAGCGGTACCTGGACGCCTCTTACGACGCGGTGCTGCACTTCGCCGCGTCCTCGCAGGTCGGCGAGTCCGTCGCCAACCCTGGCAAGTACTGGGAGAACAACGTCGGCGGCACGCTCGCCCTGCTGGCCGCGATGCGCGGGGCCGGGGTGCGCAAGCTGGTGTTCTCCTCCACCGCGGCCACCTACGGCGAGCCCACCGAGGGCCTGCTCACCGAGGACTCGGTCACCAAGCCCACCAACCCGTACGGCGCCTCCAAGCTGGCCGTCGACCACATGATCGCGGGGGAGTGCGCGGCGCACGGCGTCGCCGCGGTCTCGCTGCGCTACTTCAACGTGGCCGGTGCGTACGGCGAGTTCGGCGAGCGCCACGACCCCGAGACCCACCTGATCCCGCTGGTGCTCCAGGTCGCCCTGGGCGAGCGGGAGTCGATCTCGGTGTTCGGCGAGGACTACCCGACCCCGGACGGCACCTGCGTCCGCGACTACATCCACGTGGCCGACCTGGCGGAGGCCCACCTGGCCGCCCTGGAGGCCGCCACCGAGGGCGAGCACCTGATCTGCAACCTCGGCAACGGCAACGGCTTCTCGGTCCGCGAGGTCGTCGAGACGGTCCGCAAGGTCACGGGCGCCGAGATCCCCGAGGTCGTCGCCCCGCGCCGGGCCGGCGACCCGGCGGTGCTCGTCGCCTCCGCGCGCGCCGCGCACGAGAAGCTCGGCTGGACCCCGGCCCGCTCGGACCTCACCGGCATCATCACGGACGCGTGGAACTTCACGCGCAAGCACCGTTCCTGACTCCTCTCCGCACGCGTGCACCGCACCCCCCGCACCCGGTCGTGCGGGGGGTGCGGTGCATGCGGCGGCGTGCGCAGGGAGCGCGTGAGGGGCGGTCGGCGCCGTGGGCGGGCTCGGTGCGCGGGCGCCCGGCGCGTACGCGCCGAGTGAAATGCCCTCCGTGCAACTGCCCATGGCACGCGCCGGTAGGAAACCGTCTTCCGGACCTTCCGTACGGTTGAATTCAAGCCACGATGAACCCTGTTCGCCACCGCCCAGCCGGAAATTCGCTCGGAAAACTTCTGCTATTCGGCCAACTGCGAGCCGTGCCCCGTTCTACGCTGAGCGTGACACCGGTGGGGGCCGGTGTTGATTCAGGGGTCGAGACACGCCGGGTACGGCGTCCGGTCCGGGGTAGTGCAGAGATGTCTCGGCGGCGGCCGCGGCAGCTGCGGATCACCCGGTCCGGGCGCCGTACCCGCAGTCGTCCGTTCCCCGACCCTTGGGGGTTTTGTGGTTCGCATCCGGGTTCTCGTGGTCGATGATCACCGCATCTTCGCCGAATCGCTCGCAGCCGCGCTCGCGGCCGAGCCCGACGTGGACGTGTCCGCGGCCGGCAGCGGTCCCGCCGCGCTGCGCTGTCTCGAACGCGCGGTGGCCGAGGGCCGCCGCTTCGACGTCCTGCTGGTCGACGCCGATCTCGGCGCCGCCGCCGGGGCCGTGCCCGCCCAGCGCGGGCCGGGCTCCGGGCCACCGCCCGGCCCGGACGGGATCGCGCTGGTCGCCGGGGTACGGGTGTCCCACTCCGGGGTCCGCACCGTCGTCCTCGCCGAGCGCGACGACCCGCGCCGGGCGGCGCTCGCCCTCCAGGCGGGGGCCTCCGGCTGGGTGGCGAAGGACTGCTCGCTCTCGCGGCTGCTGGCCGTCATCCGCGGGGTCCTGCGCGAGGAGACCCACCTTCCGCCCGCGCTGCTCACCGGAGTACTCCGCGAACTGACCGCCGCGCGCAAGCACCGTACGGACAGCGAACGGCTCGTCGAGTCCCTCACGCCGCGGGAGCACGAGGTGCTGCGCTGCATGGTGGCGGGGCTGGGCCGCAAGGACGTGGCGGCCCGGCTGTTCCTGTCCCCGCACACCGTCCGCACCCACATGCAGAACGTGCTGGGCAAGCTCGGGGTGCACTCCACGCTCGCTGCGGTGGCACTGGCCCGGCGGGCCGGGGTGCGGCCGGCCGACCTAGCCGGGGATGTTGTCGAACGGAGCGGTCAACTGGCGTAGCAGCGCAGCGAGATCGCCGCGTTGCGCCTGTGAGAGCTGGGCCAGGATCGCCCGTTCCTGGGCCAGCAGGCCGGCCAGGGCCTGGTCGGCGCGGTCACGGCCCTCCGGTGTCAGCCGGACCAGCACCCCGCGCCGGTCGTTGGGGTCGGGCAGCCGCTCGACGAGGCCCTTCTTGGCGAGCCGGTCGATGCGGTTGGTCATGGTGCCGGAGGTGACCAGAGTCTGCGTCAGCAGCTGGCCGGGCGAGAGCTGGTAGGGCGCGCCGGCGCGGCGCAGCGACGTCAGGACGTCGAACTCCCAAGGCTCCAGGCCGTGCTCGGAGAAAGCCAGCCTGCGGGCGCGGTCGAGGTGGCGAGCCAGCCTGCTGACGCGGCTCAGCACTTCGAGCGGTTCCACGTCGAGGTCAGGGCGCTCCCGCCGCCATGCCGCGACCAATCGGTCGACCTCGTCCTCCATGCCGATCAGTGTAAGGGGTCTGTCGATGTGAAGTCTCTTCAAATCGAGGATCTCCGGTATGGATATCTTGAGGCCGTGACTCTTGACGTCAAGATATATTTTGGGCGACGATGGGCATGGAGGGGCCGGAACCGCTTTCGCTTCCGACCGCCCGCCAGCAGGGAGGCTCGAACATGTATTCCGATATCGCGTCGGCAAGGATCCCCACGGCCACCACCCATGCCGCGCCCACCTGGGACCCCCAGCAATACCTCCGGCACGCCGGACACCGGACCCGCCCCTTTCTCGACCTCCTGAACCGCATACCCGAGCTCCCGACCCGCCCCGCCCGCATCGCCGACCTCGGCTGCGGCCCCGGCAACGTCACCGCCCTCCTTGCCGAGCGCTGGCCCGAAGCCCGCATCACCGGCTTCGACCTCTCCCAGGAGATGCTCCGGCGCGCCCGCGCGGAGTACGCGGGCGAGACCGCCGGCGGCGGCAGCCTGGACTTCCGCCACGGCGACCTCGCGAGCTGGCTCCCCGAGGAGCCCTACGACCTGATCGTCTCCAACGCGGCCCTCCAGTGGGTCCCCAACCACCCCGGCTCCTTCGCCGCCTGGACCAACGGGCTGCGCCCCGGCGGCACCTTCGCCTTCCAGATCCCCGGCAATTTCACCGCCCCCAGCCACGCCCTCCTCGCCCTGCTCTGCGACACCCCGCGCTGGCGGAGCCGGCTGGGCGGCCACGGCGCCCGCTACATCCACCTCCTCGAACCGGGCGAGTACCTGACCCGGTTCACAGAGCTGGGCTGCGCCGTCGACACCTGGGAGACGACGTACTACCAGCTGCTGTCCGGCCCCGATCCCGTGCTCGACTGGGTCAAGGGAACCGCCCTGAGGCCCGTCCTGACCGCCCTCGGGGACGACCGGGACGCCGAGGACGCCTTCCTCACCGAATACCGCGACCTGCTGCGCGAGGCGTACCCGCCCGGACCGCGCGGCACCGTCTTCCCGTTCCGCCGCATCTTCGCTGTCGCCCGCAAGGAGCCCTGACCGTGCTGACCGCAGTCGACCACGTCCAACTCGCCGCCCCGCCCGGTTCGGAAGACCGGCTCCGCGCCTACTACACGCACGTCCTCGGCATGACCGAGATACCCAAACCGCCCGTCCTCGCCGCCTGCGGCGGCTGCTGGTTCGCCGCCGGGCCCGTCCAGCTGCACCTGGGCGTCGAAGAGGACTTCCGGCCCGCCCGCAAGGCGCACCCCGGGCTGCGGGTGACCGGGATCGAGGTCTACGCGGGCAGACTGGAGGAACGCGGCGCCAAGGTCGTCTGGGACGACAACCTGCCGGGCCACCGCCGCTTCTACTCCGAGGACCCCGTCGGAAACAGGCTGGAGTTCCTGGAGCCCCACGACCCGGAGCCGGCCGCCTGACGTGCGGCCGCCGCGGCGGCCGTGCAACGCGACGGCGCCCCGCCGCCGGAGATCCGGAGACGGGGCGCCGTCGCGCCGGGCACTGCCGCCGTGGCGCTCAGCTCTTGCGGTGGCCCACCAGCCGCGGCTTCGACTCCAGCCCGTCCAGCCCGTGCCAGGCCAGGTTCACCAGATGCGCCGCGACCTCCGCCTTCTTCGGCCGGCGCACGTCCAGCCACCACTGCCCGGTCAGCGCGACCATCCCGACCAGTGCCTGCGCGTACAGCGGGGCCAGCTTCGGGTCGAACCCGCGCGCCTTGAACTCCAGCCCCAGGATGTCCTCGACCTGCGTCGCGATATCGCTGATCAGCGACGCGAACGTACCCGTCGACTGCGCGACCGGGGAATCCCGCACGAGGATCCGGAAACCGTCCGTGTACGACTCGATGTAGTCGAGCAGCGCGAACGCGGCCTGCTCCAGCAGCTCCCGCGGATGCCCGGCCGTCAGCGCGCCCGTCACCCCGTCCAGCAGCTGGCGCATCTCCCGGTCCACGACGACCGCGTACAGCCCCTCCTTGCCCCCGAAGTGCTCGTACACCACCGGCTTGGACACCCCGGCCTTCGCCGCGATCTCCTCCACCGACGTGCCCTCGAAGCCCTTCTCCGCGAACAGGGTGCGGCCGATGTCCAGCAGCTGCTGGCGCCGTTCGGCGCCGGTCATCCGGACCCGGCGGCCACGCCGGGGCTTGTCACTGCTGGAACTGCTGCCGTCGATCGCCACGTCCCCCATCATGCCGCGTTCGACGCGTTTTTCCTGCGCCGGGCGTCGACACGGGCCTGCGACGGCCACCGCACGTCCGTCGCCCAGCCCGCCAGCTCGAACCAGCGGATCAGCCGGGCACTGGAATCGACCTGGCCCCGCAGCACGCCGTGCCGGGCCGACGTCGGGTCCGCGTGGTGCAGGTTGTGCCACGACTCCCCGCACGAGAGCACCGCCAGCCACCACACGTTGCCGGAGCGGTCCCGCGACTTGAACGGGCGCTTGCCCACCGCGTGACAGATCGAGTTGATCGACCACGTCACGTGGTGCAGCAGTGCCACCCGCACCAGGGAGCCCCAGAAGAACGCCGTGAACGCACCCCACCACGACATCGTCACCAGGCCGCCGACCAGCGGCGGGATCGCCAGCGACACGATCGTCCAGAAAGCGAAGTCACGCGAGATCCGCCGGATCGCCGGGTCCTTGACCAGATCCGGTGCGTACTTCTGCTGATCGGTCTGCTCCTCGTCGAACAGCCACCCGATGTGCGCCCACCACAACCCCTTCATCAACGCCGGGACGGTCTCCCCGAACCGCCACGGCGAATGCGGGTCACCCTCGTGGTCGGAGAACTTGTGGTGCTTGCGGTGATCCGCCACCCACCGCACCAGCGGCCCCTCCACCGCCATCGAACCCATCACGGCCAGCACGATCCGCAACGGCCGCTTCGCCTTGAAGGAACCGTGCGTGAAGTACCGGTGGAAGCCGATCGTGATCCCGTGGCAGGCCAGGAAGTACATGAACACCATCAGGCCCAGATCCAGCCAGCTCACCCCCCGGCCCCAGGCCAGCGGAACCGCCGCCAGCAGCGCCGCGAACGGGACGGTGATGAACAGCAGCAGCGCGATCTGCTCGATGGACCGCTTGCTCTCGCCTCCGCGCGTCGCCGACGGCGCCGGGGAATCGGAATCAGAGGGCGCCGAGGCGTCCTCGATCAACTCGGGACTGGTGGTCATGGGGTTCCCCCGGGGGTGAGGAATCGGCAGGCGCCCTGGCGCCCGCCCAGGCTACGGTCGCGTAACCTACGGCGTCGTAAGTATGGCAAAGCCAGCGCCCTCGGCAAGAGGAGCGCGACCGGCCCCCGGAGGCGTTCCGGAGGGCGCCCGCCACCGCCGCGCGCCGCCTGGTGAGACGTTTGACAAGGTACGAGGCCCGGACACCTATCCTGGTGTCGTCGGACAGCGCGGTCCGCACGGGCAGCCGAGCTGCGCATCAGGTCGGGGACACCCCCTGGGGCCCCTCCCAGCAACCGCTGGGGGAGAAGTCCGCAGACAGACCCCCGCGCACCCCGGAGCCCACCTCCCAGTAGCGCTCGAACACTGCAAGGAGCCGCACCTGTGAGCAGTGCTGACCAGGCCTCCTCCACCCCCGCCAAGGCCCCGGCCGCCACCGCCGCCGCCAACGCGGAACTGCGGGCGGACATCCGCCGCCTCGGCGACCTCCTCGGCGAGACCCTCGTCCGCCAGGAAGGCCAAGAACTCCTCGACCTCGTCGAACAAGTGCGCGCCCTGACCCGCACCGACGGCGAAGCCGCCGCCGCACTGCTCGGCGACACCGACCTGGAAACCGCCGCCAAGCTCGTCCGGGCCTTCTCCACCTACTTCCACCTCGCCAACGTCACCGAACAGGTACACCGCGGCAAGGAACTGCGCGCCCACCGCGCCGCCGAAGGCGGACTCCTCGCCCGCACCGCCGACATGCTCAAGGACGCCGACCCCGAGCACCTGCGCGAAACGGTCAAGAACCTCAACGTCCGCCCCGTCTTCACCGCACACCCCACCGAGGCAGCCCGCCGCAGCGTCCTCAACAAGCTGCGCCGCATCGCCGCCCTCCTCGAAGAGCCCGTCTCCGGCGCCGGCGAACGCCGCCGCCACGACCTGCGCCTCGCCGAGAACATCGACCTCGTCTGGCAGACAGACGAGCTCCGCGTCGTCCGCCCCGAACCCGCCGACGAGGCCCGCAACGCCATCTACTACCTCGACGAGCTCCACGCCGGCGCCGTCGGAGACGTACTCGAAGACCTCGCCGCCGAACTCCAGCGCGTCGGCGTCGAGCTCCCCGCAGGCACCCGCCCCCTCACCTTCGGCACCTGGATCGGCGGCGACCGCGACGGCAACCCCAACGTCACCCCCGACGTCACCCGCGACGTACTGATCCTCCAGCACGAACACGGCATCACCGACGCACTCGAACTCATCGACTTCCTGCGCGGCCTGCTCTCCAACTCCATCCGCTACACCGGCGCCACCGAGGAACTCCTCTCCTCCCTCCAGGCCGACCTCGAACGCCTCCCCGAGATCAGCCCGCGCTACAAGCGGCTGAACGCCGAGGAGCCGTACCGCCTCAAGGCCACCTGCATCCGCCAGAAGCTCGTCAACACCCGCGAGCGCCTCGCCAAGGGCACTCCCCACGAGGAAGGCCGCGACTACCTCGGCACCGCCGAGCTCCTCACCGACCTCACCCTCGTCCAGACCTCCCTGCGCGAACACCGCGGAGCCCTCTTCGCCGACGGCCGCATGGACCGCACCATCCGCACCCTCGCCGCCTTCGGCCTCCAGCTCGCCACCATGGACGTACGCGAACACGCCGACGCCCACCACCACACCCTCGGCCAGCTCTTCGACCGGCTCGGCGAGGAATCCTGGCGCTACGCCGACATGCCCCGCGACTACCGGCAGAAGCTCCTCGCCAAGGAACTCCGCTCCCGCCGCCCGCTCGCCCCCACCCCCGCACCCCTCGACGCCGCCGGCCACAAGACCCTCGGCGTCTTCTTCGCCATCAAGGACGCCTTCGAAAAGTTCGGCCCCGAAGTCATCGAGTCCTACATCATCTCGATGTGCCAGGGCGCCGACGACGTCTTCGCCGCCGCCGTCCTCGCCCGCGAAGCCGGCCTCATCGACCTCCACGCCGGCTGGGCCAAGATCGGCATCGTCCCGCTCCTGGAGACCACCGACGAGCTCCGCGCCGCCGACGTCATCCTCGACGACATGCTCGCCGACCCCTCCTACCGCCGCCTCGTCTCCCTGCGCGGCGACGTCCAGGAGGTCATGCTCGGCTACTCCGACTCCTCCAAGTTCGGCGGCATCACCACCAGCCAGTGGGAGATCCACCGCGCCCAGCGGCGCCTGCGCGACGTCGCCCACCGCTACGGCGTGCGCCTGCGCCTCTTCCACGGCCGCGGCGGCACCGTCGGCCGCGGCGGCGGCCCCTCCCACGACGCGATCCTCGCCCAGCCCTGGGGCACCCTCGAAGGCGAGATCAAGGTCACCGAACAGGGCGAGGTCATCTCCGACAAGTACCTCGTCCCCTCACTGGCCCGCGAGAACCTCGAACTGACCGTCGCCGCGACCCTGCAGGCCTCCGCCCTGCACACCGCGCCCCGCCAGTCCGACGAGGCCCTCGCCCGCTGGGACGCGGCCATGGACACCGTCTCCGACGCCGCCCACGCCGCCTACCGCGAACTCGTCGAAGACCCGGACCTCCCGGCGTACTTCTTCGCCGCCACCCCCGTCGACCAGCTCGCCGACCTCCACCTCGGCTCCCGCCCTTCCCGCCGCCCCGACTCCGGCGCCGGCCTCGACGGCCTCCGCGCCATCCCCTGGGTCTTCGGCTGGACCCAGTCCCGCCAGATCGTCCCCGGCTGGTACGGCGTCGGCTCCGGCCTCAAGGCCCTGCGCGAGGCCGGCGGCGAAGCCGCCCTCACCGAAATGGGCGAGCGCTGGCACTTCTTCCGCAACTTCCTCTCCAACGTCGAGATGACGCTGGCCAAGACCGACCTGCGGATCGCCCGCCACTACGTCGACACCCTCGTACCGGACGACCTCAAGCACGTCTTCGCCCGCATCGAAGCCGAACACGAGCTCACCGTCCGCGAGGTCCTGCGCATCACCGGCGGCGAAAAGCTCCTCGACTCCCACCCCGTGCTCCAGCAGACCTTCGCCGTCCGCGACGCCTACCTGGACCCCATCTCCTACCTCCAGGTCTCCCTCCTCGCCCGCCAGCGCGCCGCCGCCGCGCGCGGCGAGGACCCGGACCCGCTGCTGTCGCGGGCCCTGCTGCTCACCGTCAACGGCGTCGCGGCAGGCCTGCGCAACACCGGCTGACGCTCCGCCGCACACACGAAGGGGGGGTCCCCCGCGCCGCACCGGCGCGGGGGACCCCCCCTTCGTACGTGCTGCCGCGGGCCTCAGCCCTGGGCGCCGGCCTTGCGGCGGCGGAGCACCAGGAACGCGCCCGCCGCGACCAGCGCGCCCGCCAGCGTGGCGAGCAGCCCGATCGGGGTGTCCGAACCCGTCTTCGCCAGGTCACCGCCGGTGGTGCCGCCGGACGCCGACGGCGACACGGACGGGGCCGGGGAGGAGGCCGAACCGGAGGGCGACACGCTCGTCGAGGACGACGGGCTCGTGCTCGCGCTCGTCGAAGCCGACGGCGGAACCGACGTGCCGGAACTCGGCGACGTCGAAGCCGACGGCGAGGTGCTCGGCTTGGTGGACGTCGACTGGGACGGGGACGGGGACGGCCGGGTGGTGGCCGGGCAGGTGTGCGACAGGTTGAACCAGTCCAGCTTGCCGCCCTTGACCTCGGCGGACGCAGCCGTCAGCTTCGCCCCGGGCACGGACGCGACGTAGGCGTGCTTGTCCGTCGGCGGCCCGAAGACGGTCACGACCTGCTGGCCGCCCGGCTCGAAGGTGACCGTCAGCTTCACGAACGTCGTGGAATTGCCCGGCAGCACGAAGTGCCAGCCGTCCTTGGACGCGGGGATGTCCGCGCACGTCTTCTCGTGCTCCACGCCCTGCGAAGTGGCGGTGAGCGGAAGCGGCTGGTGCAGCGGGAGGGTGTAGGTGTCGTCCGCAAAGGCGGGAGCGGCGCCTGCCGCGAGCAGCAGCGAGGCCGCCACGGGGAGCGTCGCCGCACCCCAGCGTGATCTGTAAACGGGCATGGTGGTACCTCGGAGGGAGCGCAGGGAGACGTGCCGTGCGGGGGGCGGCGGCTCAGCATGCGGAGGGACGCCCTCCGAGGTCAAGAGGTATGCGTGGGCATTCGTGCACGGCCGGCGCGCCGTACGACGAATGTCCGGGACAACGATCTCCCCACGGCGGCGCCCGACGGACGCCGCCGTACCCGGCTCAGGAGTTGTACGCCGACTGGGCGCGCTCCAGCCCCTCCGCGACCAGGCACTCCACGGCATCGGCAGCCCGGTCCACGAACCAGTCCAGTTCCTTGCGCTCCGTGGACGAGAAATCCTTCAGCACGAAGTCCGCCACCTGCATACGGCCCGGCGGACGCCCGATGCCACAACGGACCCGGTGGTAATCGGCACCCATCGACTTCGTCATCGACTTCAGACCGTTGTGCCCGTTGTCCCCGCCACCCAGCTTCAGGCGCAGCGTCGCATAGTCGATGTCCAGCTCGTCATGGACCGCCACGACCCGCTCCAGCGGCACCTTGTAGAAATCGCGCAGCGCCGTCACCGGACCACCCGACAAATTCATGAACGACATGGGCTTCGCCAGCACCACCCGCCGGTTCGCCGGCCCCGGCGGACCCATCCGCCCCTCGACCACCTGGGCACGCGCCTTGTGCGCCTTGAACTTCCCGCGCATCCGCTCGGCCAGCAGATCGACCACCATGAACCCGATGTTGTGGCGGTTGCCCGCGTACTCCGCTCCGGGATTACCCAGGCCGACGATCAGCCAGGGCGCCGCGTCGTCCGACATCCATGCTCCTTAACGAGGACGACCGCCGTCCCGCTCCCAGTGGAGCCGGACGGCGGTCGTTCAGCAAGTGCTGAGGTGGAAAGGCGAGGCTCAGGCCTCGGCGCCCTCTTCGGCGGCCTCGGCGGCCGGCTCCTCGGCCTGCGGGGCGACGACCTGCAGAACGGCGGTCTCGCCGTCGACGGCCAGCGTGGTGCCGGCCGGCAGGACCAGGTCCTTCGCGTGGATCGAGGCACCGGCCTCAAGACCCTCGACGGACACGGTGATCTCGGTCGGGATGTGGGTGGCCTCGGCCTCGACCGAAACGGCGGTCAGCAGGGTCTCCAGCATGTTGGCGCCCGGGGCCAGCTCGCCCTCGGTGACGACCGGAACGTCGACCGTGACCTTCTCGCCCTTCTTGACGATCAGGAAGTCGACGTGCGTCAGGCTGCGCTTGACGGGGTGACGCTGGATGGCCTTCGGGATGACCAGCTCGGTGCCGTCGCCCTTGATGTCCAGGGAGATCAGGACGTTGGGGGTCTTCAGCGCCATCATCAGGCCGTGGCCCTCGACGTCGACGTGCTTCGGGGTGGTGCCGTGACCGTAGATGACACCGGGAACCTGGCCGTCGCGACGGGCCTGACGGGAAGCACCCTTACCGAAATCGGTGCGGGTGACGGCGGAAAGCTTGACCTCGGACATGCTCACTCCTCGTGGGGTGACGGAAACGGACGACAGTCACCCGGCCTGAACGGCCTGCTACGAAGAGCGCGTCGATAACGGAGCGCCCGCACCCGAAAACAGGTACGGCCTCCCTCGCCGAGCAACTCGAAGAGTCTACCCGGCCGGGAGGCCGCACCCAAAAGGATCTTTACTGCTGCTCTTCGAACAGGCTGGTGACCGAGCCGTCCTCGAAGACCTCGCGCACGGCGCGGGCGATCATCGGCGCGATCGACAGGACCGTGATCTTGTCGAGCTCCAGGTCGGACGGGTCCGGCAGCGTGTTCGTGAACACGAACTCGCTGACCTTGGAGTTCTTCAGACGGTCCGCGGCCGGGCCCGACAGGATGCCGTGCGTGGCCGTCACGATGACGTCCTCCGCGCCGTGCGCGAACAGCGCGTCGGCCGCGGCGCAGATCGTGCCACCGGTGTCGATCATGTCGTCGACCAGGACGCAGACGCGGCCCCGGACTTCACCGACGACCTCGTGGACGGTCACCTGGTTGGCGACGTCCTTGTCGCGGCGCTTGTGCACGATCGCCAGCGGCGCGTCCAGACGGTCGCACCAGCGGTCGGCGACACGCACGCGGCCGGCGTCGGGGGACACGATCGTCAGCTTGGTGCGGTCCACCTTGGCGCCCACGTAGTCCGCGAGCACGTTCAGGGCCGACAGGTGGTCGACCGGGCCGTCGAAGAAGCCCTGGATCTGGTCCGTGTGCAGGTCCACCGTGAGGATGCGGTCCGCACCCGAGGTCTTCAGCAGATCCGCGACCAGACGCGCCGAGATCGGCTCACGGCCCTTGTGCTTCTTGTCCTGGCGGGCGTACCCGTACGACGGGATGATCACCGTGATGGAGCGGGCCGACGCGCGCTTCAGCGCATCGATCATGATCAGCTGCTCCATGATCCACTTGTTGATCGGAGCCGTGTGGCTCTGGATCAGGAAGCAGTCCGCGCCACGAGCCGACTCCTGGAAACGGACGTAGATCTCACCGTTCGCGAAGTCGAAAGCCTTGGTCGGCACGAGGCCGACGCCCAGCTGGTGCGCAACCTCCTCGGCCAGCTCGGGGTGGGCGCGGCCGGAGAAGAGCATCAACTTCTTCTCGCCGGTCGTCTTGATCCCGGTCACAGCACAGTCTCCTCAGACGTGTTGAAAGCTGCTCGCCCCCGTGTGCGTCCGTCCCGCACACGGTGAGCCAGCCGAATTGCGTGCACCTATCACGGTACGCCGTCCCGGGCGTACCTGTTTCCGGTCAGTTCACCTCAACGAGGTCTCAACGGGGGTCGGAGTCCTCCTGGACCGCCGACTGAGCCGCCGTCGCCGCAGCACTTCCCGGACGCTTGCGAGCCACCCAGCCCTCGATATTCCGCTGCTGGCCACGGGCCACGGCCAGCGCACCGGGCGGCACATCCTTCGTGATCACGGACCCGGCAGCCGTGTACGCGCCGTCGCCGATGGTGACGGGCGCCACAAACATGTTGTCCGAGCCCGTCTTGCAGTGTGAGCCGACCGTGGTGTGGTGCTTGTGCTCGCCGTCGTAGTTCACGAACACGCTCGCGGCACCGATGTTGCTGTACTCACCGATCGTCGCGTCACCCACGTACGACAGGTGCGGCACCTTCGTGCCCTCACCGATCGTCGCGTTCTTCATCTCCACGTACGTGCCGGCCTTCGCCTTCACACCCAGGTTCGTGCCCGGACGCAGATACGCGTACGGACCGACCGACGCCGACTCGCCGATCACGGCCGTGTCCGCCACCGTGTTGTCCACCCGCGCCCGCGGACCCACCTGCGTGTCCTTCAGCCGCGTGTTCGGACCCACCTCGGCCCCCTCGCCGATGTGCGTCGCACCCAGCAGCTGCGTACCCGGGTGGACCAGCGCGTCCTGCCCGAACGTCACCGTCACGTCCACGAACGTGCTGGCCGGGTCGACGACCGTCACGCCGGCGAGCATCGCGCTCTCCAGCAGCCGCGCGTTCAGCAGCGCCCGCGCCTCCGCGAGCTGCACCCGGTTGTTGATCCCCAGGATCTGCCGGTGGTCCGCGCCCACGGCCGCACCCACGCGGTGCCCCGCCTCACGCAGGATGCCGAGCACGTCGGTGAGGTACTCCTCGCCCTGGCTGTTGTCCGTACGCACCTTGCCGAGCGCATCCGCGAGCAGGGCGCCGTCGAAGGCGAAGACCCCGGAGTTGATCTCCCGGATCGCACGCTGCGCGTCGGTGGCGTCCTTGTGCTCGACAATGGCGGTGACCGCCCCGTCCTCGCCGCGGATGATCCGGCCGTAGCCGGTGGAGTCCGGGACCTCGGCGGTGAGCACGGTGACGGCGTTGCCGTCGGCGTCGTGGGTGGCCGCGAGCGTGCGGAGCGTCTCGCCGGTGAGCAGGGGCGTGTCGCCGCAGACGACGATCACGGTTCCGTCGATGGTGCCGGCGAGCTCTTCGAGGGCCATCCGGACGGCGTGCCCGGTGCCGTTCTGCTCGTACTGGACGGCGGTGCGGACGCCGGCGTCGATCTCGGCGAGATGCGCGGTGACCTGCTCGCGAGCGTGGCCCACGACGACCACGAGGTGGGCCGGGTCCAGTTCGAGGGAGGCGGCGACCACGTGACCGACGAGCGAGCGCCCGCAGATCTCGTGCAGGACCTTGGGAGTGGCCGACTTCATGCGGGTGCCTTCACCCGCTGCGAGTACGACGACGGCTGCCGGGCGGTTGGCGCTCACGGGGATGCCCTTCGGCTTCGGGTGGTGGACCCGTGAAGGATACCGGGGCGTTACGAGCCCGGAACGAGGGCGGGTCCCGACCGTGTGGTCAGGACCCGAACCTTGCTTTGCTCCCGGGGGAGGACTCGAACCCCCATGATCAGAACCAAAATCTGACGTATTGCCCTTATACGACCCGGGATTACCCTTATGTCCGATTTCTCGGATCATGGTGCGCTGCAGCCCCTACTATGCCGCACCACCAGCCCTCGATGCGACGATACAGATCCGCGCTTTTGAGTACGCGGACGGCAAGGCAGCCGCGGTACTTCTCGCCGGTGTTCCTGCGTCGTGTCGCCGGGTTGTGGCGCTTCAGGGCGGTCTTCGTGAAGTGCGAGGGGTCGGCGCCCACGTGTTCGGCCCAGAAGCTTTCCGCTCCTGCGACATCGGCGCTTTCGTGGATCATCAGGAAGTAGCGCACCTGGTGGCCTTCGACGCCGAGGAGGCGCAGCCAGGCGAGGTAGACGCTGATCATGTCGGGGTCGCTGTTCACGAACGTGGCCCGCTCGCGTCGTTCGTAGGGCTTGTCCTTGCTGCCCTCGGACCAGTACAGACCCACTCCGAGGATGAACAGCTCGCGGTCCGAGAGGGCTCCGATCTCTGACGCCGCATCTTCTTTGGTGCGGCACCTCTCGGCCTCGCGCAGTTGGAGGGTCCGCTCCCAGCTGCGTTTCGCGACTGCGGAAGCCTCTTCGGGGCCGCGGCGACGCTCCGGTTTCGGGAGGTCGCGGACCCAGAGGGAGGTCGAGCTCTTCGCGCAGCCCAGCTCGACCTGGATCTGGTCGTAGGTCATGCCCTGGAGGCGGAGCTCGCGGGCGCGGGCGCGGAGGTCGTCCTTTGCGTTGGGGCGCTTCGTCCATTCGGGTGGGGGCTCGCCCTCCAGGAGCCGGTTCAGGATGTCGTTGTTGTGGACGTGCAGGCGGTCGCGGATCTGGCGGCGGCTGAGGCCTTCGCGGCGAAAGGCGACGGCCTGCTGGCGGAGGTCGTCGAAGGTCGCCGCTCCGGCGCGCAGGCCGCCGGTGCCGTCGCCGGGGCGACGTCGGATTTCGGTCATGTCGCCAATGTCGTCCGGAATGCGGGATTCAGGTCTCGCTGGGCGGGCTATTCAGTCGTACGTGCGATTACTCGCGGTTTGCGGGAATTCGGGTCGCGGATGTGCTGGGGGCGCTGCGTACGCTGGACGGCATGACCTATACGGGGGAAGAGCGGGGCGGGGCCGGGCGGGACGGGCCCCTGTGGTGGGAGCGGCGGCGGGGGGCCGTGCTCGATGTGGGGCTCGCGGCGGTGTCCGCCGTCGAGTGCGCCGTCGAGGGGGTGCCCTTCGCGCGTGAGGCCGGGGTGCCGGTTGCGGTCGGGGTGCTGTTCGGCGTCGTGGTGGGGTCCACGCTCGTGCTGCGGCGGCGCTGGCCGATCGCCGTGGTGCTGGTCGGGATCGCGGTGGCGCCGGCTGCGATGGGGTTCCTGCTCGGGGTGGTCGGGCTGTACACGCTCGCCGCCTGTGAGGTGCCCCGGCGGATCACGGCGACGCTGGCTTCGATGTCGCTGGTCGCGACGTTCGTGGTGATGTACGTGCGGACCATCGGGGACCAGGGGGCGTCCCGTTCGCTGGTGATCGTGCTGTCGGTGTTCGTGGCGGTGGCGCTGACCGTGCCGCCGGTGCTGCTCGGGCTCTACATAGGGGCGCGGCGCCGGCTGATGGAGAGCCTGCAGGAGCGGGCGGATTCGTTGGAGCGGGAGCTGTCGCTGCTGGCGGACCGGGCGGAGGAGCGGGCCGAGTGGGCCCGTACGGAGGAGCGGACGCGGATCGCGCGGGAGATGCACGACGTGGTGGCGCACCGGGTGTCGTTGATGGTGGTGCACGCGGCGGCGCTGGAGGCGGTGGCGGCGAAGGATCCGGCGCGGGCTGCGAAGAATGCGGCGCTGGTGGGGGACATGGGGCGGCAGGCGTTGACGGAGCTGCGGGAGATGTTGGGGGTGCTGCGGGCGGCGGAGTCGCCCAGGCCGGCTCCCGCGGTGGTGCCGGCGGCCTTGGCGGGGAGTTTCGAGGACGGGCCCTCGCTCGGTGAGCTGGAGGCGCTGGTCGGGCAGTCGCGGGCAGCCGGGATGGTGGTGGAGCTGGATGTCCGGGGTGCGGGGGAGGGGTATCCGGCGGAGGTGGAGCAGACGGCGTACCGGGTGGTGCAGGAGGCGCTGACCAACTGCCACAAGCATGCGCCGGGCGCGAGGGTCGTGGTGCGGTTGGCCCACCGGGAGGGTGAGGTGGCCATGCAGGTGGAGAACGGGCCGTGTGGGGTGGATGTGGTCCAGCCGGGGCTGCCGAGCGGTGGGAACGGGCTCGTGGGGATGCGTGAGCGGGTTCTCGGGCTGGGTGGGGTGTTCGTGTCCGGGCCGACGGACGCGGGTGGTTTCAGGGTGTCGGCGGTCCTGCCGGGCGGCCCGCGGCCGGGGTAGGGGGGCCGGGCGCCCGGGGTGCGGGCGCCCGGGTGCCGGTGCCCGGGGTGCCGGGGTTCAGGGGGCCGTCGTGAGGCGGGTCGGCTGGAGGCCGGTCAGGAGGAGGGTGAGCGCCTCGTCGACGCCTGCTCCGAGGTACCAGTCGCCGGTGTGGTCGATGCCGTACACGCGGCCTTCGCGGTCGATGGCGAGGTGTGAGCCGCCGTCGGAGTCGACGCCGAGGGGGCAGAGCTCGGTGGAGAGGGCCCGGCCGAGGTCGGCGAAGGTGCGGGCGAGGTGGAGGCCGGTGAGCGGGTCGAGGCGTACCGGGACGGGTGCGGTCTGGCGGCCCGGGCCGGGGGCGGTGACGGTGAGCCCGCCGAATTCGGCCCAGGCTTCGACGGCGGCTGGGAAGACGGTGTGCCGGTGGCCGGCGGGGGTGGTGTGGTCGCGCAGGGCGTCGGCCCAGAACTCGGCCTGCTTGATGTCCCAGCGGCCGGGCTCCCAGCCGGCGGTGCGCAGGGCGGTGTCCACGGCGGAGGGGAAGCGGGTGGCCGAGGAGCGGTCGTAGGAGGCGGAGGAGGTGGTCATGGTGGCGGGGGTCAGGCCCTTTCTGACGCGGGGGTGAGGTCGACGGCGCGTACGCCGAAGTGTGCGAGGAGGGCTTCGCAGGAGCGGCAGGGGGGTGCGTAGCTGCCGTGGAGCGGGTCGCCGTCCTCGCGGATGCGGCGGGCGGTGATCTTGGAGTTTTTGAGGGAGCGGCGGGCTTCGTTCGCGGTGAGCGGTTTGCGGGAGGCGCGTCGGCTGCGGGCGTTCTCGACGGCGGTGAGGTGGCGGGAGAGCAGGATCGCTTCGGGGCAGCGGCCGGTGAAGCGTTCGCGCTGGCCGCTGGTGAGGGTGTCGAGGAAGTCCTGGACGAGCGGGTGCAGTGTGGGTGGCTGGTCGGCTTTGCCGGCGGTGCTGGTGAGGGTTTCGCCGCGTGCGGAGAGGGCGGCGGCGATGGTGGGGAGGATGCCGTCGCGGCGGAAGCGCAGGACGGGGACGGTCGGTCTGCCGTCGGTGCTGCTCCAGCGCAGGCGGGGGTCTCCGGCCTGGGTGCCGGCGGGTCCGTCGGTCGGCCCGTTGGCCGGTGTGCCGGTTTCCGGGCCGCCGTCGGCGGTGTCCGTACGTGTCGCCGTGTTCTGCATGGTCGCGTCTTCCCTCCCGTGGCGGCGGTGGTGGCCGCTGTCGCGCACGCCTCCGTACTGCGGAGACAGCCTGTCAAATCTCCCCTGTCGTGTGGAAGCGGGGTCGAATATTCGTATCAATTCGGATGTTCCTGGCCCTCGCGGGGGTGCGGGGGTTACGGGCGGAGGGCGCTCTTGCCGGAGCACATAGGCTGTGGTGAACCAGCCAGATCCAGCAGGGGGCTACCGCCATGACGACAGGTCGGCTCGGGCAGCAGGCCGTGCCACCCAACGCCGCGTACTCGGGGCAGGTCGTGCATTTCCCGGACCCGGTCCGGGCCGCTCGGCATCCCCACGGGGTACGGATGGACGGAGACGGGCATCCCGATTTCTCTCCGTATGCGCGCGCGGCGGTGGAGATCGCCGAGCCGCCGGAGGGCTTCGGTGTGGACGAGTTGCGGCTGACGGACTACGTGTCCGCGAACGCGGCGATGCAGGCTGCCGGCCATGCGTTGTGGGACACGGTCGGGCCGGTGGCGACGCCGCACGGCTGGACCTGGCACCACGTGGCGAAGACGCGGCGGATGGAGTTGGTCCCGGTCGAGGTGAAGGCGCTGCTGCGGCATCACGCGGGGCTGGCGACGGCGCCGGTCGATCACGAGAAGCGTGGGACGCGGCCGTTGCAGGAGTTGCGTCCGGTGCACCTGGGGCTGCCGAAGTCGGTGGTGTCGGTTTCCGAGGAGGCAGTGCAGGGGGTCGAGGAGGATCTCGGCTACCGGCTGCCGGAGGCGTACCGCGCGTTCCTGAAGGCCGCGGGTGGTTGCGCGCCGGTGGGCGCCGGGCTCGATGTGGACCTGGGTCTGCTGGTGGACCAGCCCTTCTTCACGGTGCGTGAGGAGGCGGCGGTCAACGACCTCGTGTACGTCAACAAGTGTCTGCGGGACCACCTGACGAAGGACTACCTGTGTGTGGCCTTCGTGCAGGGGGGTCTGCTCGCGGTGAAGGTGAAGGGCGAGGCGATCGGCTCGGTGTGGTTCTCGCCGTACGACGACGCCCGCGACCGGGACGGCTGGTCGGTACAGGAGCGCGTGGAGCGGTTGTTGCTGCCGTGCGGTGCCGATTTCGATGCCTTTCTGGAGCGATTGGCGGGCAACCCGCCGGAGTTGGAAACGGTGGCCGGTTTGATGGTGGACGGCGGATTCGCACGTGCGGTTCCCGTGTCCGGTGCGGCACCGGTGGAGGGGTGACGGCGCGATGGTGACGTTTGCGCAGGCGCAGGAGCGCGCCGAGGAGTGGATCAACGGGGACCTGCCCGCCTACCAGCACCGGGAGGTGCGGGTGCGGGAGTTCGGGCTCGGGTTCGTGGTGTGGGCGGAGGACCGCGCGGGCGGTCCGGTGTCCGGTGGCGGCCGGCAGCGGCTGGTCATCGCGCGGGACAGCGGCGAGGTGACGTTGTGGCCCGGACTGCCGGTGGGTGAGGTGATCCGCCGGTACGAGGAGCAGTACGGGGCTGCGGCCGGGCCGGCGGCGGAGGCTTCGGTGCCGACGCCGCGGATCGACTCGGAGCAGACCTCGTTCATGCTGAGCCCGCCGGAGTGGCTCCAGGAGGCCGCGGACCGGGCGGGGATTCCGCCGGCGCCCGCGCCTGCCGCACCGGCACCGGCGGCTGTTGCGGATCCGGTGGCTCCGGCTCCGGTGCAGCTGTCCGCGTCCGAGCCTGTGGAGGCGGTGCCGCTGCGCCGCGAGGTGCCGTACGAGCCGACCGCCAACGACGGGGTGCCGGCCGGGGCCACGCCGTGGGCCGGGACCGATGTGAACTCCGGTGCGGACGACGGGTCCGTGGCGCTGCCGGCGACGGTGTTCGCGCCGCCGCTGTCGGGGTCGGATCTGGAGGACATGGCTCCGCCGTCCGGGGCGGCTTCGGAGGCCAAGACCACGCTGATGGCCGGGGGCAGCCAGCTCCCGAAGACCGCGATCGCGCCGGCGGTGCACCTCGGGGCCGATGCGGGCCCGGGGGCCATCGCCGATGCGCCGACGAGCCGGGCCCATGTGTCCCGGCCGGGCACGCCTCCGGCGGCGCAGCCCGGTGCGCCTGGTGCTCCCGGCGCTCCTGGCGCGCCCGGTGGCGGGCCGAACCATGCCGCGCCGATGGCGGCGGGTCCGGCTGCGGCGGGTCAGCCGCCGGTGCCTCCCGGTCCGCCGGGTGTTCCGGGTGCTCCGGGTGCGGGTCAGCCGCCGGCGCCTCCGGGTCCGCCGGGTGCTCCGGGTTCGCTGGGGCGTGGGCTGGATCATGCCGCGACGATGCTGGCCGGTCCTGCGGTGACGGGTCAGCCGCCGGCGCCTCCCGGTCCGCCGGGTGCTCCGGGTGCGGGTCAGCCGCCGGCGCCTCCGGGTCCGCCGGGTGCTCCGGGTTCGCTGGGGCGTGGGCTGGATCATGCCGCGACGATG
>NZ_JBEORW010000006.1:252391-262668 GCF_040302565.1 Streptomyces sp. NPDC097981
GCTGGCCGGTCCTGCGGTGACGGGTCAGCCGCCCGCGCCTCCCGGTCCGCCCGGCGCCCCGGGTGCTCGCGGCGCCGGTCAGCCGCCGGCGCCGCCCGGCCCGCCCGGGGCCCCCGGTGGCCAGGCCCATCAGGCCGCCACCATGCTCGCGGGTCCCGGCGTACCCACGCCTCCCGGTCCGCCCGGGCAGCCGCAGGGCGGTCCCGCGGCGCAGCCCCCGGTGCCCGCCGGTGTGCCCACGGTCGGTCCGGGCTACCAGGCCGTGCTCCGCTACCGTGCGCCCGACGGCTCCGAGCAGCAGCTCATCCGGCGTTCCGCGCCGGGTACGCCGCACCCGGAGTGGCAGATCCTGCACGAGCTGCGCGCGATGAACGTGCCGCCGCAGCAGGTGCTGGAGCTGCACACCGAGCTGGAGTCGTGCGAGCTGCCCGGCGGCTACTGCGCGCGGATGATCCGGGAGACCTGGCCTCAGGTCCGGATCACGAGCGTGGCCCCGTACGGCAAGGACCATGCGGGCCGTCAGCAGGGCATGCGGCATCTGCTGACCCATCAGGGTGAGCTGCACCAGGTGGCGGACGGCCCGGCGCGTCCTGCGCCGGTACGGGCACCGCTGCAGCAGGTGCCGCTCCAGCCGGCGATTCCGCTGGACGCGATCGGCGCGGAGCTGGCCGGGGCCTTCGGTCCGCAGGGCGTGTTCCGATTCGATCAGCGGGCGGTGTCCCGTCAGGGTGTGCCGGAGATCGTGGCGCAGACCCTGGTGTGGGCGGGTCTGCCGACGGAGTTCGGGCCGTTCTTCTGGGCGCAGGCGGTGCCGGGTCAGCCGGTGCCGACTCTGGCGGAGCTGGCGGCGCAGCGGCAGGTGCAGCCGGCGTCCGATGCTGGTTCGTACCTCGTGGTGGGCAGTGACTTCGGCAAGGCGTTGTGTGTGCAGTACGGGACGGCGCACATAGTGGCGGTTCCGGTGGAGGCCGGTCCGGGTGGTGCGCCGGTGCCGCCGCAGTTCGTGAATTCGAGCCTGCCGCAGTTCGCCCGGTCGTTGGCGATGCTGGGTCACATGTGGCGTCTGCGTCAGCATTTGACGCCGGAGCAGGCGGGGCGCTGGACCGTCGATTTCCAGACGAATCTGGCGGGGCTCGACAGTGCGGCGCTGGCCTCGCCGGAGAGCTGGTGGTCGGTGCTCCTGGAGCAGATGTGGGACGGACTGCTCTGACCGGATGATCAGTTGAATGGCCGGGCCGGGACCCTCGTGAGGGGTCCCGGCCCGGCCATTCCGGCTTCGGAGAGCAAATGGCGCATCCTTGACAGGAATCCCCCCGAGAGAGGCGCTTCAGGATGACTGCTCCCATGTCACCTCACGGACCGGGTTTCGCGACCGTACGAGGTCGCGGCTACCGCACGGAAGAGGTCGACCGGTATCTCGCCCGGCTCTCCGGCAGCCGGGACGAGGCCTGGGAGCGGGTGGCGCGGCTGACGGTCCTGGCGAAGCGGATGGAGGAGGAGGCGGGGCGGCTGCGCGAGGCGGTGGCCGCGCTGGCTCCGCAGACGTACGACGAGCTGAGTGAGCGCGCCCGCCGGATCCTGCTGCTGGTGGAGGAGGAGGCGGAGGCCGTGTGCCGGGACGCGCGGGCGGACGCGGTGGACGCGATGGGCGCGGCGGAGGCGTACGCGGACCGGGTGGCGGAGCTGGCGCGGCAGGACGCGGAGGCGGTGCGCGAGCAGACGGAGGTCCGGGCGCGGCAGGGGCTGCTGCGGGCGGAGCGGGAGGCCGACGCGGTCCGGGCGGAGGCCAGGGACGAAGCGGCGGGGTGGCGGTCGCAGGCGCAGGCGGCGCTGGTGGAGATGCGGCGCCGGTCGGACGCGCTGCTGGCGGACCGCGAGCAGGAGCACGTGGAGCGGTGGGACGCGGCGGAGCGGGAGCTGGCGGCCCGGGAGGCCGATCTGGAGGCCCGTAACGCGGAGCTGGAGCAGAGCGCGGAGGGCCGGCTGGCGCAGGCGCGGCGTGATGGTGCGGAGGCGGAGGAGTCGGCGCGGCACGGGCAGGAGGATGCCGAGGCGCGTGCCGCGGAGCTGATCGCGGAGGCCCGGGTCGCGGAGGAGCGTACGGGGCGTGAGACGGACCGGATCCTGCGGGAGCACGAGGAGGCGCAGGAGGAGATGCGGGCCCACATGAACCATGTGCGGTCCAGTCTGGCGGCTCTGACGGGCCGTGCCCCGGCGGAGGGCTGACCTCCGGCGCCGCCCTGTTCCCGGCCCGATCCGCCAGGGCCGGCCCGGACCCTGCCTCGCCCGGCCCGGCCCGGCCCGGCCCGGCTCTGCGGCGCGTCCGGCCCGCCCGGTCAGGGCTTGTGGCGGGCGTAGTAGCGGGCGACCCTGGCGCGGTTGCCGCAGGCGGAGGCCACGCACCAGCGCCGCCTGGGGTGTGCCGGCAGGAACAGCAGGACGCAGTCCGCCCCCTCGCATTCCCGTACGCCGCGCACCCGGGGGTCGGTCAGCAGGTCCGCCGCCGCCTCGGCCAGTTCCGCCGCGAGCCGGCGGGCCGGGGTGCCCGCGCGGTGCGGGGCCGCCGTCAGGCCGGTTTCCGGCATCCAGACGAGCTCGCGGTGGGCCGGGGCGCCCGCCGAGGCCTCGTTGAGTGCGCGCAGGGCGCCGGCCGGGGGGCGTTCGCCGCGCCGCGCGGCCGCGAGTGCCGCGCCGGCCGCCTCCCGTACGGCGTGGACGGCCGCCACCTCCGCCGGGCCGGCCTTCGCGACCGGCCCGAGGCGGGCTTCCTGGAGGGTCAGCCAGGCCGCGAGGCCTTCCGGGCCGGCGATCAGGTCGTCCGTGCCCGCGGGCCGGGTGTTGAGCAGGTCCAGGACGAGGGGCTCGCCGGTGAGCGGGAACACCGGAGGGGTCGCGGGTGTCGGGGCAGCGGTCATGGATCTAATGATATCGAAGCCGCTTGACCCATTAGGGATCTCCGGTGAGACTAATGGAAACAAAGTCATTGGAGGCATGTGATGCAGCTGGTCCGCCACCGCACCGCCGATGTCCACGGGGTCCGTGTCGCCTACCGCGAGAGCGGACCGGCCGACGGGCCGGTCCTGCTGCTCCTGCACGGGTTCCCGACCTCCTCGCACCAGTTCGCCCGGCTGATGGACGCCCTCGGCGACACCCCGTACCGGCTGATCGCCCCGGACTACCCGGGCTTCGGCCGCACCGAGACCCCGGACGGGTTCACGTACACCTTCGACCGGCTCGCCGACATCGTGGAGGGTTTCACCGACGCCCTCGGGCTGGACCGTTTCGCGCTGTACGTCTTCGACTTCGGCGCCCCCGTCGGGCTGCGGCTCGCCGCGCGGCGCCCCGAGCGGGTGACGGGCCTGATCGTGCAGAACGGCAACGCGTACGAGGAGGGGCTCTCCGACGCGGCCCGCGAGTTCGCCGGACTGCGGCGGGACGTGCCGGGCAACGAGGAGCGGGTGCGGGGGCTGTTCACCCCGGAGGGCACCCGCTTCCAGTACGAGACCGGAGTCGCCGACCCGAGCCTGGTCTCCCCGGACGGCTGGACCCTCGACGTGCACTACCTCGGCCTGCCGGGGCGCGCCGACGCACAGGCCGACCTGGCCTTCGACTACGCGTCCAACTTCGCCCACTACCCGGCCTGGCAGGCCTGGCTGCGTGCCGCCAGGGTGCCCGTCCTGGTCGTCTGGGGCGCGGGGGACCCGTTCTTCACCCCGGCGGGGGCGGAGGCGTACCTGCGCGATGCGCCGGACGCCGAGGTGCACGTCTTCGAGGGGGCGGGGCACTTCGCGCTGGAGACGCACCTCGGGGAGATCGCCCCGCTGATCGGGGGGTTCCTCGCGAAGCTCCCCTGACCTGCCCGCCCCCGGTTCGGGCGGGTCAGCCCGCCGGCTGCGAGGCCGGGGCCGGGGCCTGGGCCGGTGCTGCCGGGGCCGGCGTGTGGCGGTACGGGTCGCTGCGCAGGCCGCGGAAGGTGACCACGACCGTGAAGGCGGCGGGCGCCGTGGCCGGCAGCCGGGCGGTGAGGGTGCCCGTCGCCGGGTCGTAGTCGGTCGGCAGTGCGGTGGACTCGACCTCCACCCGGGCCTCCGGGCCGAAGCCGCCGCCCTCCACCACCAGGGCGGAGCCCGCCACCGACACGCCCGTGACCACCGGATTCGCGCGCGTGGCCATCTTGTTGACGAGGTACGCCCCGGCCGGGGCGCCCGTGAGCGCCCAGATCTCGGCGGGCAGGTGGGGGAGCCCGGCTCCCACGTCGGAGAGGAAGAACAGCACCACGTACAGCATCGTGACCGCGCTGAGCGCCACGTACTGGAGGTCGACGAGGTCGGTGCGTCCGCTGTCGTTCGCGATGAGCTCGCGCAGCGGCCGCTGCCCGGAGTCCGTCGGCTTCGGGGCGGGCTTGGCCATGGTGCCGTTCTCCACCCGGATGCCGACGACCGTCTTGGCCGCGATCAGGGCCAGGTACGGGCCGCCGAGCAGGGGCAGGTACACCGTGGTCAGGGAGGAGAGCGGGCCGTGTTCCCCGGCGAACCAGCCGACGCCGCCGCCCGCCGTGAGCCCGTACGCGAGGATCGTGAGCAGGAGCCAGACCAGGATCACCGTCCAGGCCAGTGCCAGGGTGGTGGAGGTGGAGAGCCGGCCGTCGCGGCCGGTGATGAAGCCCGGACGGCGGCGCAGCCGCAGGCCGATCGGCCCGGCCAGGGCCGCCAGTAAGGCCAGTGCGAGGAGTGCGGAAGTCATGGCGTCCCCCGGTGCGGATCTCGGATTCAGGACTCCGAGGTGTACTCCGTTGACCGGGGTCATGACAACCCGGCAAGCGGCAAGCGGCAAGCGGCATGCGGCCATGGCGGGCGGGCGCGGGGTGTGCCCCTCAGTCCCGGGGCTGCTCCTCCAGGATCGGGAACCGCCGCGGTGCCACGAACAGCAGGACCAGCAGGGACGCCACGGCCGCGGCGGTCGCGCCGAGGAAGATGTGGTTCACGGCGGCGGCGACCGCCTCGCGCAGGTAGTCGGCGGCGGCCTGCGGGAGGAGCCCCGGCCGGTCGAGGGCCTTGGACACGCCGTCGAGGTGGTCTGGCAGTCCGGGCATCGGGGCGCGCGCCAGCCGGGCGGCGATGGTCGCGTTGGCGACGGCCCCGAGCAGGGCGGCTCCCATGCTCTGGCCGACCTGGCGGCAGAAGAGCACCGAGGCGGTCGTCGTGCCGCGCTCGGACCAGCCCACCGTGGACTGGACGCCGATGAGCAGCGGCAGCTGGAAGAGGCCGAGGGCCGCGCCGAGCAGCAGCATGATCAGTGTGGGCTGCCAGGGCCGGGCCGGGTACGGGAGCAGCGTGAACGAGAAGAGGATCACGGCGGCGAGCGAGATCCCGACGGCCGCGGAGTTGCGGAAGCCGATGCGCCGGTAGACGTGCTGGCTGAGGGCGGCGGACACGGGCCAGCTGAGGGTCATCGCGGACATGACGAGCCCGGCGCTGACGGGTCCGAGGCCGAGGACGGACTGGGCGTACGTCGGGACGAACACCATCGGGGCCACCATGAGCAGGCCGAGTGCGCCGAAGGCGAGGTTCACGGCGGCGATGGTGCGCCGGCGCCAGACCCATCCGGGGAGGATCGGCTCGGCGGCGCGGCGCTCGATCCGGACGACGACGGCGGCCAGTACCGCGCTCGCCGCCAGCAGGCCGAGCGAGGGCGCGGACAGCCAGGGCCAGGCGACCCCGCCCTGGACCAGCGCGAAGAGGAGCAGTCCGCCGCAGGCGAAGACGCCGAGTGCGCCCGCCCAGTCGATCGGGCCGCGGCGGCCGGCGGACCGTGCGGGCTCGGCGAGGTGGCGGGCGAGCAGCCACAGGGCGAGGCCGCCCAGCGGCAGGTTGACCAGGAAGATCCAGCGCCAGTCGGCGTACGCCGCGAGGAATCCGCCGAGCGCCGGGCCGGCCACGGCGGAGGCGGCCCAGACGGAGGACATCCTGGCCTGGATCCTCGGGCGTTGCTCCAGTGGGTACAGGTCGGCGGCGAGGGTCTGCACGGTGCCCTGGAGGGCGCCGCCGCCGAGCCCCTGGACGAGGCGGAAGGCTATGAGGGCGGCCATGTTCCAGGCGAGGGCGCACAGCAGCGAGCCGACGAGGAACAGGGTTATGCCGAAGATCAGGACGGGCTTGCGGCCGAGGGTGTCGGAGAGCTTGCCGTAGACGGGGAGGGTGACCGTGATGGCGAGGAGGTAGCCGGCGAAGAGCCAGGAGAAGACGGAGAAGCCGCCGAGGTCGCCGACGATCTGGGGGACGGCGGTGGAGACGATGGAGCTGTCGAGGGCGACGAGGCCCATGCTCAGCATGAGGGCGGCGACCAGGGCGGTGCGCGGTGTCGGGGGGCCGGGATCCGCGGAGGCGCCGGTTCCGCCGGTTTTGGCGCAAACCCCGCCCCCGTCGGCGGCGTTACCGCTCTTCCCGGTGGCGTCCCCGGTGTGTCCGCCCGTGCTCTCCTCCGCGCCCACCAAGATCCTTTCACCGTGCACGCATCTGCGGGGAACACCTTCTCATCACGGTGTATCCGGCGGTATCCCCCAGGGTCCCCTCCCCCTGGAGGGGGAGAACCCCTAGGGGTTGCTCCTCACAAGGGTCCAGGGGCCATTCGTCCCGGCGGAGGAGGAGGACCGCCCCGCGATGTCCTTAACTGGTTCATATGAGCGGGGGTGGGGTTAACCCCCCGGTGGATACGGCGACGGGCACCAGCGCGCCGGCCGCCTCCGCGTTCCAGACTTCACGACGGCACCAACGCCGCGGCCGCAGACGGCAGCGCAACGAACGAGGGGAAGCACCGTGACAACGGCTATGACCGAAACCAGGCACGGGGGTACTGGAGGGCATGGAGCCGTCGCGGCCCGGGCGCGCAAGGTCGTCAAGGCCTACGGCGCCGGGGAGACCCGCGTGGTCGCACTCGACGAGGTGGACGTCGACATCAAGCGCGGCCAGTTCACGGCGATCATGGGCCCCTCCGGCTCCGGCAAGTCCACGCTGATGCACTGCCTCGCCGGTCTCGACACGGTGACCAGCGGTCAGATCCACCTGGACGACACCGAGATCACGGGGCTGAAGGACAAGAAGCTCACGCAGCTGCGCCGCGACCGGATCGGCTTCATCTTCCAGGCCTTCAACCTGCTGCCCACGCTCAACGCCCTGGAGAACATCACGCTCCCCATGGACATAGCGGGCCGCAAGCCCGACGCGGAGTGGCTGAACCGGGTCGTGGAGACCGTCGGCCTCGCGGGCCGCCTCAAGCACCGCCCGACCGAGCTCTCCGGCGGCCAGCAGCAGCGCGTGGCCGTCGCCCGCGCCCTCGCGGCCCGCCCGCAGATCATCTTCGGCGACGAGCCCACCGGAAACCTGGACTCCCGGGCCGGCGCCGAGGTCCTCGGCTTCCTGCGCCGCTCGGTGGACGAGCTCGGCCAGACCATCGTGATGGTCACGCACGACCCGGTGGCCGCCTCGTACGCGGACCGCGTGATCTTCCTGGCCGACGGCCGGATCGTGGACGAGATGTACGGGCCCACCGCCGACCAGGTGCTGGACCGGATGAAGGACTTCGACGCGCGCGGGCGGACCTCGTGAGCGCCAACACCGTACTGAAGACCTCGCGGCGCAACTTCGTCGCGCACAAGGGGCGGATGGCGCTCTCCGCCGTCGCAGTCCTGCTCTCCGTCGCCTTCGTCTGCGGCACGCTGGTGTTCACCGACACCATGAACACCACCTTCGACAAGCTGTTCGCCGTCACCAACTCCAACGTCACGGTCAGCCCGAAGAAGGCCGAGGGCGGCGAGGACACCCCGGACCGCGGCATGCCCGCGGTGCTGCCCGCCTCGGCCGTCGAGCAGGTCAAGAAGGCCGAGGGCGTCAAGGGCGCCGAGGGCGGCGTCGTCTCGATGTCCGTCACGGTCGTCAACGCCAAGAACGAGAACCTCGGTTCGACCACCGGTGCCCCGACCATCGCGGGCAACTGGAACGACAACGAACTCAAGTCGATGAAGATCACCTCCGGCCGGGCGCCGCGCGGCCCGGCCGAGATGATGGTCGACGCCGACACCGCCGGGAAGCACCACCTCAAGCTGGGCGACGAGCTGCGCACCATCGCCGTAACCGGCGACATCCGCGCCAGGATCAGCGGTATCGCCACCTTCACCGTGACCAACCCGGGCGCCGCGATCGTCTACTTCGACACCGCCACCGCGCAGGAGAAGCTGCTCGGCGGACCGGGCCTCTTCACGCACGTCAACGTCACCGCCAAGGACGGCGTCAGCGACGAGCAGCTCAAGCAGAACGTCGCCGCTGCCGTCGGCGCGGACACGTACAAGCTGCAGACCGCGAAGGAGGCCGCGGACGCCAACCGCAAGGACGTCGGCTCCTTCCTCAACGTCATGAAGTACGTGATGCTCGGCTTCGCCGGGATCGCCTTCCTCGTCGGCATCTTCCTGATCTTCAACACCTTCTCGATGCTGGTGGCCCAGCGCACCCGCGAGATCGGCCTGATGCGCGCCATCGGCGCCGACAGCGGCCAGGTGCTCAAGTCCGTGATCGTCGAGGCCTTCCTGCTCGGCCTCGTCGGCTCGGCCCTCGGCGTCGGCGCCGGCGTGGGCCTGGCCGTCGGCCTGATGAAGCTCATGGGCCAGATGGGCATGCACCTGTCCACCGACGACCTGACCATCGCCTGGACCACGCCGGTCGTCGGCCTGGTGCTCGGCATCATCGTCACCGTCGTCTCGGCCTTCATCCCGGCCCGCCGGGCCGGCAAGGTCTCCCCGATGGCCGCCCTGCGCGACGCCGGCACTCCCGGCGACAAGAAGGCCGGCCGCATCCGGGCCGTCGTCGGCCTGGTCCTCACCGGCATCGGCGGCGCGGGCCTGTTCCTCGCCGCGGGCGCCGAAAAGGCCGCGCCCGGCTCGCTCTGGCTGGCCCTGGGCGTGCTCTTCACCCTCATCGGCTTCATCGTGATCGGCCCGCTGCTCGCCGGTGTCGTGGTCCGGCTGCTCTCCGGCGTCGTGCTGCGCCCCTTCGGGTCCGTCGGCCGGCTCGCCGAGCGCAACGCGCTGCGCAACCCGCGCCGCACCGGCGCCACCGCCGCCGCACTGATGATCGGACTGGCGCTGGTCGCCTGCCTGTCGGTGGTCGGCTCCTCGATGGTGGCCTCCGCCACCGACGAGCTCGACAAGTCGGTCGGCGCGGACTACATCGTCCAGTCCCAGGCGCGGCAGCCGGTCGTCCCGCAGGCGGAGCAGGCGCTGCGCGGTGCGAAGGACCTCGACCACGTCACCGCGTACCGGGAGGTGAAGGCGAAGATCACCGCCCCCGACGGCTCCGCCGGGGACGGCTTCCTGAGCGTCAACGACCCCACCTACGTCAAGGACGTCCGGCGCAAGATGGTGGCCGGCGAGCACGCGGCGGCGTACGGCAAGGGCGCGATGTCGGTCGGCTCCATCTACGCGGACGAGCACCACGTCAAGGTCGGCGACGAGATGACGGTCGCCTTCTCGCAGGGCCGGACCGCCAAGCTGAAGGTCGCCGCGATCACTTCCGACGAGGGCAACATCGACAAGGGCGTGATGTACATCAGCACCGCGACCGCGGAGCAGTACATCCCGGCCGACCGGATGCCCCGGCCCTTCATGCTGCTGGCCAAGGCCGCCGACGGAAAGGCCGACTCCGCGTACGCGGGGGTCAAGGCGGCACTCGCCGAGTACCCCCAGTACGACGTGCGCAACCAGACCGACTACAAGAAGTCCCTCAAGGACCAGGTCGGCCAGCTGCTGAACATGGTCTACGGGCTCCTCGCCCTCGCGATCATCGTGGCGGTCCTGGGTGTCGTGAACACCCTCGCCCTCTCGGTGGTCGAGCGGACCCGCGAGATCGGCCTCATGCGCGCCATCGGCCTCTCCCGCCGCCAGCTGCGCCGCATGATCCGCCTGGAGTCGGTGGTCATCGCCCTCTTCGGAGCCCTCCTCGGCCTCGGCCTGGGCATGGGCTGGGGAGCCACCGCGCAGCAGCTGCTCGCCCTCCAGGGCCTGAAGGTGCTGGAGATCCCCTGGCCGACGATCATCGGCGTGTTCGCCGGGTCGGCCTTCGTGGGCCTGTTCGCCGCACTGGTCCCGGCCTTCCGGGCAGGGCGGATGAACGTACTGAACGCGATCGCGAGCGACTAGTGCTGTGACCGCATAGGTTCGCCGGGTTGGTGGTCGTGGCGGTTGGATGTGCGGTGACGTTCATTTCGACCGCTGGAGGCGCGGTGGCTGA
>NZ_JBEORW010000007.1:0-245665 GCF_040302565.1 Streptomyces sp. NPDC097981
CGAGGTGGCACGGCGCCTGGGCCCCGCCCGGGTGCGGGCCCTGGTCGTCTCCTCGAACCCGGCCCCCGGCAGCGCCCGCCGCCCGGGCGGGCGGCGGGCCGCTGCGAACCGCGGCAAGGCGTCTTCGTGCGTACCGGCGCGGCCCGGCGGACGGACAGACAGCGTCAGTAGTAGTGCTTCCGGCCGCCCACCGCGTGTCCGACAGCGCCGAGAAGCCAGAGGACGAGGCCCACCACGACGAGAATCAGGCCGATCGTCCACAGGATCGAGAGTCCGGTGACGAAGCCTATGACCAGCAGGATCACTCCGAGGATAATCACGACAACCTCCCAGCGCCCGGTACCCGAGTGCACCAGGACTCCCTGCGTCTACCATCAATGCCGCATTTCATGCATGGGAAGCACGCGATCGGACCCGGGTGCGTGGCTCGGTCCGCGTCCCGCCGCAGGGGTGCGACGGGACGCCCGTCAGGGCTCGGAATAGCTGAAGTCACCCATCGTCCAGGCGCTGACGTCCTTGATCGCGATCCGGTACATCCCGCCGGTCTCGGGGATGCCCACGGTGCCCTGGAGGATCCTGGCGACGTGGAAGTGCAGGTACGAGGGAGGAGGCTGTGGTTCGCCGCGCCGGGAGCCGCCCTTCCCTTCGGAGTCCATGAAGAGGCCGGCGAACGGACCGAGCCGGTCCGAATCCGCCAGGACTTCGGCCACCCTCCGGCGCCACGCGCTCTCGGGGGCGAGGCGGCCGGTGATGACGGCCCCCTGCACCAGGACGGTCAACGACATCTGATTGGTCTGCTGCGACTCCACCGCGGCGGCGATGGCAACGAGCAGGTCGTCAGGCTTCGACATGGGCAGGAATGCTACAAGCATCCGCCCCGGAAGCCGGGCGTGTTCAGCCGTGTGCCGAAACGAGGACGCTGTCAGGTGGCGAACCCGATGTGTACGTGGTCGTGATGCGTGGCGTCGGAGAAGAACTGGTTCGCCCGGTCTCCGCCGGAAAGCTGCACGGGGCCACCAGCGTTGTACGAGCCCGTGGTCGCGGCCGAACGCATGAACGCGGCGACGAGGCTGCCCGGAGTCGCCGGGTCGACGACGGGACGGCCGTCGATGCGCCAGACGTCGAAGGCACGGCCGACCGGGTGGCCGCTCGGCCGGCCGGTGCCGGACACGTTCAGCGGATGTCCCCGGCCGATGCGGGCGGCAGCTCGATCCGGGGCTGGGCGAGCACCGCCCGCCGGGGCGCCGAGCGCCACCGCGGGCCCCCGGGCGCCCCGGGTGCAGGGCGGTGACTGCCCGGCGCCGCGGCCCGCGCCGCCGCGTTGCGCGGCTCGCCCCGGCCCGTCGGCCAGGCCCCAGCGCCTCGACGAGCCGTACGGCGGCGAGTTTGGCAGCGGGCTCGATCTCGTGAGGCCACTCGGCGGCTACGAGGCGCTGCCTGGCTCGGCCGCGTGCCACACCGTCGTCGCGTTGCAGAACTCGCGGATGCCGTGACCCGAGAGCTCGCGCCCGTAGCCCGAGCGCTTCACCCCGCCGAAGGGAAGCGCCGGGTGGGAAGCCGTCATGCCGTTGAAGAAGACTCCGCCGGCCTCGATGTCCCGTACGAAGCGTTCCTGTTCGGCCGCATCGCGGGTCCAGACGTTCGAGCTCAGGCCGAAGGGGGTGTCGTTGGCGAGCTCCACCGCCTCGTCCAGATCCCGGACCCGGTACACGGTGGCCACCGGGCCGAACGCCTCCTCGCGGTGGATGCGCATCTCGGGGGTGATCCCGGTGAGGACGGTCGGTTCGTAGAACCAGCCCCGCGACAGGTCCGCCGGCAGGTCCGCCGGCCGTCGGCCCCCGCAGAGGGCCGTCGCCCCGCGCCGTACGGCGTCGTCGACGAGCTCCTCGACATCGGCACGGCCCTGCTCGGTGGCGAGCGGACCGACGTCCGTGGACTCCGACAGGGGGTCGCCGACGGCCAGTGCGGCCATCCGGGCCGTGAAGCTGCGCGTGAACTCCTCGTGGACATCGGCGTGTACGAGGAACCGCTTGGCCGCGATGCAGGACTGGCCGTTGTTCTGCACCCGTGCCGTGACCGCGACCGCCGCGGCCCGCTCGACGTCCGCCGACGGCATCACCACGAACGGGTCGCTGCCGCCCAGCTCCAGGACGGTCTTCTTCACCTCGTCACCGGCGATCGCGGCGACGGACCGGCCGGCCGGCTCGCTGCCGGTGAGGGTCGCCGCCGCCACCCTGGGGTCGCGGAGGATGCCCTCGACGGCGCGGGAGGACACCAGCAGGGTCTGGAACACGCCGTCGGGAAATCCGGCACGCGCGAAGAGGTCGCCCAGGTACAGCGCGGTCTGCGGCACGTTGGACGCGTGCTTGAGCAGCCCGGCGTTGCCGGCCATCAGGGCCGGCGCCGCGAAGCGGACCACCTGCCACAAGGGGAAGTTCCAGGGCATCACGGCGAGGACCACGCCGAGGGGGCGGTAGTGGACCCGTGCGCGGGAGGCGCCGGCGTCCGCGACCTCGGCCTGCGCGGGGTGCTCGTCGGCCAGCAGTTCCTCGGCGTTGTGCGCGTACCAGCGCATGGCCTTGGCGCACTTCGCCGCTTCCGCCCGGGCGGCGGCGAGCGGCTTGCCCATCTCGATCGTCATCGTGCGTGCGATGTCGTCCCGGTCCTGGTCCAGCAGGTCGGCCGCGCGGTCGAGGAGGCGGGCGCGCTCCGCGAAGTCCGTCGTGCGGTAGCCGCGGAACGCGGAGTGGGCGGCCGCCAGGCACTGCTCGATCTGCTCGGCCCCCAGTTCGTCGAAGGTCTTGAGCGTCTCGCCGTTCGCGGGGTTCACGGTTGCGATGGGCACGTCCGGCCCTCCTCGTCCTCGATGGGTCGCACCGGACCGTACCGGCCCGTTCGCGTCCGCCCGGCACCCTGCCGTGGCGTGTCAGTCCGGGAAGCGGATTCACTCGATCGCCGCGGCCGCAGGGCGGCATGTCTACGGGGACGCGCCGGGCACGGAGCCCGTGCAGGGCCGCCGGGAGCGGCGGGTACGGGAACGTGGAGAGGTGCCATGAGCGACATCGTCGGACAGGTCAACGACATCCACCGCGAGGTCGGCCGCCGCGTGGATGGCGTCGGACGAGGCCCGGGCGTTCATGACGGGCAGCAGCGGTGTTGGGGCGGGACAGCTTGTTCGATCTCAACATCGACCTCCGAACTCGCTTGTGCGAAAGCCGTGTTCAAGGTGCGATGGGACGTCGGCACCCAACGCACGGCCGCGCGTTTCTTCCTGAGCGTGCCACCGCGCCAGGGCCGGCTCACGCCCGGTTCAAGGCGGCGTCCAGCGCGGTCAGCAGCTGGTCGATGTCGGCGCCGGTGGTGTGGAGATGGGGGCTGATGCGGATGGCCGGGCCGCGGGCCCCGACGAACACGTTCGCCTGCTCCAGCGCAGCCACCACACGCTGCTGGATCACGGCGGGCACCGTGATGCCGAGCATGTGCGGGCCCCGCGGCGCCGGCACGGGCAGACCCCGCTCCCGGGCCGCCGAGGCGATGCGGGCCGTGGTCGCCGCCAGGGTGACGGCGATCCGCGGAACGCTCCAGACCGACAGCTGTTCCAGGGCGGCGATGGCCATCGGGGTGAGTTCGAAGGCGGTGCGCGCGCCCGCGTCGAAGCGACGGGCCCCGGGCTGGTACTCGGCGCGGTAGTCGACGAGCCGCGCGAAGTCCTCGGAGTCGCTGCGCAGGATCCAGTTCTCCTCCAGCGGCTTCCCCTGCTGATGGGCCGGGGCCACGTACAGGTAGCCCAGCCCGAAGGGGCCGAGCAGCCACTTGTAGCCGACGCTGACGAGGAAGTCCGGCCGCAGCGTGTGCATGTCGATCGGGATCGCCCCGGCGGACTGGCTGGCGTCGACGACCAGCGCGGCGCCGACCGACCGGGTGGTTTCGGCGATCCGGTCCAGGTCGAGCAGGGCGCCGTCGGTCCAGTGGACCCGCGGCACCGAGACCACGGCCACGGTGTCGTCGAGTGCGTCGAGGACGGCTTCGGTCCAGGTCTGGCCGGGCTCTCGGGGGACGGTGAGCACCGAGGCCCCCGTACGTTCGGCGAACCGCCACCACGTGTAGATCCCGGACGGGTACTCGCCGTCGAGGACCAGGACCCGGCTGCCGGCCCGCGCGGTCAGGTTGGCGGCGGCCACCGCGAACCCGTAGCTGGCCGCCGGCACCAGGGCGATGTCGTCGGCGGCCGCGCCGATGAGGTCCGCGAACAGCGCTCTGCGCTCCTCGGCCGTGCTGAACCAGTCGGCGCTCTGGATCCGCCAGGGCTGCGCGCGCCGGTGCAGCGCGGTCTCGCCCGCGGTCAGACCGGTGCGCAGGGTCGGTGCGAGGCTGGCGGTGTTGAAGTAGGCGATGCCGTCGGGGATGTCGAACAGCTCGCGGGCATTCGGGAGCAGCTCGCTGCCGACGGGCGAGGTCATGGCGTGCCTTTCGCGTCGTAAGGCTCCGCGAGGGCCGGAGCCGGAGCGGGGGCCGGAGCCACCACACTGCCCGCCCTTCGGTGCGGGAAGCATCAGCCGCCCCGGTGGAGGAGCGCACTCGCCCCACTTGGCGGACCCGTTCGCGCGGCCTGAGCGCAGCGGCCTGTGGACCCGTTCCGGGGCGGTGCGACGCGTGCCGGACGGGCGCGCCGCTGCCTTCGCCCGGCCCGGCGGGCCGATAGTGGGGAGCTGTGAGCAACGGGTCGGAAGAACACATGCAAGAGGGCGGCGCCTGGTCCGGTCCTGCCGGGGCAGAGGCGTTCGCGGCGGTGGAGGCGGCCACGGACTGGCTGCTCGGCTATCCGTTCGTGTTCGAGGCGCTGTCCCGCCGGATCGGCGAGGACGGGGTGCTCGTGGACTACGGCTGCGGGCCCGGAAGGGTGGCCGACCGGGCGGCGCGTGTGCTGGGCGCACGGGTGCTGGGGGTGGACACGTCCGCCGAGATGCTGGCGCTGGCCCGGAGCACGGCGGCGGCGGTGGCGGAGTTCCACCTGGTCAGGGACGGGCGGGTGACCGGCCTGCCCGACGGGTGCGCGGACGCGGTGATGTGCAATCACGTACTGGCGTCGCTGCCGACCGAGGAAGCCGTGCTCGGGGTGTTCGCCGAGATCCGCCGGCTGCTGCGGCCCGGAGCCCCGCTCGTGCTGCTGACCACCGACCCCGCCTGCACGGGCCTGGAGTACGCATCGCTGCGCGTGGGCACGGCGGGGGCCGCGTACCGGCCGGGCGAGGAGATGCCGCTGCGGCTGCGGCGCACCGACGGATCCTGGCAGGAAGTACGCAACCATGCCTGGCCCGTCGACCAGCTGCCGGATCTTCTCCGCGGCGCCCGCTTCCGTGAGGTCACCCAGCGCCGGCCGACCGTGGACGAGGCCGTGGCCGTCGCCGACCCGGCTCTCGTGGAGCGCTACGCGTGGACAGCGGAACGGGCGGAGCCGCCGCTCGTGATCACCGCCGCCCTGGCGGCCTGAAGCCGGTGCGTTGTCAGTGGCGGCCCATACGATCCGGGCATGCGAGTTTCAGGAACATTCACCGTTGCCGAGTTCACCCCGGCCGCAGTATCGGGCCCGGGGATCGAGACCGCGATGCCTGTCGGTGTCGCCACAATGCGCAAGGAGTACGAGGGCGAGGTGACCGGCCGCTCCGCCACGCTGTTCACCTCCGCGTTCGACCATGCCCGGGGTACGGGGACGTACGTCGCGATGGAGTCCTTCGAAGGGGTCCTCGACGGGCTGGAGGGCGCCTTCAACTTCGCGCACTCCGCCACCACCCTGGGTGAGGGCAGACAGAGCGAGTTCTTCGTCATCGTGCCGTCCAGTGGTACGGGTGAGCTGGCCGGAATCACGGGGACCGGCGGCATGGCGGTCGACGCCGACGGCACGCACCGCATCTGGTTCGACTACGAACTCGCGCCGTAGGCCGGACCCGGCCGCGCGGCATCACATGGGTGGGCGGGCCCGAGACCGGTCCGCCCCACGCGCGGGCCTGCCAGGGGGATCGGCCGGAACGCGTGCGGCGCGTTCACCGGTCCGGCGCGCTCCGGTTCGCTAGGTTGAGGCCGCTCCTCCAGCGCGTTCGGCGCGGACTCCCGGCCAGCCTCCCCGGAGACCACCGTGTTCCCCTCCCCCGTCCGTCCCGTCCGTGTTGCTCGTGCCGTCCGATGGGAATGCGCGGTCCTGGCCGTGCTCAGCCTGTTGGGGGCCCTGGTCGCGGGCGCTCCGGCTGCGGCTCCCTCCCCTCGGGCAGGGCTCGTACGGGCGGTGACCGCCGTCCCCGCGGCGCCGGGGAGCAGCACCCCTCTGTCCGGGTACGCCATCCGGTCGACGGCCGAGGTCTCCGACTCGGCGGCCGCCGTCTCCGCCCCGGGCTACCGGACGGCCGGCTGGTACCCGGCCGGGCCCCGTTCCACCGTGCTCGCGGCCCTGGTCGCCGACGGCAAGTACCCCGACCCCTTCTACTCCACCAACCAGCAGCGCATCCCGGCCGCCGATTTCGCCGTGCCGTGGTGGTTCCGCGCCGAGTTCACCGTCGACGACACCTCCTCGCGTACCTACCTGGACTTCAGCGGGGTGGTCTCCGCGGCGGACGTGTTCGTCAACGGGCAGCAGATCGCCACCGCGTCCGCGGTCGTCGGCGCGTACACCCGCCACGAGTTCGACGTCACGGGCCTGGTGCGGGCCGGCGCCAACGCGGTGGCCTTCCGGATCCAGCCCAACAATCCCCGCAAGAACCTCACCATGGGTTGGCTCGACTGGTTGCAGCCTCCCCCGGACGAGAACATGGGCATCGTCCGCGACGTGCTCCTGCGGCGCGGCGGTCCCGTCGCCCTGCGGGACGCACACGTCCTGACCAGCCTGGCGCTGCCGTCCCCGGTGACAGCGGACCTGACCGTCAAGGCACAGGTCCGCAACGACTCGGCCGGGGCCGTCACCGCCACGGTCTCCGGCGCCATCGGCACCGGCATCGCGTTCCGCCGGGACGTGCCCCTGCGTGCCCACGAGACGAAGACGGTGGCCTTCAGCCCGGCCGACACCCCGCAGCTGCACCTCGGTTCGCCGCGCGTGTGGTGGCCCGCCGGGATGGGTGCGCAGGAGCTGTACGCGCTCGACCTGACGGTCACCGTGCCGGGCGCGGACACCGCAGCCGGAGCCGGAACCGGGGCCCTCTCCGACCGCTCCCGCCACGGCTTCGGCATCCGCAGCGTGCAGGCCCCGCTGAACGGCGACGGCGCCCGCCAGTACTCCGTGAACGGCCGGCCGCTGCTGATCCGGGGCGCCGGCTGGTCCCCCGACGAGCTGCTGCGCTGGGACCCGGTCTACACCGAGGACCGGGTGGCGTACGCGCGCGACCTCGGCCTCAACACCCTGCGCCTGGAAGGCCACCTCGAACCAGACGAGTTCTTCGACCTCGCCGACCGGTACGGGATCCTCACCCTGCCGGGCTGGCAGTGCTGTACCAAATGGGAGGGCGAGGTCAACGGCAGCGAGGCGGGAGAGAGCTGGACCGACGCCGATCATCCGGTCGCCAAGGCCTCCATGACGGCCGAGGCCGCCCGTCTGCGCGATCACCCCAGCGTCATCTCCTTCCTCATCGGCAGCGATTTCGCCCCGGACGCGGAGATCGAGAAGGGCTACGTCGACGCACTGAAGGCCGCCGACTGGCCCACCCCCGTGATCGCCGCCGCTGCCGCCGAGTCGGCACCGCTCAGCGGCCCTTCGGGGATGCGGATGCCCGGCCCCTACGACTGGGTGCCGCCCGGCTACTGGTACGACAAACGGGAGGGCGGTGCCACCGGCTTCAACTCCGAGACGAGCGCCGGCCCCGACATCCCCACCCTCGACACCCTGCGTCGCATGATGTCCCCGGCCGAGCTGACCGCGCTCTGGAAGGATCCGGCCGCACCGCAGTACCACCGCTCCCCCTCCCGCACCTACGCCACCCTCAAGCTGTACGACGATGCGCTGAGCGCCCGGTACGGCGTCCCGCGCAGCCTTGAGGACTACGTCGCCAAGGCGCAGCTCGCCCAGTACGAGAACGTACGCGCGCAGTACGAGGCGTACGCGCGCAACGCCACCGATGCCTCGAAGCCGTCGACGGGCGTGGTCTACTGGATGTTCAACAGCGGCTGGACCTCGCTGCACTGGCAGCTCGTGGACCGCCGTCTCGACCAGGGCGGCGCCTACTTCGGCGCGAAGAAGGCGAACGAGCCGCTGCACGTCCAGTACTCCTACGACGACCGCACGGTGGCCGTCGTCAACCGCCGCGCGGCGGCGGTGTCGGGGCTGACCGCGCGGGTCTCCCTCTTCAACACCGACGGGACGCAGAAGTACGACCGGACCGTGACCGGTCTGGGCGTCGGCGGAGATGGTGCGAGGACCATCGCGCTGACCCTCCCGGCGTCGGTGGAGGGGCTGTCCACCACCCATCTCGCGCGGCTGGTGCTGACCGACGCCGCGGGCCGCGAGGTGAGCCGCAACGTGTACTGGCTCTCCACGCGCCGGGATGTCCTCGAATATGACGAGAGCGACTGGTACCACACGCCGACCACCGCCTACGCCGACCTCACCGGGCTGCGGTCCATGGCGCAGGCGTCCGTGTCCGCGACGGCGACGACGACCACGGGCTCCGGCGCGGCGCCGACCTCCACGACCGTCGTCACCGTGCGGAACACCGGTACCCGGAACACCCCGGCCCTCCTCACCGACCTCCACCTGGTCGACGGCGGGAACGTCCCCGTCCTGCCCGTCCGGTGGTCCGACAACCAGATCAGCCTCTGGCCCGGTGAGTCGGCGACCCTGACGGCGACGTACCGCACCGCAGATCTGCACGGGGCCGCGCCCCGGATCAGGATTTCCGGCTGGAACACGCCGGAAGCCACGATCCCGGCCACCGCGCCCCGCTAGGACCTGGCGGCCCGGGGCGGTGCGGCGTCCCGCTGCCGCGACTTCCCCGGCACCGGCCCGCCTGCAGTGGTCCCTCGGCCCATGGGGCAGGATGGCAGCCCGTTCCGGAATGCGTACACGCGCCGAACGAAGCTCCATGCACGACAAACTGACAGGTGACAAGGTGACGACACACCTCATACGACGGCCCGCAGCGCCCGTCGCCGCTCTCCCCGTCCGGCGCCGAGCGGAGGGCGTCCGTTGAACCGGGAACTCGTCCTGCACGACTGGCTGGTGGCCGGGATCGCGGTGGCCGCGGGCGCCCTGGCCGGGCTGCTGCTGCGCGCCCTGATGCGCTGGCTGGGCCGGCACGCCGAGCGGACCCGGTGGAGCGGGGACGACATCATCGTCGATGCGCTGCGCACGCTGGTGCCCTGGGCGGCCGTCATCGCCGGTGTCGCGGTGGCCGCCTCGACCCTGCCGCTCACCACGCGGGTCCTGGGGTTCGTGAACCAGTCCCTCTCCGCCGTGCTCATCCTCATCGCCACGTTCGGCGTTGCCCGGGTCGTCGCGGGTCTCGTCCAGTCCGTGGCGGGGTCGCGGACCGGAGTGGCCGGATCGGCGTCCATCTTCGTCAACATCACGCGGATCGTGGTGCTGGTGATGGGTGTGCTCGTCGCGCTCGAAACCATGGGCGTGTCCATCGCGCCGCTGGTCACCGCCCTCGGCGTGGGCGGTCTGGCGGTGGCCCTGGCGTTGCAGGACACCCTGGCGAACCTCTTCGCGGGCGTCCACATCCTCGCCTCGAAGACCGTGCAGCCCGGTGACTACATCCGCCTCAGCAGTGGCGAGGAGGGGTACGTCGTCGACATCAACTGGCGCAACACCGTGGTCCGCAACCTGTCGAACAACCTGGTGATCATCCCGAACGGGCGGCTCGCGCGGACGAACATGACCAACTTCACGCAGCCGGAACAGCAGTTGTCGATCCCGGTCCAGGTGGGTGTGGGCTACGAGAGCGATCTGGGGCACGTCGAGCGGGTGACCCTCGAAGTGGTCGACAGCGTGATGGCCGACATCAACGGCGCGGTCCCCGAGCACGAAGGGGCCGTCCGGTTCCACACGTTCGCGGACTCCAGGATCAACTTCACGGTGATCCTGGGTGTCGGCGAGTTCAGCGACCAGTACCGGATCAAGCACGAGTTCATCAAGCGCCTGCACGAGCGATTCCGGGCGGAGGGCATCTCGATCCCCGCTCCGACCCGGACGGTCTCACTCCACCGCGACGACCTGCAGTCGTCGGCGCTGCCCCCGGTCCCGCACCAGCGCGAGGCCCCGACGCGGTCGCCGGCCGCCACCGGCTGACCCGCGCGGCTACAGGCGGTACAGCTCCCGGGCGCGGGCCGGGTCGGCGGGGCCGTCCGAAGGCAGGTGGAGGAAGTACTCCACCTGCCAGGCCTGCGCGCGGTCGGCCTGGCGGTTCGCGGTGGCCACCCAGGGCGGGTAGACGCGGAAGCCCCGCTTCCCGCCGGATCCGTCCACCGAGACGACGCCGTGCCGGCGGAGCGCGTCCACCGGGAAGACGAACTGGCCGAAGCCCTGGTCGTCATGGCTGCCGATGACGAAGAGGTCCACGGGATCCGCGGCGTCGAAGGGCCGGATGGGCCCGCCCGGGGACCTCTGCCACACGGTGACGAACTGGCCGGCCTTGGTGGGCGTCGTCTTGGCCGCGCGGAACCGGACGGCGCGTCCGTCGAGGCTGAATTCATGGGCGGCGTACGCAGCGCCCTCGGCCTCGGGGACCGGCCGCGAGCAGGTGAACCCGCAGGGGTCGTAGACGCGCGCCTTCGCCGCGAGGAGATCGGCGTGGACGCGGAGCGTGTCCGGCCACGGTTCGAAACCGGCACGGGGGTGGTGATCGGCGGAGAGCTCGCGGTGGGGCGTCATCCGTCCACCTTGCCACGGCAGCCGCCGGGACGGGCGGGCGCCCTCCGGGGTCCCCGCCCCGGTCCCGGCCTCCGCCTCTCGGGCTCCGGGCCTGCCCGATATCCTGGTGGTCCGACATCGGGGGCTTTCCTCTCATGAAGGGCAGCACGATGAATCGGCAGACGAACCGGCATCGGGGCTTCCTGCTTCTCGCGGCTCCGCTTCTCGCCTCCTCGGTCGCCCTCACCCCGGCCTTCGCGGCCCAGGGCCGCCCGGCGGAGGCCGAGGCCGCGCCGGGCGGACCGGCTCCCTCCTGCGAGCTGGTTGCGAGCGGGACCGGCCAGCCGGGCGGGGCACCGCGCTACGACCTCCGGCTCAGCGGATTCCCGGCGAACCAGTCGGTGCGGGTCGAGAGCAAGACCTCCTCCTTCAGGACCACGGTGGACGATCAGGGCGGACTCACCCGGCAGGGAGTCCGCTACGGCATGTACACGGTCAGTTACCGGGACAGCGAGATGAAACAGGGGAAGCACGTCAGCTGCGTCACCCCGCCCCGGCAGAAGGGCGGCAAGGGGAACGTGCAGGTCACCAAGGTCGAGGTGATCAACTTGACCAAATCCGGCGGGGTCGTCGACTGCACCAAGCCCGCCAAGGTCGAGTTCGACGGCAAGATCACGGGCTCCGGGCAGGGGGACGTCCGCTACTACTGGACGTACGCGTCCAGCGCCGATCCGCTCTCCTCGGGCTCGGTCACCTTCACCCCCGGCGTGACCAGCCACTCCATCTTCAACGCGGTGGAGATCTCGCCGCAGGTGAACGTGTCCACGGTGAGTGTGTTCGTCACCCTGCACGTGCCCGACCAGAACATGAGCGGGCGGAGCGAACAGGTGACGCTCACCTGCGCCAAGCCGTGAACGCAGCGGCCGGGCGGCTGGCGCCGAGTCCGCCGGGCCCGTCCCCCGGCGGTAGCCCCGCCCGTGCGCCGGTGCGGCGCGGCCCCTATGCGGGGGCCGGGAGGGTCAGCTCGAAGCGGCAGCCGCCGGAGACGTTGCGCACGTTCGCGTGGCCCGCGTGGGCCTCGACGATTCCCCGGACGATGGCCAGGCCCAGGCCTGCGCCCGGAGGGGTGCGGGCCTGGGTGCCGCGCCAGCCGGTGTCGAACACGCGCGGCAGGTCCTCCTCGGGAATGCCGCCGCAGGCGTCGGTGACCGACAGCACCACCGCGCCTTCGCGGGATTCGGCGGCGATCGCGACCGTGCCGTCAGCCGGGGTGTGACGGATGGCGTTGACCAGCAGGTTCGACAGGACGCGGGTCATCTCCTTGCCGTCCACCTCCACCGGGAGCGGTGCGATGCCGTCGCCGACCAGCCGTACGCCGTTCTCGCGGGCGAGGGCGTCGGTGCCGGCCAGGGCGTCGCCCACCAGGTCGTAGAGGGACATCCTCGTGGGGGTGAGGGACAGCGCGCCCGCGTGGATGCGGGAGAGCTCGAAGAGGTCGCCGACCATGGAGTTGAGGCGGTCGACCTCGGTGCGCATCTGCCGGTGGTAGCGGGCGGGGTCCGTGACCACGCCGTCCTCCAGCGCCTCCGACATGGCGCGCAGGCCGGCCAGCGGAGTGCGCAGATCGTGCGAGATCCAGGCCACCAGTTCACGCCGTGAGGTTTCCAGCGCACGTTCGCGCTCCCGGGACGCTGCCAGGCGCTCGCTGGTCAGGGCCAGTTCGCGGCTGAGCGCGGTGAGTTCGGCGGGGGCGGGCACGGTGGGCGTGGTGAAGGTGCCCGCCTCGCCGAAGTCCCGCGCGGCGCCGACGAGCTCCCGGCAGCGCATGACGACCTGACGGCCCAGCAGCAGGGCGGTGCCCAGGGAGACGGCGGCGGCGACCGCGACGACCATCGTCACCACGCCCAGGTCGTGGGAGGACAGGAACATGGCCCAGGCCACGGAGAGGGTCCCGGCGAGCATCGCGAAGACGGCGACGGCGGCCACGACGGCGAGAAAGACGGCGACGCTGCGCCGCCGCAGTATCCGCAGGGCGACGGCGCCCAGTGCTCCGGCGGCGCCCGCGCCGAGGAGCGCGTACAGGGCGATCAGCAGCAGGTCACGCATGTCCGTCCACCGTCCGGGGGTCCGTGGCGGGTTCCGCCGGGGCGGGCGGGGCGTCGAAGCGGTAGCCGGCGCCCCAGACGGTCTGGATCAGCCGGGGGCTCCCCGGATCGTCTTCGATCTTGCCGCGGAGCCTGCGGATGTGAACGGTGACGGTGGACAGGTCTCCGAAGTCCCAGCCCCAGACCTCGCGCATGAGCCGCTCCCGGTCGCAGACCTCCCCGGGGTGCCGCAGGAAGTACGCGAGGAGGTCGAACTCCCGCAGGGTGAGGGCGAGCTCGCTGCCGTCCTTGCTCACCCGGCGGGCCGCCGGGTCCAGGCTCAGGCCCGCGGCGGCGAGCCGGGGGCCGGCGGCCGGTGCGGCGGGCACCGCCCGGCGCAGGACCGACTGCACCCGCAGGACGAGCTCACGCGGGCTGAAGGGCTTGGTCACGTAGTCGTCCGCGCCCACTTCCAGGCCCAGGATCCGGTCGTCCTCATCGCCGCGTGCGGTGAGCATGATGACCGGGACGGGCGGGGTGCCGGCCTGGGCGCCGCCCCGGCCGGGGCCGCCTTCCATCGCCCGCAGCCGCCGGCAGACCTCCAGCCCGTCCATGCCCGGCAGCATGAGGTCGAGGACCATCAGGTCCGGACGCTGCTCCTCGGCGGCGCGCAGGGCGGCCGGCCCGTCGGCGGCCCGGCGCACGGCGAAACCGGCCCGGTCGAGGTAGCCGGCCACGACCTCCGAGACGGTGGGGTCGTCGTCCACGACCAGGATGCTGCCCATGATCCGGTCCGGTGTGCCCGTCCGGCCGGGGTCGACGGCGTCCTGGCCCTCGTCCGTGCTCTGCGCATTGCTGACTGCCATGGCCCCAGCCTGTCACCCGTCCGGGCCCGCGCGTACGGCGCCCTCCCCCGATTCCGCACGGCGTCAGCATTTCGTAAGGAGCGCAGGTCTCTGCCGGTGCCCTTGGTGGCCGCGGTGCGGCGTCGGCTCAAGCGGTCACGACCGGCACGCCGTCCGGACGGCCGGCCAGCAGGAACGCGATGTGGTCCGCGCAGCGGATCGCCGCCGTCGCCATGGCGCCCCGTGTCATCCCGGCGACGTGCGGGGTGAGCAGGGCGTTCGGCAGGCCGAAGAGCGGCGAGGCGAAGGCGGCGTGCTCGTGCGCGAAGGTGTCGACGGCGGCCGCCGCGACCGGGTGCGCCGGATCGCCGAGGGCGTCGGCGAGCGCCTGCTCGTCGACGATCCCGCCCCGGGCGGTGTTCAGCAGGATCGACCCCGGTCGCATCCGCGCCAGTTCCGCGCGGCCGATCAAGCCCCGGGTCAGCGGGGTGAGCGGGAGGTTCACGGAGACCACGTCACTGGTGGCCAGCAGCGTGGCGAGCGATTCCGTACGTGGCACAGGGCTCTCGGCGGGGCGCCGCGAAAAGCCCTGGACCGCCATGCCCAGCGCGGTCGCCCGTGCGGCCAGGGCCAGGCCGATCCGGCCCAGCCCGACGATCCCCAGCGTCAGTTCCGACAGCTCCGCCGCGGGGCAGTCCGGCGAGCTCCAACGGCCTTGGTGTGCAGCCTCGTTGTACGCCGGGATGTTCCGGGTCAGGGCGAGGAGCTGGCCCAGGGCGAACTCCGCGACCGCGTTCGCGTTGGAGCCCGGGGTGTGGGTCACGGCGACGCCGTGGCGCGCGGCGGCGGCCAGTTCCACGTGGTCCGTGCCCGCCCCGGCCCGGCCGATCACCCGGAGCCGGTGGGCCAGGGCGGGGTCGGTGGCCGCGGCGAGGAAGGCCGCGCGAAACGGAACACCCGCACGGGACTTGACCGCGTCGTGGCCGGACCCGTCCCGGACGGTCTCGGCGATGAGCGCCGACTCGTCGAACGGGTCGAAGTCGGTGAAGTCGACCCGCCCGGCCCATGCGGCCCGCGCCGCGGCCCGGTCGGCGACCCGCCGGAGGTTCAGCCTGACGGCCAGCCCGTGCCCGATCAGCCGCTCCAGCTCGCGGTCGAGCAGTGCGCCGGGTGCCGCGTCCAGCAGCAGAACCCGTATCCGTCCCATGTGATCCCCCATCCCGGTGAGCGGTCCCTGCATCCGTCCTCGGTCAGGGCTGGTCGTACCAGGAGAACGCGGCGATCCGCCGGCCGTCCGGGTACGGACGAACCGGATGGTCTTGGCTCCGCCGCCCTCGTACGGCTCGCCGTCCAGTATCCCGGACGTGCGGTAGGCGCTGTGCGTGATTGTGCTTGCTCCACTGGGGTTTCGAGCACCTATTGACATGCATTCTGTACTGCGCTGCACTTTGGCCCACTCCCCCGGCGCCCCCGCCGGACGGAGGAGCAACCCTGAACTCCCCTTCCCTCCCATGACTTGGGGACTTGACATGCGTCTGCTCAGATCGCTCGTCGCGGCTGTCTGCACGCTGGCCGCGCTCTCCTTGCCCGGTGTCGCCGCCGGGTCCGCGCAAGCCGCCGCCGGGCCGCCGCAGACGGTTCCGGCGCTGCGCCAGTGGACGGCCGGCACAGGGGCCTACACCTTCACCGGCACCAGCCGGATCGTCGTCGACCCCGCCCACACCGCCCAGCTCTCCGACGAGGCCGCCACGTTCGCCGAGGACCTGGGGGCGCTGACCGGGCGGCCCGTGGGCGTCGTCACCGGGAGCGCCTCCCCCGGCGACATCGCGTTGAGCCTCGGGGACCCCGGGCTGCCCGCCGAGGGCTACCGGCTGACCGTCGGACCGACCCTCGCCATCCGGGCCGCGACCGACACCGGCGCGTTCCACGGCACCCGCACCGTGCTCCAGCTCCTGCACCAGTCGGCCTCGGTGCCCGCCGGCACGGCGGTGGACTGGCCCGCCAAAGCGGAGCGCGGTCTCATGATCGACCAGGGCCGGAAGTTCTTCACCGTCGACTGGGTCAAGCAGCACATCAAGGAGCTGGCCTACCTCAAACTCAACTACTTCCACTTCCACCTGTCGGACACGTTCGGCTTCCGGCTGGAGAGCTCCACCCACCCGGAGATCGTCTCCGCCGACCACTACTCCAAGCAGGACATCGCCGACCTCGTCGCGCTCGGGCAGAAGTACCACGTCACGATCGTTCCCGAGATCGACACCCCGGGGCACATGAACGCGGTCCTGGCCGCGCACCCCGAGCTCAGGCTCAAGAGCGGTTCGGGTACGGCGAGCCCCGACTTCATCGACCTTTCGCTGCCGGCCTCGTACGCCCTGATCGAGGACCTGGTGAAGGAGTACCTGCCGCTGTTCCCGGCCCCGTACTGGCACATCGGGGCGGACGAATACGTCACGGACTACGCCAAGTACCCGCAGCTGCTCAGCTACGCCCGTGCCCACTACGGCGCCGGCGCCACCGCCAAGGACACCTACTACGGGTTCGTGAACTGGGCCGACGGACTGGTCCGGGCGGCCGGCAAGACCACCCGGATGTGGAACGACGGCATCAAGGCGGGGGACGGCACCGTCACCCCGCACCCCGGCATCCTCGTCGAGTACTGGTACGGCTACGGGCTCACCCCGCAGCAGCTGGCCGCGGCCGGCCACACCGTCGCCAACGAGTCCTGGACGCCGACCTATTACGTGCTCGGAGGCGCCAAACCAGACACCAAGTGGATGTACGAGACCTGGACCCCCGACCGCTTCGAGGGCGGGGCCACCCTCGCCGACCCCTCGAAGAACCCCGGCTCGCTGATCCACGTGTGGTGCGACAACCCGACCGCCGAGACGGAGGACCAGATCGCCGCGGGCATCATGTACCCGCTGCGCGCCCTGGCCCAGCAGACCTGGGGCTCGCCGAAGCCGGCGGCGACGTACGCGGCGTTCACCCCGATCGCGGCCGCGGTCGGGCACAATCCCGCCTGGCCCGGTCTCGCCCAGCCCGGCAACCTCGCCCGCAACCGGCCGACCACCGCCTCCGGCACCGAGACCGCCGCCTTCCCCGCCGCCTCGGCCACCGACGGCGACCCCGGCACCCGCTGGTCCAGCCCCTACGCCGACCCGCAATGGCTCCAGGTCGACCTCGGGCCGAGCCAGGCCGTGAACCGTGTGGTGCTGCGCTGGGAGGCGGCGTACGGAAAGGCCTTCCAGATCCAGCTCTCCGACGACGCCTCCACGTGGCGCACCGTGTACTCGACCACGACCGGCGCCGGCGGGGTCCAGGACCTCACCGGCCTTTCGGGATCCGGCCGGTACATCCGCGTGTACGGGACCCGGCGGGGCACCTCGTACGGCTATTCGCTGTACGAGTTCGAGGTGTACGGAGACCGGTTGAGCGGCACCAGAACGCTCGGCGCAGCCGGCAAGGCCCTCGACGACCCGGCGAGCTCCACCGCCTCCGGCACCCAGCTGATCACCTGGACACCGCACGGCGGCCCCAACCAGCAGTGGCAGCTCGCCCTCGCCGCCGACGGCTCCTACACCCTGGTCAACGGCTCGTCCAGGCTCTGCGCCGACGTATCGGACGACTCCGCGGCCCCCGGTGCGGCCGTCGTCCAGGCGACCTGCACCGGTGGCGACGGCCAGCGCTGGCTGATCACCGCCCTCGGCGGCGGCGACTACTCGGTGGCCAACAAGAAGAGCGGGCTCCTGCTGACCACGGCGTCCGGAGCGGACGGCGCCCCGGTCACCCAGCAGCCGGGTTCCGGCCCGGGCTACCAGCGGTGGCAGATCACCTGACCGGCGGCCGACCCGTGGACGTCTCCCGGCGAACGCCGTCGCCTTCGCCGGGGGACGTCCGGGCTTGTGCCCGGGCCCGGCCGGAGCCGGCACGCACGGCGGAAGGATCTTCCCACTGGCGTGTCGCGGGCATCCGCTTCGTTTCCGCTTCGTTTCCGGTGCGGCGGCCGCTGCCGGACGGCGGGCAGGAAAGCGGAAGGCCTCCCGAAGTTCACTTCCCCGCCGCCTCGCGCCGCCCGATCACCGGCCGCTCTCCGTCCTAGTCTGCCGCCATGGCTGAGGTGGGACTCACGGTCCGGGGATGCCGGCTGCTCGGAACGCTCGGGTCGGTACTGCTTGCCGCCGGGAGCTGGTCGGCCGGTGCGCTGCCCCTCGGGGTCCCCGGCGGGATCTGGGCGCAGCGGAGCCCGGCGCAGACGGTGCTGGGAGCCGCGGCCTCGTACACGGGTCTGGTGCTGCTCGTGGTCGCCTGGTGGCGGCTGGGCGGGCTGCTGCGGGAGCGGGAGCCGGTCGGCCGCGGGCAGCTGCGCGCGGTGCTGTGGTCGTGGGTTCTGCCACTCGTACCGGGCCCGCTGCTGTTCAGCAGCGACGCGTACAGCTATGTCGCACAGGGTGCGCTGGCCGTCCGGGGCTGGGACGTGTACCGGCTGGGTCCGGCGGTGCTCGGCGGTCCGCTCGCGCACAACGTGCCGGAGATGTGGCGGGACGCGCCCGCGCCCTACGGGCCGCTGGCCGTCACGGCGACGCGGGCCGTGGTGGCCGTGACGGGCGAACACCACACGGTGGCGGCGGTGTTGGGGATGCGGCTGGTGGCCCTGGTCGGGCTGGGGCTGATCGTGTGGGGCGTCCGGCATCTGGCATCCGGGTGGGGCGGCGGGGAGGCCGGGGCGCTGTGGGCGGCAGTGCTCAACCCGCTCGCCCTGGTGCATCTGGTGGGCGGGGCCCACAACGAGGCCCTGATGCTCGGTCTGACGGCGGCGGGACTGCTGGCGTTCCGCCGGGGTCGCTGGGTGCTGGGCACGGTCGTCCTCACCGCGGCCGCGCTGGTCAAGGTTCCCGCCTCGGCGGCTCTGCTGTGTGCCGCCGCGTGGTCCGCGGGCGGGCGGCCGGACCGGCGGTCGCGGTGGCTGCGGGCGGCGGGGATCGCGCTGGCGGCCCTCGCGGCTCTGGTGCTCGGCGTGACCGTGTGCGGCCAGGGCTGGGGGTGGCTCTCCACGCTGCGGGGCCCGGCGCAGGTGTACACGGTGCTCTCGCCCAGTACGGACGTGGGCAGGCTGCTCGGGCTGCTCTCCGAGGGATTCGGTGTGGGTACGGCGGCGGATGCGGTCGCCGCCGCGCGGTCGGTGGGGATGCTGCTGGGCATCGGCGCGGTGGCCTTCTGCGCATGGCGTGCTCCGCGTACGGGTCCCGAGCACGCCACCGGCATGGCGCTGCTGGGACTGGTGGTGACCGCTCCCGTCGTACAGCCCTGGTACGTGCTGTGGGGGACGGTGCCGCTGGCGGCGGTCGCCTGGCGCCTGCTGGAGAGCACGGCGGCGCGGCTGGCGGTGGTGGGGCTGCTGGTGCCGGTGCTGCCCAGCGGGACGGCGCTCACCTGGGCCTACGGGCTCGCCGCCGTCACGGGGGCGTCGGCAGCCGTGGCGGCGCTCGTGGCATGGGATCCGCCGGGGCAGGCGCTGCCCCGCCTTCGCCTGCAGGAGCCTGCGCCGGTGATCACCAGGGCTGACCGGGTGACTGCCGGGCCGACGTCGGGCCCACCGCCGACTCAGCGCTGACTGCCGGTGAGTTCGCCGTCCGGCGTGAGGGTGAAGGTCTCGCCCGTGATGGCGGTGCCGTGGTCCGTGGCGCCGTACGCCCGGAGGCTGAGGTCCTCGGACTTGCCCATGTGGAGCTCGGCTTCGGCGGCGTGGGTCCAGCGGTTGACCCTGATGTGCACCGACCACTGGACGACCTCTTCCTGCCTCCAGGATCCCCAGCTGCTCTGCGGCAGCAGGTTCGCCGCTGCCCCCCGGTAGACGCTGAAGGCTGTGAACGCGAGCAGGGCGGCAACCACGGCGAAGAGGAGCACGGATCCGCGCGAGCGTCGTACGAGGGGCACAGCTTGCTCCTGACGGTGAGGATGGCGCGGGACGGTGCACGGCGGCCGTCCCGGCCGGCCTCGCGCGAGGCGCGACCGCCACGGTCGATGCCGGTCAGGTAGACGGGTCTCGCCGCGTTCGCGTTCCACGCCGACGCCGTACCGGTGCACCGGGCTTGGCCGCCCTCCCGGGCCGGACCGTCGGCCGCCACGCCGATCGGCGGGGCGTACGGACCCTCGCCCGCTGCGGATCTGCGCCCCGCCGGGGCGGCATCGTGGCTCCGGCGCCTCACCGACCGAGGCGGAACGGCTCGGGGTCCGGACTGTGTTCACGGCGAACGGGGCCGATCACACGCTCGCAGTCCGGGCGACGGACCCGGCAAGACCGTCTTGACCGCCCGATCCCGAGGAACCAGGGGACCCACGACGACCGCGTACATCCTCGCCCCCGGCGCCCGGCACGGGCCTGCCTCCTGACGCTGACCGGTCTCGGCAGCCGCAAGCACCTGCTGACCGCCTCGGTGAAACCTGGACACCCGCATCGAGGACGTGCTGAACCTGTCGACCGGAGGTCCTGCTCCTGAGTCACGGCTGACCAGCCCCGCCGGCCGGCGCCAGGGCGTTTCCTTCGGATCACCTCGCAGACCGGATGAAGACGGCGTCGAGGTGGAGTCCGGCCAGGAGAGCGTTGATCCCTGTTCGGCGACAGTACCTGCGGATGCCGTTGCAGAGCGGGTGCATAAGATCGCCGGCATGGCGCTGCGACCTGTTCAGGTGAACATAAAGGCTCTTGATGGCTCGGCGGTTGGCCAGTTCTGGGCGGAGGCGCTCGGCTGGAGTGCATACAGCCCCGGCGTGACCACCTACGTTGGACCCGTCGGCGGCCTCGTTTGGCCGGACCCGGTCGCCGTCTGCATCGACGTCGTTCCCGTCCCGGAACCCAAGACGACAACAAAGAACCGTGTGCACCTCGATCTCGCCACCACCTCTGCGGCCCATCAGGCGGAGTTGGTCGCGCGCCTCCAGGCTCTCGGTGCGACGCCCGCCCACGTGGGCCAGGGCAACGTGCCGTGGACGGTCCTCGCCGACCCCGAGGGCAACGAGTTCTGCGTGCTGGAGCCTCGGGAGATCTACCGGGACACCGGGCCGATCGCCCGGGTGGTGGTCGACTGTGCGGATCCGCAGGCCATGGCCCGGTTCTGGGACGAGGCGATGGACTGGACCCTGCACGAGGTGACCGACGATCGTGCAGTGTTGCGCTCCGCCAAGGGTGTCGGCCCGTATCTCGACTTCCTCCGCACGCCCGGCGTGAAGACCGTTCCGGACCGCGTCCACCTTGACCTGCTGCCGTACCCCGGTGACGACAAGGCAGCGGAGGTGGCCCGGCTGCGGGCCCTCGGCGCCGCCGGCCTCGAACTCGGCCAGGGCGACGTGCCGTGGACGTGCCTGGCCGACCCGGAGGGCCACGAGTTCTGCGTTCTCGCCCCGTCCTGACGCGGAGCCTTGACGACACACGGACACGTGGGCCTTGTGTGCTCCTTCGCGGCCTAGCCGCGCGGCGCGAGCCGGTTCGGCTGTGCTGCTCGGGAGGCCCAGGTGTGCAGGTCGTCGGCCTGGGCTTCGACCGGATCGGCGGCGGAGCCTGCCCAGGCTATGTATCCGTCCGGGCGGACCAGGTACAGGCCGCGTCCGTAGGCCTCGTACGGACCTGTCTGCGCGGTGCGCAGGCCCGGGAGGTCCGGCAGGCGCTCGGGCAGCGGGGTGTCGACCGCGAGCAGGGTGAAGTGGGGGCCGCGGTAGAGGTCGAAGAGCCGCAGCCCGTCGCGCATTCCGTCGGGCGCCCGGTCTCCCGCCTTCAGGGCGTCCTCGGCAAGACCGGTACGGGTCTCGCAGGTGAGCGAGGAGTTGCGCTGGTCGAGGCCGAGTTGGCGGGTGTCGGCGCCGCGCCGCTCCTCGCCGCGGTGGATGCGGGTGGACAGCCCCAGCATCGCCGCGGCGTTGGGCAGGCGCTCCTCCTCGTACGTGTCCAGCAGTTCCTCGGGGGCTCCGTCACGCAGGACGGCGGCGAGCTTCCAGCCCAGGTTGTAGGCGTCCTGGACGCTGGTGTTGAGTCCCTGGCCGCCCGCCGGCGAATGGATGTGCGCGGCATCGCCCGCGAGGAAGACCCTGCCGTCACGGAACCGGTCGGCGAGAGCGGCGTTCACGGTGAAGTCCGATGCCCAAAGGACCTCGGTGATTTCCCCGGCGGGTATGTGGGTGAACTCGGCGACCAGCGCCCGCACATCCTGGGCCGTGATCTCGCTGCCGGCCGCCGACTGGGCGACGAACTGGAACTCCTGCGTATGCGGCAGGGGGCACAGGACCGCGAAGCCCGCCCCGTCCTCGGCAGGCGGGAAGATGTGCCAGTTGTCGCGGTCGAGTGTCGGGATGACCACGTCGGCCACGAGCATCGGTGCGGGGTCGACGCGCTCACCGGTCATCTTGATGCCGGCGAGCCGGCGGACCGTGGACCGGCCGCCGTCGGCAGCGACGGCGTACCCCGCCCGGAAGGTCACCGGGCTCCCGCCTTCCACCGGTATGAGGGTGGCCGTGACGGCCTCGGCGTCCTGGGTCAGGCCGGTCAGCTCGACGCCGAACATGACGTCACCGCCCAGTTCGCGGAGCCGGTCGAGCAGGATCCGCTGGGTGCGCCACTGGGGCAGGAGCCAGGGCCCGGTATAGGGCGCGCCCTCGGTCGCCTCGACCTCCTCGAACATGCGGTGCTCCCCCACGCGGGCGCCGCCCTGCCACATCATGCCGACCGGCGCCGGACCACCCCCTCGCAGGACTTCGTCGAGAACGCCGAGATCGTCGAAGACCTCCAGGGTCCGCGGCTGGACGCCCTTGCCCCGGGAACCGGGGAAGAGCTCCGGCGCCCTCTCGACGACCAGCGCGCGCACTCCGCGCCGGGCGAGGTCGCAGGCCAGAACGAGGCCGGTGGGACCCGCGCCCACGATCAGGACATCGCTCCGGACGCCTTCGGCGTCACCCTCGTTCTGCTGCCGATCCTGGTGCTGCGTCATCGGTCTCCCCGTTCCATCGCGGCCATCCACCACTCCTTAACGCCGTTAAGGAGCTCCGTGACGCAAGAATGCCCTTAACGTTGTTAAGCTGTCAACCCTCGAACGAGGGAACCGCCCGGGAGGCAGAGCAGCCGATGAACACCAAGCCGCAGCAGACACCGCCACGCGTCCCGCCCCTGAGCCGCCTGACCGTCGCCGAGACCGCGCTGCGGCTGCTCAACGAGAGCGGGCTCGACAAACTCACCCTCCGCGCCATCGCGCAGGAGCTCGACGTGAAGGCGCCGGCGCTGTACTGGCACTTCAAGAACAAGCAAGAGCTGATCGACGAGATGGCCACGGAGATGCTCCGGCGCATGGCCACGGGCCCGGAGGAATCCGGGGCGGACACCCCTTCGACGCCTTGGCGCGAGCGGCTGCTGGCCGCCAATCGCGATCTGCGCCGCGCCCTGCTCGCCTATCGCGACGGCGCCCGCGTGTTCACCGGCTCGCGCTTCACCGGGACCGAGCACGCGGAACGCTCCGAGGCCTACCTGCGGGCACTGCTGGCGCAGGGGTTCGAACTGCCGCAGGCCGTACGGGCCATGGCGACCGCCTTCTCGTACACGCTCGGGTTCGTCATCGAGGAGCAGGGCGTGCTCCCCGTCCCGGGCGAGCGCAGGGAGGGTTACGACGTGGCGGAGCGCGGCGAGCGCCTGGCCGACTACCCGCTCGCCGCGGCCGCGGGTGCGCATCTCTTCCAGGAGTACGACGCGCACTTCGAAGAGGGCTTGCAGATCGTCGTCGACGGCATCGCCGCGCGCTACGGCATCCGCTGACCACGTCAGCGGATGCCGGGGTACCCGCGCCGAGGCGCTCGCCAGGGGGAGGAGGAAGACCCCCGCAAGCGCCGTCCGCTACGGGACGTTGGTCACGGTCTCGCAGCGGACGGCGGTGTCGGTTCCGTCCTTCCCGTCACAGCTGTCCGCCGCGTCGTCGCCCCCGTCCATCATGTCGTTGCCGCTTCCCGACGCGGCGGCCGCGACGACCGCGGCGGACGCGGCGGACGGCGCCTGTGCACTCTGAGCAGGCTTCGCCGACGGGGTCGGGCGGCTCTGGGAGGCCGGCCGCGCGGGCTTCGCGGCCTCGCCCTCGCTCTTCCCGTGCGCGGGGTGGCCCGAGTTGCTGTCCCCGATGATGGTGTCGACGCCGGGCCCGCCCAGAATGACGTCCTCGCCCTGGCCGGTGGCGCTGACCTCGGCGGAGGAGTCTCCGGTGATGCTGTCGTCCCCGGGTCCGCCGTCGATCATGTCCCTGCCGCCGCCCGTCGCGTTGATGCCGCCGCGGCTGTCGCCGATCATGTAGTCGTTCCCCGCCTCGCCGAACAGGATGTCGTTGCCGCCGCCGGACGCACTGGAGCCGAAGGCCATGCTGTCCCCGCCCATGCGGTCGTCGCCCGGCCCGCCGAAGAGGATGTCGTCGCCCTCGCCCTCGACCGGCGTGCCGGTGGAGATCAGGTCGCCGCGCAGGAGATCCGCGCCTTCGCCACCGTCCACCTGGTCGTTGCCCAGGCCGCCGGCGATCGTGTCGTCGCCCGCCAGGCCGCAGATCAGGTCGTCCCCGCCGCGGCCGTCGATGGTGTCCGCGTCCGCCGACCCGATGATGACGTCGTTGCCCTCCGTCCCGGTGATCGTGCCCGCCCCCGTGATGGTCGCAGGCTTCCCGAAACAGGTGGCATCGGCCGCGTGGGCGGCCGTCACGGGAGCCCCGAACGAGAGCAGTGCGGCTGCGGTCAGCATCGTGAGTGACTTACGGCAAGGCATACAGGCCTCCGGTCGGAGTGTGCACAGCTGTTCCGGCTGTCCAAGGAACCAGGCTCGAATTCGTGGGGAACATATGGTGCGAATGCCTTGAAAGCAATGAAATTCATAGCGTTTTGTATGTCTTACGCTCGGTTGGCCCCTCCCCGACCCGGGCCGCACACCCGGACGGGCCCGTCCTGGCCGACGGGGAAGCGGGTTCCCGGAAGGTCGCCTACCGTCGAGGTATGAGCGGGATCATCGTGGTGCACGAGCTCGACATGCCGGCGCCCGCCCGCACCGGCAAGGGGCCGGTCCATGGCGCGCAGGCGGCCGTGCGCCGGGTGCACGCCGCGCCCGCCGCCCCGGGTACGACCACCGAGCCGGGCCCGCGAACGCTGTGCGGCAAGGACACCTTCGCGATGGAAGCAGCCCCGCGGCCCCCCTCCGGGCAGCCGGGCTCCCCGTGGTACGCGCCGGCCGAGGCGGAGCTGGTGTGTTCCTCGTGCGATGCCGCGATGGACGACACCTGATCCGCCAGCCCTGTGCGACGTGCTCGGCCGGCCCGGCGCGCCGGTGGTGCTGCTCTCCGGGGGGCGCGACCTGTGCCCCACCGTCGCTGCCGCGGCCCATCCAGCCGTACGCCTGCCACCACCCCTGGCTGGACGATCCGTACGCCTTCACCTCGGCCGTCGCGGACTTCCCGGTGTCCGGCGACGGTCCGGCCGGCACCGCGGGTGCGCGCACCGCATGCGCACGCGGTGTGCTCGCGTGAAGCTTGACACCAGGCAACACGCACCACCGCGCCTACGGAAGGGTCTGTCCTCATGCCGCTCACGCATCGCAAGGATCTCGGACTGCTCGCCCTGCGCCTGGGGACGGGCGGTGTGCTGCTCGCGCACGGGGCGCAGAAGCTCTTCGGCTGGTTCGGCGGTGCCGGCATCGAGGGCACGGCCCAGGCCATGGAGCACATGGGATTCACCCCGGGACGGGAGAGCGCGGTCGCGGCCGGGCTCGGCGAAGCCGGCGGCGGTGCGCTGCTCGCGCTGGGGCTCGCGACCCCGGCGGCCGGCGCGGCCGCTGCGGGCGCCATGGCCGGCGCCGCCTCGGTGCACGCGCCCGCCGGGTTCTTCGCCCAGGGCGGCGGCTTCGAGTACCCGGCCTTCCTCGGCTTCGTGGCGGCCTGCCTCGGCATCTCCGGTCCCGGTCGTTTCTCGCTCGACCACGCGACGCGGCACCGGCTGGACCGGCCGGCCACGGTGGTGATGGCCTTCGCGCTCAGCGCGGCCGCGGCCACCGTCGTGCTGAACCGCCGGGCCGCCACGCTCGCCGCCGCCGAGGCGGCCGGCCAGGGCTCGGACGCCGACAGCCGGACGGCGTAGCCGCCGTCGCCGGATCGCCGGGGACTACCAGCCGAAGCGGCGGTCGACCTCCCGGGCGAACTCCTCGAACGTCAGGACGTTGTCGCCGTTCTTGTCGGCGGCGTCGAAGAGCGCGGACGAGGCGTCGATGTCGCCCAGGCCCCAGAACGGCAGGTCGCCGTTGGCGGCGAGGGTCGGGCCCTTCGTCCGCAGGGCGGTGATCACTTCCAAGCGGGTCAGGGTGCCGTCATGGTTGAGATCGAGCGCCTCGAACAGCTTGCGGGCCTTCGCACTCATCACGTACGTCCTTCCGGAAGGATTCGGCAGGGGCTGCCTGCCGCCAGCCTACGGCGCCGCCCACACCGGCCGACGGGGGCGGGTCCCGAGGACGCGAGGGGGCGAGAGGGCGGCGGACGCCCGGTATGGCCACGGGCCACGGCGCCGGCGGACCGGGCTGCGGCACCCGTCCGCAGGATTCGGGCCTCCCGGTGCGCGCGGCCGGGACACACCCCGCACAACGAAGCGCACAGCCGGCACATGCCGACCCAGCAGCGGAGGAATCAGGCGGATGAGCGAGACACCACCCCGGCACGCCACAGCGGAGCAGGCCGTCACCGTCCTGATGGCGATGGTTCCGTGCGGGGCCGATACCGCGCGGCGGATCCTGGCGGACGCGGCGCGGGCCGCCGACGCCGGCCCGCTGGAGACGGCCGAAGCCGTGCTCGCGCCGACGGGGGGCCGCGCGCCCCGGGCCCCCCTCGGGAAGGCACTAAAAAACGCGATGGATGAGGCCCGGTCCGTCACCGAGACCGTGACGCAGCCGTACACCCGGCTGCTCCCCGATCCGCAAGCCATCCGCGAGCTGCTGAAACGGCACCGCGGCCTGCGCCACCGGGCCCTCGCCGCGCCCCACGACCTCGCCGTCCGCAACGAGCTCGACGACGCCACGTACACGCTGTGCATCCTGATGGGTCAGCGGAACGCCTACACCGCACTGCGCTCGGCCGAACTGCTCGTCGGCGCCGAGTGGCTCGGCACCGGCGTCCGCGGCAGAGCGGACCGGTATCCGCAACAGGCCACCACGAGGTGCGACATTCCGTAGTCCGGCGGCTGCCTTTCGCGATCGCCGATGGGAGTGATCACGAGTGGGCGGCGGCGTGCCGCACCATCGGAACGGCGTGCGGCTGCGGCCCGCCGGCCCCCATGCCCGCCTCCGGCGCCGCCGATCTGCTGAACCAAGGCGTCCGCAGGCGTCACCGCGGGGCGGAGCGGGCACGCAGCACGGGTGAGACCTCTGGAGCTGCGTCCTGCGGCCGTCCGGCGCAGCACGTCCCGTCGGGCGCTGCTCGCCGGTTCGGTCGGCAACCTCGTCGAGTGGTACGAGTTCGGCGTCTACGGCTGCCTGGCCACGGTCATCGCCGCGAACTTCTTCACGCCGGACGCGAGCGGGGCCGGCGGCAGCGGCGGAGCCGAGGCTCTGGTGGCGACGTACGCCTCGTTCGCACTCGCCTTCTTCTTCCGGCCCGTCGGCGCCGTACTGTTCGGGCGGCTCGGCGACCGCGTCGGACGGCGGCCCACCCTCATCGCGGTCGTCTGCCTCATGACCCTCGCCACCGCGACGATCGGCCTCCTGCCGACCCGCGCCGCCATCGGCTCCGCCGCCCCCTGGCTGCTCACGCTCCTGCGGATCCTGCAAGGGCTCTCCGCGGGCGGCGAGTTCGGCGGGGCCGTCGCCCTGATGACGGAGTACGCGCCCGTGGGCCGCCGCGGCCTCCACGGCGCCTGGCAGTCCTTCACCGTCGCGCTCGGCCTGCTCACCGGGGCCGGTACGGCCGCCACCCTGGCGAGCACGCTGCCCGCCGAGGCCCTCCACGCGTGGGGGTGGCGGATCCCGTTCCTGCTGGCCCTGCCGCTGGGCGCGGTGGCGCTGTGGCTGCGTACGGCGCTGGAGGAGCCGCCCGGGGCTGCCCCGCCGCGCAGTACGGCAGCCGGCCCTCCGGTCGAGGCGGTCCAGACGGTCGGCGCCCGGGAGCTCTCGCGCGCCGTCGTACTCGGCATCGGGCGGATCATGGGCTGGTCGGCGGCCGGGTACACGTTCCTCGTCGTCCTGCCGTCCTATCTCCAGACGGCCCTGGGCGCCTCCCTCCGCGAGGCGCTGCTCGCCACCGCACTCGCCAACGCCGGGTTCGCGGCGTCGATCCTGCCCGCCGGGGCGCTCAGCGACCGGATCGGCCGGCGCCCGGTGATGATGTGCGGGGCCCTCGGCGTCGTGGTGCTCGCCCTCCCCCTCCTGCACCTGCTCCAGTCCCCCGGCGCGTCGCCGTGGGCCAGAGCCGGAGCCGTGCTGCTCGCGGGGGCGCTGGTCGGCCTGCTGGCCGGACCGGGACCGGCCATGCTCGCCGAGATGTTCCCGCGAAAGGTCCGCTGCACCGGTCTCGGACTGGCCTACGCCCTCGCCAACGCGGTGTTCTCCGGCTGCGCCGGACTCGTCATCACCGCTCTGATCGCCAGAACGGGAGACACCGCCGTGCCCGCGTACTACGCCGCCGGCGCCTGCGCCCTCAGCTGCCCCGCGCTGCTGACCCTGCGCGGCCGCGACCACCGGGAGCCGCTGCGGTGAGGGTGATCGGGATGATGTCGGGCACGTCGTTCGACGCCGTCGACGCCGCTGCCGCAGACCTGGAACCGTGCACCGAGGACGGCACGCTGCACCTGGTGCCGCTGGGCATGGTCAGCGAGCCGTACGCGGCCGGCGTACGGCAGGCCCTCGCCGCGGCCCTGCCGCCCGCGGCCACCACCCTGGCCGAGGTGTGCCGCCTCGACACCAGGATCGGGCAGGCCTTCGCGGCGCTCGCCGTCCGCGCCGACCGGGAACTGTGCGCAGGACGGGCCGAGTTGGTGGCCTCGCACGGGCAGACGGTGTACCACTGGGCCGAGGACGGCCGGGTCCACGGCACCCTGCAGCTCGGCGAGCCGGCCTGGATCGCGGAGCGCAGCGGCTGCCCGGTCGTCTCCGGCTTCCGGCCGCGGGACGTGGCGGCGGGCGGCCAGGGCGCACCACTGGTGAGCCTGATCGACCTGATGCTCCTGCGCGGGCGCTCCGGCGTGCCCGCGGCCCTGAACATCGGGGGGATCGCCAACGTCACCGTGCTCCCGGCGGGCGGCGATCCCGTGGCGTTCGACACCGGCCCGGGGAATGCGCTGATCGACGCCGCGGTCGCCGAACTGACCGGCGGGCGGCTCGCGTACGACGCGGACGGCGCGCTCGCCGCCGCCGGACGCGTGCACGAGGGCCTGCTGGAGCGGCTGCTCTCGGGGGAGCCGTACTACCGGATGCCGGCTCCCCGGACGACGGGCAAGGAGTTGTTCCACGCGGGCTATCTCCGGGAGCGGCTGGCGGAGTTCCGTGAACTCGGCCCTCAGGACCTCGTCGCCACCCTGACGCGGCTGACCGCCCGTACGGTGGCCGACGCGCTGCGCCCGCTCGGGGCCACCGAGGTGTTCGTATCGGGTGGAGGGGTCCGCAACCCGGCACTGATGGCGATGCTCCGGGACGAGCTGGCGGGCCGCACCGCGGTACGGGCGTCCCGGGAGCTGGGGCTGCCCGCGGAGGCGAAGGAGGCCTACGCGTTCGCGGTGCTCGGCTACCTCACCCTGCACGGCCTGCCGGGCAATGCGCCGGGGTGCACCGGCGCCGTCGGGCCGCGCGTGCTGGGGTCGCTCACTCCGGGCAGCCGTCCGCTGCGCCTCCCCGCGCGTCCGGGCCGCGCTCCGCAAGCCCTGGTCGTACGGGGTCCGGCGGCCACGGTGGCCGACGCCCGGCCCGGCCCCTCCTGAGGCATCGGCAGAATCCGCAGCCCCGGGAGTCTTTGACCGCCGTGCGCGGGCGCGTGCCGTGTGCCGCCCCGCCGGCGGCCGTCCCGCTGCGGGCTCAGCGTGCGGCAGGGGCTTCCAGCAGCTCGGGGCCGTTGTTGCGGACGCTGTTGACCGCCGTCGAGACCGCCCGTACGTCCAGACGGCCGTCGGCCGGAGTGTGGAGGAGCGCCCGGAGGCCGTGGACGTCCTGGTGGGCGGGGTCCAGCCAGGCGTCGCGGTCCGCGGGAGCCACGGCCAGCGGCATGCGGGGGTGGATCCGGCCGGCCTCGTCGGCGGCCTCGGTGGTGATGATCGTGGCGGTGGCGAGCCAGGCGGCCGGGTCGTCGTCGTCGGCCACGGCCGGGTCGCGCCAGAACTCGTACAGCCCGGCCATGGCCATCACCCCGGCGTCTTCCGGGGCGATGAAGTAGGGCTGCTTGTAGGCCTTCGCCGTGGCCGTGGCGGCCACGGGCTGCCACTCGTAGAAGCCGTCCGCGGGCAGCAGGCAGCGGCGCCGGGTGAACGCACGGCGGTAGGCCGGTTTCTCGTGCACCGTCTCCACCCGCGCGTTGATCATCCGGGCGCCGCCGTCCGGGTCCTTCGCCCAGGACGGGACCAGGCCCCAGCGCAGGGTGCGCAGCCGCCGCTCCACCTCCCCGGTCCCTCGGTCGGGGCGTTCGAGGACGGCCCAGACCTGGTCGGTGGGTGCCACGTTCCAGCTCGGTGCCAGCGTCTCCCGGGGATCCCAGCGGGCCTCGAACAGGCCGGCCAGGTCCTCGGGGGCGCGGCTGGAGGCATATCGACCGCACATGGCATCCACTCTCCCACCGCACAGGCTCTCCCGGCCCCACCCGCGCCCGCCCCGCCGGGCCGGCGCCGCGGGCGCGGGATCTTCAAGGAGGGGTACGTGCCCGCAGCCACCGGGGCGGCCGCCCGGGCCGCTCACCGCGGACGGCCGCCGTCTCCAGCGTAGGCCGTAATGCCGCCGACCGGCCCGGTGACCGGTGTGTCGCCGGGCGGGTCCGGCCGGCGCCGGAGCGTGTCAGCCATGCGTCGGCCACGCACCTGCCCGCCGCTCGTACGGGCGCCCCCCGGTCGCCCGCCCCGGCTGGCCTACGGCACGGCGGCGGGTGAGCATCGAACGGCCTGGGCCCGCGTAGTCCGCAGACGTGCGGGCCGGAGAACCCGAGAGCCCCCTGGAAGGACGTCCGATGAAGAGCAGCTCGTTCGCCAAGATCGATGCCATGGTCGGCGAGGGCAAGGTCGTCATGTCGGCGGACGACAGCGCGATCGTGGCGGCCGTGCAGGATGCCCTGAAGGCCGGCAGATCGGTGACCTTCTACCTGTCCCGGAAGCAGGCCGACGCGTTCAAGTCGTGGTATTGGAGCCCCCAACGGATCAAGGACCGGGGCATGGAGCCCGTATCGCGCGAGGAGCGGAAGAGGATCACCTCGAAGCTGGGGATCAAGGACATCGGGCCCGCGTACTCCAACCGCATCGACTGTGAGTGCGGGGCCCAGTACGGCGCCTTCGAGTTCATCGAGCAGGGCATCGGCGAGCACGGCCGGGAGACCGTCGACGCCGTCCTGGCGCTGGAGAACACGTACGTCCTGCGGGTGAACCCCGCGACGCGCACCGTCTGCTCCGTCTGCCGCACGGTCGTCCTGGTCAGCCACGAGTACGACATGACCGGCAGGTACGGGTGCAGCCGCTCCGAGCCGCCGGTCCTCATGTGAGCCCGCCGCAGGATGGCCGTTCCTCGGTCTCGCCTGCATGCTCGACGGGGTGGCGGCCCGGGTGCGCTGAGCGCCGTACCGGGCCGGGTCATTCCCTGCGGGGAATTGTCGGGCGGGTGCGATGCGACGGACGATCCTCCTGCCCGGTACAGCAGTCGGTCCCCGTACGCCGGTCCGCGTCCACGGCGGACCGGCAGGCCCAGGAGGAGAGAACCATGTCCGCATCCGCTTCCGCATCGGCTCCGCTGACCACCGCCGAGGTCATCGAGCGGTTCAACGCGGTCTTCCAGCACCACGACCCGTCCGGTCTCGCCGCCCTCGTCGCCGAGGACTGCGTGATGGAGGGCGTCTCCCCCGCGCCCGACGGCAGTCGGATGGAGGGCGCGGAGGACTGCGTCCGGTTCTGGGCCGAGATCGCCACCGACCCCGCCTACACCTTCGTGATCGAGGACGTACTCGACGCGGGTGAGGTGTCCGTGATCCGCTGGAGGTTCGTCTTCGGCCCCGGGGACAAGGACAACGTCCGCTGCGTGAACGTGATGCGGGTCGTCAACGGCCTGATCACCGAGGCCTGCGGATACGCCAAGACCGTCTGACCCGGCTCGGACGCGGTCCGCCAGCGGCGCTCCGCAGGCCCGCTACGGTCTCATGGCCTGACCGCCGATGTCGGCGGCGCCGCCGAGCTGCCCCTGCCACCACGACTGCGCCTCACGGTGGTCCATCGTGGCCCAGGCAGGGGTCTGCTCCACCTGGCCCCGGCCGAGGCGGCGTGCCAGGGCGACCATCTCGCGCCCCGCCGCGCCCCGGGCGGCCTGGTACGCCTGCAGCAGCTCGGCCCAGGTGCCGGCCCGGCGCCAGGCGTCCTCGAACGCGGTGGCGTCCTGGAGCGCCTTGGCCGCCCCGCTGGTGTTGTGCGGGCGCACCACGGTCGCGGCGTCGCCGGCGAGCAGCAGGCGCCCGGCCGTCGTACGCGCGGTCTCCAGGTCGTAGATGGGCTGGACGAAGGTGTCCTCCGGCTCCGTCAGCGCGATCAGCCGCGCCCAGTACGGCGGGAACTCCCGGTCGAGCAACGCGGCCAGGTGCGCGGTGAGTTCGTCGGTCACCCGCCCCGGCGGGAAGCTCGTCGGGTCGTCGAACGGCAGCCGTCCGGTCTGCGGGGGCATGGCGTACAGGACCCAGTTCACCCGGGGGCCGTCCGGCCCGGGGATCCGGTAGACGACGCAACTCCCGCCGGTGAAGCAGACGGTGGTCACCGACTCGGCGGGCCAGCCGCCGTCGCCGAGCGCCTCCAGACGGCGGGCGTCGAAGTTCCCGCGCCAGCAGACGTACCCGGCGTAGGCCGGGCGGGATTCGGGGCAGACCGCCTCCCGCACCACCGAGCGGTACCCGTCGGCGCCGACGACCAGGTCGAACCGCTCGGCGTCCCCTTCGGCGAGCCGTACCTCGGCCCGCTCGCCGGCTTCGGCCACGCCCGACACCGCCACGCCCTGCCGGTAGACCACCGAGGCGGGTATCGCCTCCCGCAGCCCGCGCCACAGCAGTCCCCAGTGGTACGAGTGGAAGGGGAACGGCTGCTCCCAGAACACCCTCCCGGCCGGCCCGGCCGCCGCATCGTCGCGGACCACCCACCTGCGCCGGGTCAGCCGGTGCGCGGCGATGCCTGCGGGCAGCGCGCCGGTGGCGGCGAGTTCGGCCGCCCGCCCGTCGTGGATGCACAGTCCGAGTCCCCGGTCCGCAAGCCGTCCGCGGGTGCGTTCCAGCACCACGACCCGGTCCGCGCCCGCGCGGGCCGCCGCCGACGCCAGCGCGCAGCCCGCAATGCTCCCGCCCACCACTGCGACCGTGCCGCCTCGCATACCCGCTCCCTCCGCGTGATCTCCCGGGCTCCGCCACCCTACTGAGACTTTCCGGCGGGGGTGAGGGGTTCGGGCGATGGCGGGCACCCGGCCGGTGTGCGGGCGGGGCCCTCACCCGCGCGGGTGGAACCTGCCCCCCAGTGGACGCAGCGCGGCCCGGGCCTGCCGGGCCCGGTGGCGGGGTGGCCGGAGGGTGTGGGCTGTCACCGGGAGACTGAGGGGTCTTTCATGTCCACCACGTGCACGTCCACGTCCACCACGGCCGCGCCGTCCACCGCGTCCACGGTCGGGACCGTATTCCACTCCGCCGTCCGGTCCGGTGTGCGGGCTGGGGTGGCGGTCGCCGCGAGTCTCGCGCTCGTGGTGGTGCTCCCCGGCGTCGCGCGAGCCGCACCAGGGGACCTGGACCCGTCCTTCGGCACCGGCGGAAAGGTCGTCACCGACCTGTCCGCCTTCGACGACAGCCAGGGCATGGCCGTGCAGTCCGACGGCAAGGTGGTCACGGCCGGCACCTCGTACGCCTTCGAGGGGCCGGGTGATTTCGCCGTGGTCCGGTACAACGCGGACGGCAGTCCTGACACGGGCTTCGGCACGGACGGAGTGGCCGTCACCGACGTCGGCGGCGGCAACGACGAGGCCGGCGGGGTGGCGGTGCAGCCCGACGGAAAGATCCTCGTCGCCGGTCGCAGCGACCTGCCGGACGGCACCCGGGGCCGGTTCGTGCTGGTGCGCTACAACGCCGACGGCAGCCTGGACACCGGTTTCGGCAGTGGCGGCACGGCCGTCACCGACTTCGACCCGGCGGGCAGCTCCGGCGCGGACGAGGTCCTGGTCCAGGCGGACGGCCGGATCGTGGCCGCGGGCTTCACCCGCGCCGGTTTCGCGCTGGCCCGGTTCGACCCCGACGGCAGCCCCGACCCCTCCTTCGGCACCGCCGGCCGGGTGACCACCGCCTTCGCGGCGGGCGGCGGACGGGTCCACGACCTGGCGTTGCAGGACGACGGCCGGATCGTCGCCGCAGGGGACGCCGGGTACACCAGCCCCCAGTACGCCTCGGACTTCGCCCTGGCCCGCTACAACACGGACGGCAGCCTGGACACGGGCTTCGGTACCGGCGGACAGGTGACGGCCTCCTTCACTCCCGGTGAGGACGCGGCGCAGGGGGTGGCCGTCCAGCCCGACGGCCGGATCGTGGCCACCGGATACGCCAACCTCGACTTCGCGCTGGTCCGTTACACCGCGAACGGCACCCCGGACCCGGCCTTCGGTACGGGCGGAAGGGTGACCACCAGTTCCGGACGGGCGTACGACGTCGCGCTCCAGCCCGACGGCAAGATCCTCGCCGGAGGCGGCAGCAACGGCGACCTGGCGGTGTTCCGCTACCAGCCCGACGGCAGCCTGGACCCCGGCTTCGGTGCCGGCGGCCGCGTCACGACCGACTTCGGCTTCGACGGCTGGGACGAGGGGCGCTCCGTGGCGGTGCAGGCCGACGGGAGGATCCTCGCCTCGGGCGTCGGCGGCGGTGACGCCCGCGTGCTGGCGCGCTACCTGGTCGCCGCCGCCCCGCCGCCGCCCCCCAGCGCCGACCTGCGGGTCACCAAGACCGGTCCGGCCGGCGTCGCCATCGGCGACCAGGCGACGTACACGGTGACGGTGACCAACACGAGCACGACCACCGCGGCCACCGCCGTCACCCTGGCCGACACGCTCACCGGGCCGGGATCGATCCTCTCCGCCGCTGCTGGCCAGGGGACGTGCACGACCTCGGCGACGACCGCGAGCTGCCCCCTGGGCAGCCTCGCCCCCGGCGCCTCCGCCACGGTGACCGTGGTGGCCGAACCGCAGGCCACCGGGACCCTCTCCGACACCGCCACGGCGGACGCCGCCGAGGCCGATCCCGTACCGGGCAACGACAGCGCCACGGCGACCACCACCGTCAACAACGCCCACGGTTGCACGGTCATCGGCACGAGCGGCGCGGACCGGCTCACCGGCGGGGCCGGCAACGACGTGATCTGCGGCCTCGGCGGGAACGACACCATCGTCGCGGGCTACGGCAACGACACCGTCTACGCGGGCTCGGGCAACGACACCGTCGACGGCGGCTACGGCAACGACACGCTGTACGCCGGCCCGGGCAACGACTCACTGACCGGCAACACCGGCGACGACCGTCTGAACACGGTCGACGGCGTCGCCGGAAACGACATGGCGAACGGCGGGCCCGGCAACGACGCGTGCACGACCGACCCCGGAGACACCCGCATCGGCTGTCCCTGACGTACCGCCGCCTGGTACGACCCGGCCCGGATGTACCTCACCGGCCCGTACCAGGGGCTCCCCGTCATGCGGCCGGGATTCAGCCGGCGAGCGCCGCCGACACGACGGACCGGGCCTCCTCCTGTACGCGGCCCAGGTGGTCGGGGCCCAGGAAGGACTCGGCGTAGATCTTGTACACGTCCTCCGTGCCCGAGGGCCGGGCCGCGAACCACGCGTGCTCGGTGGTGACCTTGATGCCTCCGATGGCGGCCCCGTTCCCCGGGGCCTCCGTCAGCACCGCCGTGACCGGCTCGCCCGCCAGGGTGTCGGCGCTGACCTGTTCGGGGGACAGCCGGCTCAGCACCGCCTTCTCCTCCCGGTCGGCCGGGGCGTCGATCCGGGCGTACGCCGGCTCGCCGAAACGGGCCGTGAGGTTCGCGTACCGCTCGCTCGGGGTCTGCCCCGTCACCGCCAGCATCTCCGAGGCCAGCAGGGCCAGGATGATGCCGTCCTTGTCGGTGGTCCACACCGAGCCGTCGCGGCGCAGGAAGGAGGCTCCGGCGGATTCCTCGCCGCCGAAGCCGATGGTGCCCGCGGAGAGCCCGTCCACGAACCACTTGAAACCTACGGGCACCTCGACCAGTTCGCGCCCCAGGTCGGCGGCCACCCGGTCGATCATCCCCGAGGACACCAGCGTCTTGCCGACGCCCGCGACCGCCGGCCACTGCTCGCGGTGGCCGTACAGGTACTCGATCGCGGTGGCGAGGTAGTGGTTCGGGTTCATCAGAGAGCCGTCGGGGGTCACGATGCCGTGCCGGTCGGCGTCCGCGTCGTTGCCGGTGGAGATCTGGAACCGGTCCCGGCCCTCGATCAGCGAGGCCATCGCGTACGGGCTGGAGCAGTCCATCCGGATCTTGCCGTCCCAGTCCAGCGTCATGAACCGCCAGGTGGGGTCGGTGTGCGGGTTGACCACGGTCAGGTCCAGGCGGTGCTCCTCCGCGATCCGCCCCCAGTACGCCACGGAGGCCCCGCCGAGCGGGTCGGCCCCGATGCGCACGCCCGCGGCGCGTACGGCGTCCAGGTCGAGCACGGACGGCAGATCGCGCACGTACGTGCCGAGGAAGTCGTACGTGTGCGTGGTCGGGGCCGCGGTGGCCCGCGCGAACGGGATCCGCCGGACCTCCTTGAGGCCGCCGGCGATGATCTCGTTGGCGCGCTCCTGGATCCAGCCGGTCGCATCGGATCCGGCGGGCCCGCCGTGCGGCGGGTTGTACTTGAAGCCGCCGTCCGCAGGCGGATTGTGCGAGGGGGTGACCACCACTCCGTCGGCCGGGGCCGAGGTGCGACCGCGGTTGTGGGTGAGGATGGCGTGCGAGACCGCCGGCGTGGGGGTGTACCCGTCGGCGGCGTCGACGAGCACGGTCACGTCATTGGCGGCGAAGACCTCCAGGGCTGTCACCCGGGCGGGTTCGGACAGGGCATGGGTGTCCGCGCCGAGGAAGAGGGGGCCGTCGATGCCCTGCCGGGCCCGGTACTCGCAGATGGCCTGGCTGGTCGCGGCGATGTGGTCCTCGTTGAAGGCCGTGGCGAGGGAGGAGCCGCGGTGTCCCGAGGTGCCGAAGGCGACGCGCTGGCCGGGATCCGCCGGATCGGGGTGCAGGGCGTAGTACGCGGTCACGAGGCGGGCCACGTCGATCAGGTCCTCCGGGCGCGCCTGCCGTCCTGCTCTTTCGTTGAGCATCCGCCCACTCCTCCGTACTGGATCAAAAGAAAACAACAGTGGTCATTGTGTCGCCCCCTCAACGTGCCCGCACCGCCGCACCGCCACGCGGCCCGCAGCTGTGCGCCAGAGCACACCGGGCCCGTTTCGCCAGCCGGTGACCGCGGAGGCGGCCGGTCGTTGAGCCGGGTGGCACAACTCCCGGGAGCCGGACCGCCGGACCCCCGGTCCCCCTGATGCGGAGCGGTTGCAGCTGATGAACGCCCACACCGTCACCGACCCGCAGATCCTGTCCCGGCGCCGGGTGCTCGCGGCCGCGGGTGCTGCCGGTGCGGCAGGTGCCGCGGAGGTCCTCGGTGCGGGCTCCGCGGCGGCCCGCCCCCGTACGGTCGGTGCTCCGGGCCCGCCCGCCCCGCTGATCCTCACGGCGGCCACGAACGGTGCGGCGAGCCTGTCGCCGGGCGGGGACCGGCTGATCGCCGAGATCCACAACGTGCTGTGGTCGGTGTCCGGTTCCGGGGGCGACGCCGTGCCGCTCACCGGGGCGGCCCTGGAGGCGAGCCGGCCCGTGCACTCCCCCGACGGCTCGCTCGTGGCGTTCTGCGCCTACGGCAGCGGCACGTACCACATCTGGACCATGCGCCCCGACGGCACCGGTCTGCGGCAGCGCACCGAGGGCCCGTTCGACCACCGGGGGCCGGCCTGGTCGCCCGACGGCACGCGCATCGCCTTCGCCTCCGAACGCGCCGGGGATCCGGTCGGCGGGGCTCCGTATCGCATCCATGTGCTGGATCTGCGGACCGGCGCGCTCACCCGGGTGAGCGGACTGGCCGGGCAGGGCGGGCCGCTGCAAGCGGGGGCGTGGGAGGACTTCGACCCCGCATGGTCGGGGGACGGGAAGCGGATCCTGTTCGTCCGGGCGGCGGTGGCGACTGCCGCGACCGGACCCGTGGCGGATGCCCGGACCATCGTGTCCGTCCCGGCGGACCGGTCGGGTCCGGTCACCGTCGCGTTCACCGAGGAGGAACCCGGCGCGCAGATCCTGGCGCCGGCCGTGGCGCCGGACGGCGGCCGGACGGCCTGGCTGCGGACCACGCCCCCGCCGAACGCCTCGTGCGTCCTCGTCGTCGACGGCCGGCCGGTGCCGCTCGCCGGGGATGTCGCGGCCCAGCCTCCGCGGTGGACGGCCGCCGGGGAGCTGCTGGTCACGGTCGACGGCCGGTTCACCCTCGTCCGCCCGCAGCGGTCCGAGGCGCCCCGGCCGATCCCGTTCCGCGCACGGTTGGCGGCGCAGCGGCCGCGCTACCGGGTCAAGCAGTACGACCTCGGCGGGGAGGGGCGCGTTCGGCCGGTCCGGGGTGTTCATCTGCCGGCGCTGTCCCCTGACGGCCGGTACGTCGCCTTCGCCGCCCTGAACTCGCTGTGGCTCGGCGGCACCTCGGGCGGGCGCCCGCCCCGGCGGCTGCGGCAGGCGGCCCCCACCCGCTATCTGCTCGCCCCGTCATGGGCGCCCGACGGGCGTTCGCTGCTGTACTGCGACGACCGCGACGGGCTGATGGGAGTCCACCGGCGGGACCTCGCCACGGGAGCGGAGAACACCCTCGCGTCGGGCGGCCGGGTGTTCCCGGCTCTGTCGCCCGACGGGCGGCGGCTCGCGTGCCTCGACCTGGTCGGCCGGCTCGTCGTCCGCGACCTGGCGAACGGCACGGAGCACGTCCTCGCCACGCCGCTCGGCGGGGGCGGGCTGCCGGGACGGCCCAGCTGGTCGCCCGACGGATCGCGCATCGCCCTGTGCGACCGCAACCGGCTCAACATGCGGTTCAGGGAGGGCTACAACCTGATCCGGGTGGTCGACACGGCCACGGGATCCGACCGCCTGCATCCCGTGGCCCCCCATGTCTCCGTCGCCGACCGGCACGACAGCGGGCCCGTCTGGTCGCCCGACGGCCGTTTCATGGCGGTGATCGTCGAATCCGCACTGTGCCTGCTGCCGGTCGCGCCCGACGGCAGTCCGCGGGGCGCGCTGCGCACCCTGGCGGCAGAACCCGCCGACCATCCCTCGTGGTCCGCCGACTCGAAGACGCTGCTGTACCTCTCGGGGGCCCGACTTCGCCTGATCGGCGTGGACGGCGGTCCGCCGAGGACCGTCCGCGTGCCGCTCGACCAGTGCCGGCCCGTGCCCGCGGACACGGTCGTGCATGCCGGGCGGCTGTGGGACGGGACGGGCGAGCGGGTGCTGGAGGACGTGGACGTCCTCGTGCGCTCCGGACGCATCGCCGCCGTCGAACCCCACCGCGCGTCCCGCCCGGCGGCACGGGGCGCACGGCGCATCGACGCCTCGGCCGGGACGGTCCTCCCCGGCCTGTGGGACACCCACACGCACCCGTGGCAGAGCACGTACGGGGGGCGCCAGAGCGTGGGCCAGCTGACGTACGGGATCACCACCGCCGTCTCCCTCGGCGGGTTCGCGTACGAACAGGCCCGGATCCGCGAGGCCGTGGCCTCCGGGCAGCTCGCCGGACCGCGGCTCCTGACCAGCGGTGAGCTCCTCGACGGGGCGCGCGTCGCGTACAGCATGGGGCGCGCCCACCGCACGGAGGCGGGGCTGCGGCGGTCCTTGGAGCGGGGCGCCGCGCTCGACTGGGATTTCGTCAAGACCTATGTGCGGGCGCCCTCCTGGGTGATGGAGCAGGCCGCCCGGTTCGCCCACGGCCGGCTCGGCGTGCGGTGCGGAAGCCATCTGGCGTCCCTGGCCCTCCAGCTGGGACAGGATCTGACCACCCATCTCCAGGCCACGGAGCGGGCCGAGGCGGGGCATGCCCGGACGGCATCAGGCCGCTCGTTCCATGACGTGACGGAGATCTACGGCGCCGGCGCCGGCCGGCTCGCCCTGGTCGCCACGCCCTTCGCGGCGATGCCTCTGCTGGGAGCCGATCCGGGACTGGCCGAGGACCGGCGGGTCACGGCGGTCATGGCGCCCTGGGATGCCGACCTGGTCCGCCGGTCCGCCGGGACGGCGCCGACGGCGGCGCAGTCTGCGACGCTGCGCAGGGAGACCGACGTCTACCAGAGGCTGCTGGCCGCGGGTGGCCTGGTCGCGCTCGGCACGGACTCGCCGCTGGTCCCGGTCGGGCTGTCGTTGCACATGGGGCTGCGCGCCCTGTACCGGGGCGGGCTGTCCCCGGCCGAGGCCCTGCGCACGGTGACCGTCCTGCCGGCCCGGCTCTTCGGGCTCGGCCACGAACTCGGCACGGTCCGGCCCGGCATGATCGCCGACCTCACCCTCGTGGACGGAGACCCGTTCACCGACTTCGACGCCCTGGTGCGGACCTCCGGCGTCCTCAGGGGCGGCGTACCCCACGCGACCGACGACCTCGTGGCCGCCTTCGCCCCGGCGGCCCGGCGGCAGGACGACCCCGTGGACTGGCGCCGGGAACGGCACTTGATGCTGCGCGACGGGTGCTGCCACGGCGCGGGGTAGGCGGTCATCCGCCCGGGCTGCGGCGGGCGAGGGCGCGGCCTCCCACCGCGAGGGCGATGGCGGCGACGATCAGCGTCGCCGCCACGGCGAACGTGATCCGCATGCCGTGGGCCACGGCCCCGGGTTGAGCCGTCGCGACGTCGGTCGTCGCCGATGCGAGCGCGAACACGGCTCCCATCACGGATGCGCCGGTGACGAGCCCGAGGTTGCGCGAGAGGTTGAGCACGCCGGAGACGACGCCCCGCCGGTCCGCGTCGGCACCGGCCATGACGGCGGTGTTGTTGGCCGTCTGGAACAGCGCGTAGCCGGCGGTGGTGACCACGAGGGGGACGAGGTAGCCGGCCACGCCGAGCGTCTCCGACGTGAGGGACAGGGCAGCGCAGCCCGCGGCCACCACGGCGAGCCCCGCGAACGTCATGCGCTGTGCGCCGAACCGGTCCGCGACACGGCCTGCGGGCACACCGGTCAGCGCGGCGACGAGCGGACCGGCCGACAGGACCAGTCCCACCGGGGCCTCGTCGAGCCCGAGTGCGCGGGAGAGGTAGAACGGGCCGACCACGAGCGTCGTCATCATGACGGTGGAGACGAGCGCGCTCATGCCGAGGCTCGCGCTCAGCAGCGGATCGCGGAAAACGGCCGGCCGGATCAAGGGGGATGCCGCCCTCGCCTCGGTCCGTACGAACAGGCCCACTCCGACGGCGGCGGCAGCCAGCAGGGCGGCGTTCAGCGGACCGAAACCGCCGCGCCCGACGGTCATGGCCAGCGCGTAGGCGCCGAGTGTCAGCGCGAGGAGCAGCGTGCCCACGTGGTCGAAGCGGCCCCGGCCGGTCTTCGTCCCCTGCAGGCCGGGGGGCAGGTGGCGGTGGGCCAGGAGGAGGGCGAGGACGCCGAGCGGGGCGTTGACGAGGAAGATCGCGCGCCAGCCGGGTCCGGCGATGAGCAGACCGCCGAGGGAGGGGCCGAGGGCCGTGCCGACCGAGGACATGGTGCCGAGCAGCCCCATGGCGCTGCCGGTCCGTTCCTTCGGGACCGTCGCTCCGACGAACGCCATGGCGAGGGCCATCATGGTGGCCGCTCCGAGTCCCTGCGCCGCCCGGGCGGCGATCAGCAGCCAGAGCGAGGGTGCGAGGCCGCACAGTACCGAGGCCCCCGTGAACAGGGAGATCCCGGACAGGAGCAGCCTGCGGCGGCCGATCATGTCACCGAGCCGGCCGACGCTGACGATCAGGGTGGTGATGGCGAGGAGATAGGCCAGGACGATCCACTGGACCTGCTGGAACGAGGCGTCGAAGACCTGCGCCAGCGTCGGCAGGCCGACGTTGGCGGTGCTGGTGCCGAGCGAGGACAGCAGCATGGACAGGGAGAGGCCGGCGAGTGCCCACCGGACCGGGGGCACCGTCCGTCCGGCGGTCGCGGCCACCGCCTCGACGCGTCCCGCATCGAGCAGTTTCATCGCGCGCTCCCTTCCGCAGTGGCCGTGCGCACGCCGGTGAAGACCGTGGTGGCGGACAGGAGGAAGGCGTCGGGCCGGTGCAGGATGCCCTGCGCCGACCCGGGATCGGTCAGCACGTCGAGTGTCTCGACGTCCTGCGCGTCCAGGAGGTCGCCCGCGATCTCCCGCAGCCGCGTCAGCTGGTCGTGCAGGAAGGCGCGGGCCGTCCCGCCCAGCGGGGCCGGCAGGTCGAGGAGGAAGGTGAAGCTCCCGACCCGGGTGAGCCCCGCGCGGCGGAGCATCGCGGGCCAGTCCTCGACGGCGGGGGTGCTGCCGGGCAGCTCGGAGCGCATGATCGCGAACCGCTTCTCCTGGGCGGCGTCGAGCCGGGCCTGGAGGCCGGGTGCGCCGATCCCGATGTCGCGCGGGAGGCAGCGCATCGGCAGACCGCCCTCCGCGACGGCGAGCAGCCCGCCGGGCTTCAGTGCACCGGCCAGGGCGTCCAGTGCGCCCTGCTGGTCGCCGAGGTGGTGCACGGCCTTGCTGCTCCAGATCAGATCCGCGGTGCCGAGGCCGTCCGCCCCGGGCCCGTCACCGGTGCGCAGGCCTTCGGGCAGGTCCGCGTGCCGGACGGCCACCCTGCCGTCGAGGCCGAGCCGCTCGGCGCGGGACAGGGTGCGGTCCAGCAGTCCGGGCGCGCCGTCGACGGCGACGGTCTCGGCGCCTGCGAAGGCCCCGGCGAGCACGCAGGTCATCACGCCGGGGCCGCTGCCTATGTCGAGGATGCGCCGGACCTCCGCGGAGGGACCGAGCAGCTCCCCGAGCCGGGCCGCCGTCCGGCGCAGCACGGGGAGCTGCAGTTCGCCTCCGGCCTCCAGCCGTTCTGCCATGGCGTCCCAGTCGGCGTCGGTGGTCTGGTGTGCGTGGCCGCGTCCGTGGTCGTGGCCGTGCTTGTGGCCGTGTGCGGGTCCGGTATCGCTGTGTGCGCTCATGCCTCGGAGACTGCCTCCGCGGAGACTGCGCGACAACTCTTGTTGCCGTTTCCGGGACAGCGGGGTGGAATGCCCCCATGGACGAACCACTGCCGTACCAAGCGGTCCTCGACGAGGTCGGGCCCCGGCTGAAACGGCTGCGTGCCAAGCGCGGTCTCACCCTGGCCGCGCTCTCCGAGGCGACCGGCATCTCCAAGAGCACGCTGTCCCGGCTGGAGTCCGGGCAGCGGCGCCCCAGCCTGGAACTGCTGCTGCCGCTCGCCGGCGCGTACGCCGTTCCGCTGGACGACCTGGTGGGCGCACCCGAGGTGGGGGACCCGCGGGTCCGGCTGACCCCTCGCGCTCTGCCGAACGGCGGGACGTTCGTCCCCCTGTCCCGGACCCCGGGCCCTCTCCAGGCGTACAAGATGATCATCACCGACCGGGGTGCCGAGCCGGATCTGCGGACCCACGAGGGCTACGAGTGGATGTACGTGCTGGAGGGGCGGCTGCGGCTGGTGCTCTCCGAGCACGATCTGGTCCTCGGCCCCGGCGAGGTCGCCGAGTTCGACACCCGGCTGCCCCACTGGTTCAGCAGCGCCGACGGCCGGCCCGTGGAGATCCTCAGCCTCTTCGGGAGGCAGGGCGAACGCATGCACGTCCGGGCGAAGCCACGCCCCGGCGCCGGGGCGGAGCAGCCCCGCACGCCGGACGCTACTCGTTGACGAGGACCGGGAGGGAGAGGACGGCGCTCGACGGGACGCCGGTGAGCTGATCGGCGGGCACGGTGAAGTCGATCCCGTCATGTCCCGCGCGCGGGCCCAGGTGGTGGTCGCCGCCGGGCGTGTCCGCGCCTTCCTCCTGGTAGTGGAAGGTGCCGGTCCCCAGAAGCCGGCCGTCCGCGTCGTAGTACGCGGCGCGCAGGTCCAGGCTCAGTACGTCGCTGACGTCCGAGGTGATCGCGAGATGCCCGCTGATGCCCGGTTTCCCGGCGGGCGTGAGCGTGAGCGCCGTCAACTGCACCCGGTCGGTGAACGGGCCGGGCTCGACGCGGACTTCGCCCGCCTTGGCGGGCGCGGCGAGGACCGCGGCAGGTGCGGGTGCGCCGCTCGGCGCGGGCAGGGCCACCGGGGCGGCGGAGCCGGCCGGCTTCCCGGCGGCGGCGCCGTCCGGGCCGGCCGAGCAGCCGACGGCGAGTACGAGGAAGGCGGCGGTGGCCAGCGTGGCGGCCGCCCTGCGGGAGAGGTGTCTCATCGGTACGCTCCTGGAGGGGCCGGGGCCGGGAGGGACGTGCCCCTCCCGGCCCCGGCTGCCCGAAGGTCAGTGCTGCTGGGGAGACCGGCTGAACAGCGCGCGGTACATCTTCCCGTACAGCTCCGTGTTGTTCTGGCTGGCGGCGAAGGCGCTGCCGCCGGGGCCGTAGGCGAAGATCGGCACGTCGGCGCCCGTGTGGTTGCCGGACAGGTACGTCAGCCACAGGCTCGCGTCCGGGCTGCCGTCCTTGACGCCCGCCGGGTCGTCGGGCGTACGGAACGTGGCGGGCGCGAAGTTCTTCGCGTCGCCCGAACCCGCGCCGTTGACGGCACCGCTGGAGCGGGCCGGGTCCTTGGCGCCGGAGGCCGTGCGCGAGGGGGTGCTGTTGTTCGCCGGGTTGCCGGCGTCCACGTTGGCCGGGGGCGCGACGGCCTCGGCGTTCGTGTAGGTGCCCTTCTCGATGATGTTGAAGCCGGCGCACTCGTGGTCCGCCGTGACGATCACGAGGGTGTGGCCGTCCTTCTTCGCGAACTCGTACGCGGCCTTGACCGCGTCATCGAAGCCCTTGACCTCGGCGAGGGTCTGCGCGGCGTCGTTGGCGTGCGAGCGCTTGTCGATCTGGGCGCCCTCGATCTGGAGGAAGAAGCCCTTGTTCTTCTTGCGGTCCTGCTGCTTGCGGTCGGTCAGCAGCGAGATGGACTTCCTGGCCATGTCCGCGAGCGTCGGCTCCTGCTTCTGCGGAGCGTCGGCGGGCAGGCCCGCCTTGGCCTGCTCGACGGTCAGGTTGCCGCGGTTGAAGAGACCGACGACCTTCTTGCCGTTGGCCTTGTCCAGGTCCGCCTTGGTGGCGACCTTCTGGCTGGCGGCGGTCTGGGCGGGCAGCGCCGGGTCGCCGAAGCTGCCGAGCACCTGGTAGCCCTGGGCCTGGAGCGCCTTCTGGTCGTCCGGCTCGAAGCGGGCGAGGCCGCCGCCAAGGATGACGTCGGCGGTGCCGTTGCGGGCTATCTGCTCGGCGATCGGCGTGATCAGCGTCTTGTCCTGGGGCGCCGGCTCGTACGTGCCGTCCTCCTTCTTGGGGAGGCAGGCGGCATCGGAGTACACCGGGCCCTGGCAGCCGCGCAGCAGCGCGTGGCTGAACTGCGCCGCCGGGGTGGCGTCGGTGACCTCAGCGGTGGAGACGTTGCCGGTGGCGAAGCCGGCCGCCTTGGCCTGCTCCATCAGCGTGGCGGCCTTCTTCTCGTACGAGTCGACACCGATGGCCGCGTTGTACGTCTTGACGCCGGTGGACCAGGCGGTGGCGGAGCTGGCCGAGTCGGTGACCAGCGCGGGCTTCTGACTGCCCTTCTCCACCGCGTACGTGGCGACGGCGCCCGTGAACGGGAGGCTCTCCATGGTGAGCTTGCCGCCGGGGCCGTAGTACCGGTCGCGGGCGGCGGTGACATGGGTGCGGCCCATGCCGTCGCCGAGGAGGTAGATGACGTTGTGGATCTCCCTCCCCTGATCGCCCTGCTGGGTGGCGGAGTTGGCGGTGACGGCCGTACCGGCGGCCACGGCACCGGCAATGGCCAGGACGGTCAACGTCTTTGCGGGACTGCGACGCATGTGTGGGAGATCCCCTCGGAAGTGCTGCTCGGGCATGCCGACCGTAGGAGGGTCATATGAACGCGCAGCGATCGAAGGGTGGCGCCGAGTCGAACGGAGCGGGCCCGTACGCCGTGCGCCTCGCCGCGGGCCGGGTGGCTCCCGGCCCGCGGCGAGGCGGTGCCCGCGTACGGGTGCGGCGGTCAGGCGGGCAGGGCGAGGAGCATCACGGGGCGGGTGGTGGGCTGGGCGGATCCGCCGGCGGGTTCGACGGTGAGCCCCACTCCGGAGGCCCCCTGGATGCCGCCCTGCATGAGCGTGGCCCCGTCGTGCGCCAGCAGCCCGGCGGGGCGCATGCTCCCGTGGTCGTCGAACCAGAGCTGGTACGTCCTGCCTTCGCCGGGGTCGGGGAGCCCGGAACCGATGAAGACGGCCCTGTTCTGCAGCTTGGAGCTGACCACGGAGGTGGCGGCCCCACCGGTGGTGCGGCCGCGCACCGTGCGGGCGTCCGGGGCGGCCATGACGGCACCGAGGTCCTGCAGTTGGCGCTCGGACGCCTGGGCCTGCTGCCGGGCCTCCTCGGTGCGCTGGTTCTGCCAGACGCTGACGCCGCCGAGCACGGCCGCCGCCGCGAGGCTCGCGGCGAGGGCCAGCGAGAAGGCCCTGCGGCGCAGGACGGCTGCCAGCGTCGTCGGCCTGCCCGTCGCGGGAACCAGCGGGGGCTGTTGGCGTACCGAGTCGATGCCGTACAGGACCGCGTCCTTCATCCGCGCGGGCGGCGGCGCGCTGGCCGCGGCGGCCAGGCGGGCGGCGGTGGCGGAGAATTCGGCCACTTCCTGCCGGCAGGAGGGGCAGTCCGCGAGGTGCGCGGTGAACGCCTCGTGCTCCGTCGGCGCGAGGGCGTGGAGGGCGTACGCGCCGGTGAGGGTGTGCAGTTCCCCGTCGTGCTTCATGCGGTCACCCCCATGCAGTCGCGCAGCCGGATGAGCCCGTCGCGCATGCGTGTCTTGATCGTGGGCAGCGGTGTGCGCAGGGTCTCGGCGACCTCGCGGTAGGTCAGTCCCTGGTAGTAGGCCAAGGTGACGGCCTGGCGCTGGATCTCGGTCAGGCCGCGCATGCAGCGCCGCACCTGTTCGCTCTCCAGACGCGTTTCGACCTGTTCCGCCACCTCGTCGAACGGGCGCGCCTGTTCGCGGGCGGCCTGGTCCTGTTCACGGTTGATCGCGGCCTGGGCGGAGCGGACCCGGTCGACGGCCCGGCGGTGGGCGAGTGTGGCGGCCCAGGTGAGCACGCTGCCCTGTTCGGGCCGGTAGCGGGCGGCTTGCCGCCAGAGGTCGATCATCACCTCCTGCGCCACCTCCTCGGACTGGGCGCGGTCGCGTACGACCCGGACGACCAGCCCGAAGACGGTCCCGGACAAGGCGTCGTAGAGGGCGGAGAAGGCGTCCTTGTCACCGCGGGCCACCCGGGACATCAGTTCTTCGAGCCGGGGCCCCGTGGCGTCGGGGACGCCGAAGGGCAGCGTTTGCCTCACCTGGTACTCGCCCCTCCCTGCGGATGCGGACGCGGACGCAGGTGCGTCCGCGGGTGCGGGTGCGGGGTGCAGTGACGCCCGGTGGTGGCGGATGGTCCGCCGGGGTCCGTCCATCGCATGACTGTCCTTCGTGTCGAAAGGGCCGGCCCTTCCACAAACAAGGCCGACCGCTCCGGATGGTGCCAGGTTCGCGTTCTTGACCGGACTTCGGAGCGGACATCCGTACGGATTGGCCTGCTCGTCCGGCAATTTCCGATCGGTGCGCACCCGATCGGGTGAAACGGTCCGTTTCCGCCCACCCGGGCGGGGTCCGGCGACGAAGAGGGCGGTGAAGGCGCGGTCCGTCCGGGTCTTCGACGGTGAGCCGCAGTTGACGGGACGGCGGTGAACGCTGTCTGCGGTGCGCCGATTTCCGTTTGCCGGCAACCGGAACCAATCCGCGGGCGCTCCGGCTGCGAAGCAGAAGTGAGACGCCGTCTCGGACGACGGCGCGGCGACCGGTCGGGAGTGAGCAGCTGTGCGAACGCAGAGTGTGGCCGTGATCGGCGGCGGGGTGGCGGGACTGACCGCCGCCTACGTCCTGCAGAAGGCGTGCGATGTCACGCTGTACGAGGCGGCCCCCCGGCTGGGAGGCCACGCCCACACCCATGAACTGCCCTCCCCGGGCGGTGGAACGGTGCGCGTGGACTCGGGGTTCATCGTCCACAACGAGCGCACCTACCCCCTGCTGCTCCGGCTCTTCCGCGAACTCGGAGTGAGCACGCAGGACTCCGAGATGAGCATGTCGGTGCGGTGCGACGGCTGCGGCCTGGAGTACGCCGGCGCCCGTGGACCTGCGGGCCTGTTCACCGGACGGGCGGCCCTGCGGGCCCGGTACCTGCGGCTGCTGGCGGAAGTACCGCTCTTCCACCGCCGCGCGCGCCGCCTGCTGGCCGCGGACCGTGCGGAGCACCACACCCTCGGCGCCTTCCTGGCCGACGGCGGGTTCTCCCCGTACTTCGTGACCCACTTCATCACGCCGCTGGTGTCGGCCGTCTGGTCCTGCCCCGCGCACACCGCGCTGGACTACCCGGCCGCGTACCTCTTCCGCTTCCTCGACCACCACGGCCTGCTGTCCGTGAGCGGTTCCCCACAGTGGAAGACCGTCACCGGTGGCAGCGCGGCCTACGTGGAGAAGGCCGCCAAGGAGATCAGCAACATCCGGACCGCCACCCCGGTCAGACGCGTGGACCGGATACCGGGCGGTGTCCTGGTGGGTGCGGAGGACGGCACCACCGACGCCTACGACGCGGTCGTCATCGCCACGCACCCCGACCAGGCACTGCGCATGCTGGCCGACCCCACGCGGGACGAGCGGCGGATCCTCGGCGCCTTCCGGTACGAGGCGAACCCGACCGTGCTGCACACCGACACCGGCCTGCTGCCCCGGTCTCGCCGGGCCCGGGCCTCCTGGAACTACCACCTCGCCGACTGCAGTCCGGGGGCGGAAGGGGTCCGGGTCAGCTACGACATGACACGGCTCCAGCGGCTGCAGGGCGACACCGGGTACGTCGTCAGCCTGAACGCGGGCGGCCTGATCGACCCCGAGCACGTCCTGGCCCGGATGGACTACGCGCACCCCGTCTACACACCCGAGTCGGTGGCCGCGCAGCGTGCGCTGCCCCGCCTCAACACGCGGGTCACCACGTTCGCCGGGGCCTACCACGGGTGGGGGTTCCACGAGGACGGCTGCCGATCGGGCGTGCAGGCCGCCGCGGCGCTGGGCGTCCGGTGGTGACCCCCGTGGTGACCCCGGTGGCGGCGCCCGGGGAGAGCAGCCCGCCGGTCCCGACGGCCCCCGCCGTCCCGCCGGTGGCCGTGCCGGCCCTGTACGACTGCCTCGTCTCCCATGCGCGGACGGCCCCGGTGCGGCACTCCTTCCGGCACCGCACCTACATGTGGCTCGTGGACCTGGACGCACTCCCCAGCCTCCCCTGGCCACTGCGCCCCCTGGCCCGCTTCGACGCCCGGGACCACTTCGCCGCCGCGCCGACCATCCGGGCCGGCCTCGACGCGTACCTGGCCTCCCGGGACGTGCACCTCGACGGCGGGCGGGTCCTGATGCTGGCCCACGCCCGTGTCCTGGGGTACGTCTTCAACCCGCTGACGCTGTACTGGTGCCACGACCGCGCCGGAGCCCTGGTCTGCGTGGTGGCCGAGGTCCACAACACGTACGGACAGCGGCACTGCCACCTGCTGCGGACCGACGACGCCGGCTGCGCCGAGGCGGCGAAGGAGCTGTACGTCTCGCCGTTCTTCCCCGTCGACGGCCACTACCGCATGCGCCTGCCGGAGCCGCGGGAGCGGCTGGAGATCGCCGTCCAGCTCGAACGCGCCGGGCAGCGGCCCTTCACCGCGACCCTGTGCGGCCGGCACCGCCCCGCCACCGCCCTCGCCCTGCTGCGCGCGGTCGCCCGGCGGCCGTGGTCCACGGCCGCCGTCTGGGCCGGGATCCGCCGCCACGGCATCCGCCTGCTGCTCCGCGGGCTGCCCGTCCAGCCCCGACCCGACCGCGCATCCCAGGAAGGCATCGCCCCGTGACCCTTTCCCTTCCCCGCACCGCCGACGAACCCGCGCAGCGCTGCTCCGCCGACGCACAGGCGTGGCCGGACGTGGCCCGGCCGCCGGCGGCCCCGTTCGGGCACGCGGCCGTCGCCCGCCGGCTGGTCCGCCGCGCCGTGGCGGCACTGCCCATACGCTGCCGGTTCGGGACCGATGCACCGCGCGGCAGCGGTCCCTCGCTGACCGTCCACGACCCGGACGCGTTCTTCCGCCGGATCGGGGCGCACGGACTGATCGGCTTCGGCGAGTCGTACATGGCGGGCGAGTGGGACAGCGACGACCTGCCCGGCCTGCTGACCGTACTGGCCGCGCACGTGGACGACCTCGTCCCCGCCCCGCTGCGGCGGCTGCGCGGGGCCTGGGTGCAGCACAGGCCCGAGGTGCAGCTGAACTCCCGGGCCGGTGCCCGGGAGAACATCCACCACCACTACGACCTGTCGAACGAGCTGTTCGCGCTCTTCCTCGACGAGACCCTGTCGTACTCCTCCGCCGTCTTCACCTCCTTCCCCGCGCGCCGCGAGACCCTGGCGGCCGCGCAGCACCGGAAGATCGACCGGCTCCTGGACCTCGCGTGCGTCGGCCCGGGAAAGCGGCTGCTGGAGATCGGCACCGGCTGGGGCGGACTCGCCCTGCGCGCGGCCGCCCGCGGGGCACACGTGACGACCGTGACGCTCTCCGCCGAGCAGCAGCACCTCGCCCGCCGCCGGATCGCCGCCGCGGGACTGGCCGACCGGGTGGACGTCGAACTGCGGGACTACCGCGACGTGGAGGGCCGGTACGACGCGGTGGTCAGTGTGGAGATGATCGAGGCGGTCGGCAGGGATTTCTGGCCGACGTACTTCGCCGCCCTGCGCGACGCGGTGGCGCCCGGCGGACGGATCGCGCTCCAGTCCATCACCATGGGGCACGAGCGGATGCTGCACACTGCCCGTACCCACACCTGGATCAGCAAATACGTCTTCCCCGGCGGCCTCATCCCTTCCCGCGAGGCCATCGAGGCGCACGCGGGCGGCGCGGGATTGCGGATCGTCTCCGACCAGGGGTACGGCGACCACTACGCGCAGACGTTGCGGCTGTGGCGGGAACGTTTCACGGAGGCGGCGGACGCCGTGGCGGCGCTCGGCTTCGACGCGACGTTCCGGCGCATGTGGGAGTTCTACCTCGCCTACTCCGAAGCCGGGTTCCGGGCCCGCTACCTCGATGTCCGGCAACTGCTCCTGACGGAGGACATCCGGCAAGGGGCACCGCAGTGAACACCGCGTCCTGGGAAGCCCTCGGGAGCAATCTGGCCGCGGCAGCCGCCACGGCCGCCGGCGTGCTGCTCCTGGCCTTCGCCGTCGGGACGGCACGGCGGCTGCACCGGACCGCGGACATCGCCTGGGGCCTCGCCTTCGCAGCGGTCGCGGCGGTCTCGTACGCCCTGTCGTCCGGGTACGGGGACGACGGACGGCGGCTGCTGGTCGCCGCCGCCACGGTCGTCTGGGGAGTGCGGCTGGCCCTGCACATCGCCTGGCGCGGCCGCGGGCACGGCGAGGACCCCCGCTACACGAAGCTCCTGGCGCGGGGGCGCGGCAACCCGAGCCTGCGCGCCCTGTACAAGGTGTACCTGCTCCAGGCGGGCCTGGTCTGGCTGGTCTCCCTGCCCGTCCAGACCGCCTCGTACGTCGACTCCCCCATCGGCGTCCTCGCGGTGGCCGGCGCGGCGCTGTGGGCGGTGGGTCTGGCCTTCGAGGCCGTGGGGGACTTCCAGCTCGCCCGGTTCAAGGCCGATCCCGCGCACCGGGGCGCGGTCATGGACCGGGGCCTGTGGGCATGGACCCGCCACCCCAACTATTTCGGCGACTTCCTCGTCTGGTGGGGTCTGTACCTGCCGGCGTGCGGCACCTGGCAGGCAGCCCTGCCGTGCCTGGTGTCCCCGGTGGCCATGACGCTGCTGCTGACGGAGGGGAGCGGCAAACGCCTGCTGGAAGCCCATATGGCGGACCGTCCCGGCTACGCCGCCTACACCGCCCGCACCAGCGGGTTCCTCCCGCTGCCGCCCCGGGGAGGCCGCGCATGAGGAAGCCGGCGGGCGCACTGGCGCTGTACCGGGTGCCACGCGACCCGGCTGCCGCGGTGCTCCTGCTGCACGGCGGCCGTCCGGAGGGGTTCGCCGCGCCGCCGACGCCGAACCTGCCGGGGCTGCGGATGCGCCCCTTCACGCGGGCGATCGCGGGTGCCGGGGCGGCGCGGGACGTGGTGGTGGCGGAGGTCCGCTACGTGCACCGGGGGTGGAACGGCCACCGCGCGGACCCGGTCCACGACGTCTGGCAGGCCCTGCGTGAACTGCGCTGTATCGCCGGGCCCCTGCCCGTGGTGCTGGTCGGGCACTCCATGGGAGGGCGCGCCGCGCTGCGGGCCGCCGCCGACCCGCTGGTGCGCGCCGTGGTGGGACTGGCACCGTGGTGTCCGCCGGGTGAACCGGTCCGCCATCTCGGGGACACGGCCGTGGTGCTCCTGCACGACGAGGCCGACCAGGTCACCGATGCTCGGGCGTCGTGGGACTACGTACGGCGGGCCCGCGCGCGGGGCGCCCGGGCCGCGGGCATCGTCATGCCGTACGGAGGGCACGCGATGATCCGTCAGGCACGCAGCTGGCACCGGGCCGCCACCGCCGCCACGCTGGGCCTCCTCGGCCTGACCGCCCTCCCGGAAGGACTGTTCACCAGCCGGATACCCGCTGCGGCTCGGCCGGGTTCCACCACGCTGTCGGCGGCGGGCGCCCATCGCCCGGTGTGACAGGCGGTGGGCGGCGGACGGTCGCGAAATTTTGGTGCAGAGCCTGGTCAAAGGGGGTGTGGGTGCGCAAGGATCACGGCCGCACCCCGCCACCACCCCACTACGGGAGGACTCCCATGGCTCGCCGCACATCCCGCGGCCTGATCGCCGCGGCCACCACCACCGCAGCGCTTTTCACCCTGGCCGGTCCGGTCTCGGCCGTGCCGTCCGCGGCTGCCGCCGCCCCGGCCGGACCGCCTCAGGCCCGCCTTTTCATGGTCAACCCCGTCCAGTCCTCGGGCGATCAGACGCTCGCCGACGGCAAGGACTCCGCCGGGGCCGTGCCCGCTTCCGCCTACGCCGTCGCCTCGCTGCGGAACCTGGACGGCAGCGGCTCGCTGTCGGGGAAGTGGGCGTACGTCCGCTCGGACACGGGCAGCTCGGCAAAGCTCGCTGAGGTGGGTGCGTACAGCCGTGCCGACGACCAGTTCGAGCAGGTCATGGCGTACTTCTGGGTCAACGAGGCGCAGGAGTACCTGCAGGGCCTGGGCTTCGGGAGCGAGCTGCCGGGCGCCAACGACCGCGCGCAGCCGGTCCGCATCAACCAGTGGGGGGCCGACAACTCCTTCTTCAGCGACAAGAAGGCCGAGATCCGCTTCGGCAAGGGCGGGGTCGACGACGCAGAGGACGCCGAGGTCATCGTCCACGAGTACGGCCATGCGGTGCACAACGCACAGGTCCCGGGCTTCGGTACGTCGCCGGAGGCCGGGGCGATAGGCGAGGCGTTCGGGGACTACCTGGCCGTCGAGGTCGGCGCGCACGCGGACGCCGCGTACGGATGGCCGCGCAAGACGGACCTGGCCTGCGTCGGCGACTGGGACTCAAGCTCCTACACCTCCGCTCCGCACTGCCTGCGCCGGGTGGACGGGAACAAGGTGTACGCCGACCGCGTCGGCGAGGTCCACGCGGACGGTGAGATCTGGTCCCGCGCGCTGTTCGACATCCGCGGGGCGCTGGGCGACCGGACCGCCGACCGCATCATCGTGAACGCCCAGTTCGGTTTCCGCCCCGACACGGACTTCCGGGACGCGGCGCTGACGACGATCGCGACGGCCCGGAGCATGTACGGCACGAGCGCCGCGGACGCCGTCCGCGCCGCCTTCAAGGCGCGGCAGATCCCCGGGATCGAGTAACCCTGTCCGTGCCCCCGGCCCCCGGCTCCGGCCGGGGGCCGGGGGCGTTGTCAGTGGTGGGAGATACCTTCGGATCCGGGAGGTGGATCCGCGGGTGACGCGGTGACGCACCCGGACGGCACACGGGGGAGCACACCATGAACGACCGGTATGACGGGCTGACCGAACCGCAGCGGCACGTCCTGCGCCTGATGCGCGAGCCGGTCCCCGAGGACGGGGACGGCGCGGCCGCAGTGGCAGCCTTGCGGAAGGCACTCGGTGCGGCGCGGCCGCCGGGGCTGGCCGCGCTCGCCGCCGACGTACGCAGGGCCGGTCGGCTCGACGAGGACCTCGCGCTCGAACTGCTGGAGCGGGCCCGGCCCGCCCGCACCGTGGCCGCGCTCCTCGGGACCGATGCGGGCGGTGTCGCGGGCCGGGTGGCCGCACGCCTGGCCGAACTGACGGAGCAGCACTTCAAGGGCGACCCGCGGCGCTGGCGCGGCGTGCACGACGCGCTCGCCTCGTACCGGGGCACCCTGCCGGAGCTGCTGGGTTCCCTGTCCGAGCCGGCCGCCGGGCCTGCGCAGCTCCCGCCGCGGAGCGTGCCCGCGACCATGGCCCTGCTCCTGGAGCACACCTCGGTGCCGGAGGCCGCCGCCGCACTCGAAGTCCTGCCGGACACCACGGTCGACGTGCTGCTGAGCACCGGCGCCCTGCCCGGTCCTGTGCTGTGCCGGGCCGTGGCCGGGCACGGGGACCGGCGTTCGCGCACCGCCCTCGCACGGCATCCGCGGCTGGACGCCCGAATCCTGAAACAGCTGCTGGAGGCTGCGGATCCGGTCATCGGCGCCGCCGTCTACCGCAACCCGCGCTGCACGCAGTCGCTGCGGCGCGCCCTCGCCCACCGGATCGGCACCGTGCCGATGGACGACGGTCTGCGCCGGGAGCTGCTGTCCCCGACGGCGCAGGTCCCCCTGACCTGGCTCACCCCGCTCCTGGGCTGCGGCGATCCGGAGCTCGTCGCCAAGGCACTGCAATGCGGGATGCGAAGGGTCGCCCAGCGGTACGCCCTGGTCCGGGTGTGGGAGTGCCGCGGCCCGGACGCCGTCCGGGCCCTGCTGGCCGACCGGAGCCTTGTGCCGGGCCTCGACCACGGCATCCGGGCGGAGGCGGAGTCCGCACTCGGGCGGCCGGACGGCATCCGGCAACTGCGCGGCAGCGACCTGCCGTACGACGATCCCGGCGCGCTGGCACGGCTGCTGTCCGTGACGCGGGGCACGAGCACGCTGCGCGCCCTGCTGAACGAGCCGTACGTACAGGACGTGCGCGCGCTGGCGGCCGCCCATCGCCAGGCCCCGTTCATGCCGAAGGCCGCCGAGGAGCTCGTACGGCACGAGGATGCCACCGACACCGAACGGGACGCGTTCCGGCTCAGCGTGCTGAACGGGCCGTGGAAGACGAACGGCCGGTACAACGGCAACACGACGCCTCCGGCCGGGCGGCTGTCCGGGGAAACCCTCGACGACGGCGCGGAGGCCTGGGCGGAGGGCATGGTCCGTGCGGGCCTGCTGGACCCGGTCGACCTGCTGCGGCTCGCGCACCCCGCCGCCCGGGCGGTCGCGGCGCTGGCGCGCCTCGCGGAGTGCGGCCTGCTCACCGCCGGGACGCGTACGGCGTTGCACCGCCTGGCCGCGGAACACGCGGTGGAGCGCCCGGCCGCGTGGGCGGCGTTGAAGCGGCTGCTGCCGAAGTACACCGGAACCCTGCCCGAGCTGGTGGCGGAAGCCGGGCGGGCGACCGACCGGGCTCCCGCGCCGGAAGAGGGCCCCGCGGCGGCGGTGACCGTCCCCAGGGCCGAAGCGGCGTCCGCCTCCCGGCCGACGCCGCCCGACGTCCCCCGCGGCAACCGGCAGCGGGCCGCGCTCGGCGCGCTGGACCTGCTGCTGTCCCTCGCCCCGGAGGGCACCGCGCTTCCGGACGATGCGGACGCCTTGCGCTACCTGGCGGCGCACGGTCAAGCCGACTCCCCCGGGCTGGAGACTCCCGCCTGGCTGAGGGAAGCCGCCCGTGCCCACGGCGTGGAGCCGACAGGCGGCTGGTGCACCGCTCCGACCGCGGCACAGGCAACAGCCGGGCCGGTGACCAGCCACGGGACGGGTGTGCAGGGCATCGAGACGGCATACACGCAGGGCGTCGTCCAGACCGAAGACCTGCTGCGCGTGCTCCCCGCCCACCGGCTGCTCTCCTTCCCGCACGACTGGCGGCGGATGGCCTTCGCCGCAGCATGGCGGCAAGCGCTCGTCGCCCTGCTGGAGCGGGATCTCGGCACGGACGCGGACGCATGGCTGCGGCTCGCCGCCACGGCGGAGGAGGAGGCGGGGGAAGGAGACACCGGCCCCGGCTGGCCCGAGCTCATCGACCGCTCCCGGACCCGGCCCGGTGCAGGCGCCGCCATCCGGCCTGACGCTGCACCGTCGGGCAGGTCGGACACGTCGGACAGAAGTGCCGTTCCCGCCACGGCCGATGCCGCTCTCCGGCGCCTGCGGTCCGGTGATCATCTGTGGGCCTGGGCGCCCGGGACGCTGCTGTGCCTGGCCGGCCCCGAGGTCATCGCGACCGTACTCCCCCGGCTCGGGCCCGACGCCCCTTGGCTGCTGGCCGCGTACCTGTTCCGGCATGACCGGCCTCCACAGCACGTGTTCGACCACCTGATCGCGCTGCGCGACCCTGAAGCCCTGCGGGTCCTCGCCTCGCATGCGCACCGGCTCGGCGACGGACTCCAGGAAAGACTGGCCGACTTGTGCGATCCGGCCGTCGATCTCGCCCTCTTGGACGACAGCCGGAGCAGGCACGTGAAACTGCGCGTCATCAGGCGCACGAGAACAGTGCCCGCAAGACTGATCGCCGAACTGCGGGCCGACCCGTCGGCGAGGCTGCCCGGCGGTCGGCTGTGGCTGAACTCAGCCGTACCGGAGGCCATCGAAATCATCCTGGAGCGGGACGCGAAGGACCTCGGTCTCGCCGAGCAACTCACAGGCTGTCTGAACCTGGTGCGGTACGGGGGCCCGGAGCGGCTGGCCGCGGTGGTGGGTGGCGGGCGACTGGGACAGGCGGCCGCCCGGCTGTGCCAGAAGGCACTGGCCACGGACGACCCGGCCGCCGTCATCCAGTCGCGGTGCGATCTCGAACTGTCCACGGCGAAGCTCGTCAAGCGGCTGCGGCGGTGCGAGGGGATGTGGCATACGGACTCGGTGATCGCGAACCACCCCGCCGAGCCGGACTGGGCGGGTCTGGAGGCGGAGCACCTGCGCGAGCCGATCCCGCAATGGGAGCGGCTGGTCAACCGGCCCGAAGCACCGCAGGACCTCAAGCTGCGGCACTCTGAGCAGCTCGCCGAGCCCGCATCCGGACGGACGCACGGCCCGGAGGCGACCCGCGCCCGCGCCCGGTACGGGCTGGGGGGCGTCTACCACGAGCCGTTGACCTTGCAGGTGGACCGGCTGCTGGCGGCGGGCCGGCTCAGCGGCCGGGATTTGGCGCACCTGGCCGCGCCTGCCGCCCTTATCCTCTCCTACCTCAACGCCGCGCGGCGGCGCGGTGACGCCCCTGCGGAGGCACGGGCGGCGGTCGACGAGATCGCCGCGCTGATCCGGGACCGGCTGGGTGCCGATCCCGTCGCCTGGGGCCGGGTGACCGCCCGGCTCGCCGAGCGCGACGCCGACTGGGATCCGGGGAGCGCGGTCATCCACCTGTTGGAGCCGTGACCGTCGGGGGGCGGCGGTCCTCATGGCCGACCTGCGGCCCCAAAGGCGCGAACGCGAGGAGGTACAACAGCCCTGCCAGCGGCAGCAGGTCCAGGTTGATACCCGTGACCGCGATGGCCGCGACCACCAGGGCGGGCCGCCAGGCGGCGATCCGCCGAAGCGCCGCCAGCTGGGTCATGAGCAGCAGCAGGCCGACGTAGAAGAGGAGCGGGCCGACGGTGTAGACGGCGGGCTCCACACCCGCATGGCTTTTGACGCGCCCGAAGAATTCGTTCATGGCCTCGCGGTCCTCGCTGAGGAACCCGACCACGAGGTCGATGGATGCCTGCGCGACGACCGCGGCCGTGCCGAGCAGGCCCGTCACCATCCCGGCACCGGCGAGCCACCAGCCGGCCGGGCCACGCTCCCGCACCGCCGTCCGCCGCAGCTCCAGCACGATGGGGATGAAGCACAACACGCCTGCCAGGAAGGCGAGATGCCCAGCTGACCAGCCGAATCCGGGGCCGTGGTGTTCCCCACCGGTCAGCCGGATGAGCCCGTAGGCCGTCATGCAGAGCGGACCGGCCGTGAACGCCGCGCGCCGCAAAGGTGTGTTCGACATGCCTTGATCATGTCGGCGGGGGGTTCGCCCCGCCCTCGGGGAACGCCCTGATCCGCCCCTGAGGCGTCCCTGAGACCGTGCTCGGAGTCGTTGCCTCCCAGACCTCGTCCGGCCACGTGGCGAGCGACGATAGCCTTCGTGGCGGGCCGGCCGCGCACGGGATGTACGTCGGCGCCGGGCTGCTCGGCGGCGAGGACGCGGCGGGCCGGTGGGGCCGGTCCGGGGGCCCTGCAGGCAGGGCCCCCGATCGGGACTACTCGATGACCAGCTCGACCGGGATGTTGCCGCGGGTGGCCTTGGAGTAGGGGCAGACCTCGTGGGCCTGCTTGACCAGCAGGGCGCCGGTCTCGCCGGCGAGGGACTCCGGGAGCTCGACACGCAGGGTGACGGCCAGGCCGAAGCCCGTGTCGTCCTTGCCGATCGAGGTCTCCGCGGTGACGGACACCTCGCCGGTGTCGACCTTGGCCTGGCGGCCGACCAGGCCGAGCGCACTGGCGAAGCAGGCCGCGTAGCCGGCCGCGAAGAGCTGCTCGGGGTTGGTGCCCTGGCCGTTGCCGCCGAGCGCCGGGGGCATGGCGAGCGCGAGGTCGATCTGGCCGTCGGAGCTGACGGTGCGGCCTTCGCGGCCGTTGGCGGTGGCGACAGCCGTGTACAGCGCGTCCATCGGGGTTCCTCTCGCAGTGGTGACCGTGGCAGCCGGTGATCGGCTGACGTCCACTACTAGAACACACAATTCAGTTGTGCACAACTGAATGACCCGCAAGCCGTCCCCGGGTACACTGGCGCCCATGAGCGAGCAGCCCACCAGAACCCTCCGCGACGAGGACTTCCTCCGCCTGGACGGCCAGATCTGCTTCGCGCTGAACGCGGCGAGCAGGGCCTTCGGCGGTCTCTACCGCGTCGTCCTCAAGGACCTCGGCCTGACCTACCCGCAGTACCTGGTGATGCTCGTGCTCTGGGAGCACGGCACGACGCCCGTCAAGGAGCTCGGAAGCCACCTGCGGCTCGACTCGGGCACGCTGTCGCCGCTGGTCAAGCGCCTTGAGGCCGCCGGGCTGGTCCACCGCGAGCGCAGCGCCGAGGACGAACGGTCCGTACGCGTCGGCCTCACGGCGGCGGGTACGGCGCTGCGCGCACGCGCGGCGGAGGTACCGCGCCGGATCGCAGCCGCCACCGGCTTCGAGCTCGCCGAGATCCGCGACCTCCAGACCCGGCTGCGCCGCCTGACCGCCGCGCTCGACGCCGCCGTACCGGAGGTGTGACGGCCGCCAGTCCGGCCGGAACGGGCGGGCGACCCGCCCGGCGGGCATCCGTACGATGCGCAGGAATCGGAGCTCGACACCCACCCGCCGGCCCCGACCACACCCTGGCCGGGCGGCTCACCGGCCACCAGAACCTGGTGGGCGCCCTCGCCTTCAGCCCGGACGGCCGCACCCTGGCCAGCGGCGGGGCCGACACCACGGTCCGGCTGTGGGACAAGGCCGCGCGTGCCCCGCTGGGCGGGCCGCTGACGAGGCACACGCTGCCGGTCGGCGACGTGGCCTTCGCCGCCGGACGGCCACACCCTCGTCACGGCCGGCTGGGACGACACCGTCCGGCTCCGGGAGACCGACCCGGCCCGGCTGCTGCCCCGGCTGCGCGCGGCCACCGCCGGTCCGCACGGCCGGGAGCTGTGGCAGCGCCTCGTACCGGGCACGCCGTACGCACCGGGCTGCGGCTGACCGGCCGCGGTGCCCGCATTCCGAACGCCAAACGCCCGAAAGCCCGAAAGCCCGGATGAGCGGGCCACCGTGGACGACAATGGACGGATGAACCTGCCGGCGCCCGCCCTGGACCGGCTGCGGGAGCAGATCGGCCGCGGCCTGTTCGCCCGCGTCGCCGGGCCCTCGGGCCCGCAGAACCGCGCCCGCATCCACAACACCCCCGGCCCCCGCTGGTTCGGCCCGGACCGCCCGATCCGTACCGTCCACGGCGATGCCTCGATGTTCATCGGCGGCCTCAGCGCCCTGCTGCTCCAGTCGCTGCACCCGCTGGCCATGGCCGCCGTCACAGGGCACTCCGGCTACCGCGGGGACCCGTGGGGGCGGCTCCAGCGCACCAGCACCTTCCTCTCCGTGACGACGTACGGCACCGCGGACGACGCCGAGCAGGCGGTCGCCCGGGTGCGCGCCGTCCACGAAGGGGTGCGCGGGGTGACCGCCGACGGGCAGCCGTACCGGGCCGGCGACCCGCATCTCCTGGGCTGGGTCCACGCCGCCGAGGTCGACTCCTTCCTGCGGGCCCACCAGCGGTACGGCGCACACCCCCTCGACGGCGCCGGCTGCGACGGGTACCTCGCCGACACCGCCCGGGTGGCCGTTGCCCTGGGCGTCACCGACCCGCCGCGCGACCAGGCCGAGCTCGCCGCCCGGCTGGCGGCGTACCGGCCGGAGCTGCGCGCCACCCGCGAGGCGCGCGAGGCCGCCCGCTTCATCCTGCTGCGCCCGCCGCTGCCGGGGGCCGCCCGCGGCCCGTACGCCGTCCTGGCCGCGAACGCGGTGGGGATGCTGCCGCCGTGGGCCCGCGATCTGCTCGGCCTCCCGTACGCGCCCCTCCTGGACCGGGCGTGCGTACGGCCGGCCGGGCACGCCCTGACCGGGGGCATCCGCTGGGCCATGCGGCCCCTGCGGCAGGCGCACACCCCGGACCCGGCTTAAGGGGTTGCCGCATGGTGCACGTCCTGGGCAGCAGGATCCTGTTGACCCCCACGGACCCGGAGCGCTCGCGCGCCTTTTACGGCGGCACCCTCGGCCTCGCCGTCTACCGCGAGTTCGGCACCGGACCCGAGCGCGGCACGGTCTACTTCCTGGGCGGCGGCTTCCTGGAGGTCTCGGGGCGAGCCGGGGCCCCGCCCGCGCCCGGGCTCCGGCTGTGGCTCCAAGTCGCCGACGTGCAGGCCGCGTACGAGGAGCTGCGGATGCGGGAGGCCCTGGTTCTGCGGCCGCCCCGGCGGGAGCCCTGGGGCCTGATCGAGATGTGGATCGCCGACCCGGACGGCGTCCGCATCGCCGTGGTGGAGGTCCCGGCGGACCACCCCCTGCGCTTCCGCCCCTGAGCCCCTCCACGGCCCTGGCGGCAGCTCCTGCGCGAGGGGGCCGGGCCGTAGGATGGACCCGCATGAAGGATCTCGACCGTCAGATCGCCTACTGGGACACCGCCGGCGCGGCGAAAACGTTCACCCATCCCCTGGACTTCGGCTGGCTGGCGGGAGCGGACCGGAGCGCACGGGTCCTGGACTACGGCTGTGGCTACGGACGCACCATGGCCGAGCTCAGCGGGCACGGCTTCTCCCGCGTCTGCGGCGTGGACCTGTCCCCCGCCCTGATCGCGCGCGGCCGCCGGTCGAGGCCGGATCTGGAATTCACCGTGCTGGAGGATCCCCCGCTGCTCCCGTATTCGTCGGCGAGCTTCGACGTCATCGTGCTGTTCGCGGTGCTGACCTGCATCCCCGACGACGGTGCACAGCGTGCTCCGGTGGCCGAGCTGATCCGGGTCCTGGCCCCCGGCGGCCTGCTGTACGTCAGCGACATGGTCCTCCAGGACGACGCACGCAACCGGGAGCGCTACGCCGCCCACGCCGCGGGGTTCGGCACGCCGTACGGGGTGTTCACCACCGGCGACGGTGCCGTCTGCCGGCACCACACCCCCGCCCGGCTGCGCTCCCTGCTGTCCGGTCTCGACCTCGTGCACGAGCGCCCGATCGACGTCACCACGATGAACGGGAACCCGTCCCGGGCGCTGCAGCTGCTCGCGCGCAAGCCGTAGCCCACCCGGGGGACACGATTCCTCGGCTCCTCGGCCGTCGCCAGGATGCGCGTCAGCGGCGGATCGTCGACCGGGCGCTGGATGCGGTACCGGCGTACGCCGGCCTCCGCGCGTGCGGGAGCGAACCGGCCGAAGTCGGCGCGCCCGCCGGTGGGGTGAATGTGCGCTCCACCCGTCGGGGTGACATCCGGCCCGCCCCGTGGACGCGGCGTCAACCGTCCCCGGCCGCACGGCCGGTGCGCGGGCGGGTACGCGGTGGGCCTTAGCAGATACGGGGGCGCCAGGGAGGCCTTTTGTAAAGATCAACCCAGTGTGCTGGATTGATCACCGACAGTGCCCCCGGCTGCGCGGAAGGACACCCCATGCGCACGGTTCGCGAATCAGTTCTGGACGTTCTACGAGCACGTGGCATCACGACGGTCTTCGGCAACCCCGGCTCGACCGAACTGCCGATGCTCAAGCGGTTCCCCGACGACTTCCAGTACGTACTCGGCCTCCAGGAGGCCGTCGTCGTCGGCATGGCCGACGGTTTCGCACTCGCCTCCAGAACCACCGCACTCGTCAACCTGCACACCGGTCCCGGTACCGGCAATGCGATGGGCGCCATCCTCAATGCCCGCGCGAACCGGACCCCGATGGTCGTCACCGCCGGCCAGCAGGTGCGCGCCATGCTCACCATGGAGGCCCTGCTCTCCAACCCCCAGGCCACGCTGCTCCCCCAGCCCGCCGTCAAGTGGGCGTACGAGCCCCCGCGCCCCGCGGACGTCCCGGCCGCGCTGGCCCGGGCCGTGCAGGTCGCCGAAACCCCGCCCCACGGGCCGGTGTTCCTCTCCCTCCCCATGGACGACTTCGACGCGGAGCTGACCGAGGCGGAGGACCGGGCCGGCCAGGCGGCCGCGGCCCGCCGCATCACGCACGCCGCCGCGCCCGACGCGGTCACGGTCGAGGCGCTCGCCGACCGGATCTCCCGTGCCCGGTCCGCGGTCCTCGTCGTCGGCGACGACGTCGACGCCTCCGGTGCGTGGGACGCGGTCCTCGCGCTCGCCGAGCGCACCGGGCTGCCCGTGTGGGCGGCGCCCGTATCGGCCCGCGTCTCCTTCCCCCGCAACCACCCGCAGTTCCGCGGCGAGCTGACCCCGGCGATCGGCCCGCTCGCCCGGCAGCTCGCGGAACACGACCTGGTCGTCGTGATCGGCGCGCCCGTGTTCCGCTACTACCCCTACATCCCCGGCTCCCACCTGCCCGAAGGCACCGGGCTCGTCCTCCTCACCCGGGACGCCGAGGAGGCCGCCAAGGCCCCCGTCGGGGACGCGGTCGTCGCGGACCTGGCGCTGACCGCACGGGCCCTCGCGGACCGGCTCCCGGCCGGCGGCGGGAGCACGCCCGCGGCGCACGAGCAGGTGCGGTTCCCCGAGGCGGCCGACGGCGTCCTGACCCCGCTCGCCGCCATGGCGGCCATCGCGCAGGGCGCCCCGGAGAACACCCTCTGGGTCAACGAATCGCCCTCCAACGTCCCGCAGTTCCATGAGGCGACCCGGATCGGCACCCCGGGCTCGTACCTGTTCTCCGCGGGCGGCGGACTCGGCTTCGGGGCCGCCGCGGCCGTCGGCGCACAGCTCGGCGCGCCCGGCCGGCCCGTGGTCTGCGTCATCGGCGACGGCTCCATCCACTACGCCGTACAGACCCTGTGGACCGCGGCCGCGTACAAGGTCCCCGTCACCTTCGTCGTCCTCAGCAACGCCAAGTACGCGATCCTCCACTGGTTCGCGCAGATCGAGCACGCCCAGGGCGCCCCCGGCCTCGACATCCCCGGTCTCGACATCACGGCCGTCGCCCACGGCTACGGGGTGCGCACCCACCGGGCCCAGGGCGCGGGGGAACTCACCAAGCTCGTACGGGACTCCGCCTCCCAGCAGGACGGGCCGGTGCTCATCGACGTGCCCGTGACCACCGAGCTCCCCTCCCTCTGAGCCCGGACGCCGGCTCCCCACCACCATCAGAAAGCCCCTCATGTCCCCCGACACGCCCCTCTTGTCCCGCCTGCGGACCCTCCTCACCGACCACGCCGACGTCCTGCACACCGACCCCGAGACCCTCGCCGCGCACGCTCGCGACGCGGCTCCGTTCTCCGAGGCCGGGACCCCTGCCGTCGTCGCCTTCCCGCGCACCGCCGAACAGGTGCGGCGCATCATGCGCACCTCGTACGAGCTCGGCGTCCCCGTCGTCCCGCAGGGCGCCCGCACCGGTCTCGCGGGCGCCGCGAACGCGATCGACGGCTGCGTGGTCCTGAGCACCGCCCGGATGGACCGCATCCTCGAAATCGACCCGGCCAACCGGCTCGTGCGCTGCGAGCCCGGCGTAATCACCAAGCGCCTCAACGACGCCGCCGCCGAGTACGGCCTCTCCTACCCGCCCGACCCGGCGTCCTGGGAGCACTGCACGATCGGCGGGAACATCGCCACCGGCGCCGGCGGCATCTGCTGCGTCAAGTACGGGGTCACCGCCGACTACGTGCGCGGCCTGGACGTCGTGCTCGCCGACGGCCGCCGGATGCGGACCGGCCGGGACACGGCGAAGGGGGTCGCCGGCTACGACCTGACCCGCCTGCTGGTGGGCTCCGAGGGCACCCTGGCCGTCATCGTCGGCGCCACGCTCGGGCTGTGCCCCGTACGGCCGCCCGCCCTGGCCCTCCTGGCCCAGTTCCCGACCCTCACGTCGGCCGGGGACGCCGTCGCCTCGATCACCGCGGCCGGCCACGTACCGTCCGCCCTCGAACTCCTCGACCGGGCCACCTCCCAAGCCGTCGCCGACCACGGACACCCGATGCTGGCCCCGGGCGCCGCCGCCACGCTCATCATCGAGAGCGACACCGCCGATCCCGGCCGCGACCTCGCGGCGATGGCCCTGCTGTGCAAGGAAGCCGGGTCCCGGAACGTGGTCGCCGCGTCCAGCGCCGAGGAGTCCCGGCAGGTCATCGAGGCCCGGCGGCTGGTCACCCCGGCCCTGGGCGCGTTCGCCGCGACGCTCGGCGGCAGGCCGACCGCCTTCATCGAGGACGTGGCCGTGCCGCGCTCCGAACTGGCCAAGTTCATGGGCACCATCGAGGAGATCGCCGCACGCAACCGGCTGCGGATCTTCACCCTCGGCCACGCGGGAGACGGCAACCTGCACCCGACCGTCGTCTTCGACGAATCGGACGCGGACGAGTTCCGCCGCGCCCAGACCGCGTACGACGACATCATGGCCGCGGGCCTCGCGCTCGGCGGCACCAGCACCGGCGAGCACGGCATCGGCACGCTCAAGCGCGAGTGGCTGACCCGCGAGCTCGACCCGGTCAGCCTGGAGCTCCAGCGGGGGCTCAAGCGCCTCTTCGACCCGAAGAACCTGCTCAACCCCGGCAAGGTCGTGGAGGCATGACCGAGGCCATGCCCGCCGCCGGCGGATCCACTGACGGGACCACCGACGCGACCGCGGCCGAAGCCGCGGCCCCGGCCCCCGCCCTCGCCGTACCGCGGCCCGCCCGGGCCGGGCGCGCCGAGACCGTCCGCTTCGCCGCCACCCACACGCTGCCCGCGTTCGTCCGCGGGGCCTTCCACCTGCGGCCCCGGGTGGTGGCCGCGTACGCGGCCCTCGGCCAGCAGGGCTGGTCCGCCGCGACCCTGCGGGCCATGCGGGCGCGGCACGGCGGGGCACCCGTCGAGGTGCGCGGCCTGTCCGGGCCGCTGCTGGTGCTGCTGGACCACGCCGACGTCCGGCGGTTCTACGAACTGCCGGTGCGCACCCTCGCCATGGACGCGCCCGACAAGTACAAGGGGCTGTCCCTGCTGGAGCCCACGGGTGTCATCTGCTCCCACGGCGACACCCGCGAGGAGCGCCGGCGCGTCAACGACGACGTACTCGCGGCCGACCGGCCCGTGCACCCCTCGTGCCGGGAATTCCAGGCCCTGATCGCGCAGGAGGCAACGGCCCTGGTCCGGGGCGCCGAGCTGGACTTCCCGCTGCTGCGCCGCACGGTGGCCCGGATCGGGCGCCGGATGGTCCTCGGCGACGCGGCCGCCGGCGACGAGGAACTCGCGCGGTGGCTGCTCGCGATCCGCGAGGAGGCCAACTGGATGCGGATGCGCAAGGGCCGGGCCTCGGCCGCCGAGGCGCTGTACCGCAAGGCCGCCGCCCGCGTCGAGGAGTACGCCGAGCGGGCGGAGCCGTACACCCTGGCCGCGCTCGCGCGCAGCCATCCGGCCGCCGCGGGATCGGGTGCCGCCGCACTGGACGCGGTGGGACAGGCCCACCACTGGCTGCTCGCCCTCGACACCGTCGGGCCGACCGTGGCCCGTACCCTGCTGCTGCTCGCCGCGCATCCGGCCGAGCAGGAGGCCGTGCGGGATGAGGTGGACGGCGGGGGCGCGGAACTGCCCCGGCTGCGGGCCTGTGTACAGGAGACGCTGCGGCTGTTCCCGATCGTGCCGGACCTCGTACGGGTCACCCGCGCCGAGACCGAGTGGCGCGGGGTCCACTATCCGGCGGGGACGGCGGTACTGGTGCCCGCCCTGTTCCATCAGCGGGACCCCGAACACGTCGCGGCCGCCCACCAGTTCGTGCCCGCCCGGTGGCTGCGGCCCGGGGCGTCGCAGGACGTCCGGATGGCGCCCTTCAGCCACGGCGGCGGGCGCTGCCCCGGTGAGCATCTGGGCGTGCTGACAGCGGCCGAGCTGACCGCGGCGGTGCTGCGGAGCCATCGGGTCAGCGGCGGCAGGCCCGCGGTGGACCCCTGTCTTCCGCTGCCCGGCATCCTCTCCTCTGCCGGTATCCGGCTCACCCTCGCCGTGCGCTGAGCACGTGCGGTGCGGGGCCGGGCGGCGCCGGGCCCCGCACCGCAGGTCCGGCGCACCCCACCTCCCCACCATGCCCCGGAGGACACCTGCATGACCGATGCCACGACCGATGCCACGACCGCCGTCACCGGGCACGAACCGGACATCGACTCCCTGCACCACTTGTGCCGCCTGCTCGCGGAGGCAGCCGAAGGGGTGGGCGACGCCTCCCGGTACGCCTCCGAACTCGCCCTCGGGACCCGGCTGCCGCGGGCCGCCCGGGGCGCCGCCGCCCGGCGCACCCTGCTGCGGACGATCACCGACCCCAAGGGGCTGGGCTGGGCCGCGCGAGGCCGCGGCCTCGCGCGGCTCGGCCGGCTCGCGGGGGTGTTCACGAGCCGCGAGAGCCTCGCGGTGAGCCTGGCCGTGACGGGCCTCAAGGCCCGGATCCGGGCCGCCGCCGTGACCCACCCCGAGCTGCTCGGCGACCCCGACACCGCACGCGTGCTGCGGGCCGTCGAGGGGGACCGCCAGCGGGAGGCGATCCGCGTCTTCCGCTCCATCCTCGGCAGCAAGGGCGCCGAGCGCGCCTTCGCCCTGCTGGCCCCCTCGTTCGCGGACATCCTGGCGTGGAACGCCCTCACCGACGAGAACCCCTTCAACGACGGGGCGGGCTGGGAGGTCGCCACCGGCCGCACCCTGACCGGGGCCGAGCCGATCCTCGGCATCAGCGCCCGGGTCTGGGCCTTCCTCGACCGCGGCCCCGGCCGGGCCGAACCGTTCGTCCCCTCTCCGCGGCTCGCCGAGTGCCTCGACACCAGCGGCACCGTCGCCGGGTACGTCCGCAACATCGATGCGGTGGGCACCGACGGAACGCTGCTCGTGCAGCAGGTCGTGGGGCCCGACGGCGTGCAGCGGTACGTCGTCCAGCTCGCCGGCATGTCCGGCGTCAGCGACGAGAGCCCCCAGGACCTGCTGGGCGCCGTGCACGCGGTGGCGCGGCCCGCCAACCCGTACTCCAGGGCCGTCTCCAAGGCGTTGCGCCTGCTGGTCCCCTCGGGCTCCGAACTGGCCCTGGTGGGCCACAGCCTGGGCGGGATCACCGCCATGAACCTGGCCGCCGACCGCGACTTCTGCGGGATCCACCAGGTCACGCACGTCGTCGCGATCGGCTCCCCGATCGACGGCAAGCGCCCCGCGGACCCGCGGACCCGGGTGTACTCGCTGGTCAACGAGCACGACGTGGTGCCCAGCCTGGAGGGCCGCTCCGCGGTCTCCCCGTACGCGCTCCCGGAGCAGTTCACCGAGTTCACCTGGACCGACGACACGCACGCCTTCCCACTGTGCCACGCCGCCGAGCGGTACGCGCACAACCTCGAACACGAAGTCCCCGAGGTGAGCGCGCTCGTGGACGCGGCCCTCGCGCCGTTCCGGGGCCGGGTGACCGCCGCCCGCTTCTTCCGGCTCCACGACCGCTGACCCCTGCCCGCCGACCCCTGCCCGCCGACCCCTTTCCGCCGACCGCTGAGGAACACGATGACCGACACCACCTCCACCGAGCAGAGCGCGGCTCCGCGGAAGGGAACCCCGGCCGCCGCGGACGTCCCCGCGCAGGCCGCCCGCCCCGGGCAGGCGCCCGCCTACGGCCCTCCCGGGCTCCTCGAACGCCTCGGCTCGGCCGCCTTCGCCCGCGTCAACCGCACCCGCGAATGGCATGAACTGCCGGTCCCCCTCGGGCTGCTGAACCTCCGGGTGCTCCGCGACGACCTGCGCCGCAAGAACCTGTACGACACGTACGGCGCGGGCGGGGAACGCCGGCGGCGCCCGACCCCCGAGCTCGCACCCTTCCGTTCGTACGACGGCTCGGGCTACGACCCGTACGACGAGGACATGGGCCGGGTCGGCACCCGGCTCGACCGCAACGCCCCGCTGCACCTGGTCTTCCCGGACTCCGACGAGGAGCTGATGTCGCCGAGCCCGCGCGAGATCAGCAGGCAGCTGCTGGCCCGCAAGGGGTTCGTGCCCGCGCCCACGCTCAACCTCCTGGCCGCCGCCTGGATCCAGTTCGAGAACCACGGCTGGGCCAACCACGGGGACAACGGGGACGCCGAGCCGTTCACCGTCCCGCTCGCCGCCGACGACGACTGGGCCGAGCAGGGCGGCGGCTGCCCGATGCGCGTGAACCGCACCCGCCCCGACCCGGTCGCCCACACATCGGCCGACACCCCGCCCACGTACGAGAACACCGTCACGCACTGGTGGGACGGCTCGCAGATCTACGGCTCGGACGAGGCCCGCTGCCGGTCGCTGCGCACGGGCGAGCACGGGCGACTCATCATCGAGGACGGCCGGCTGCCCGCCGACCCGCGGCCCGGGATGTCCTGCCTGGACCTGACCGGCATGAACAGCGACTACTGGACCGGCCTGTCGCTGCTGCACACGCTCTTCGCCAAGGAGCACAACGCGATCTGCGACTACCTGCGCGCGCACTACCCGACCTGGGACGACGAGCGGCTCTTCCACACCGCGCGGCTGGTCAACACCGCGCTCATGGCGAAGATCCACACGGTGGAGTGGACGCCGGGCATCCTCGACACCCCGGTCCTGCGGCGCGCGATGGACGCCAACTGGTACGGGGTGCTGCCGCGCTGGGTCAGCCGGACGTACGGCCGCCTCGGCACGGGCGAGATGCTCAGCGGCATCCTCGGCTCCCCGACCGACCACCACGCGGCGCCGTACTCGATGACAGAGGAGTTCGTCTCCGCGTACCGGCTGCACCCGCTGATCCCCGACGAACTGGCCGTCCGCGACCACCGGGCGGGCGCCGTCCGCGCGACCATCGGCTTCGACGACATGCAGGGGGCGACCACCCGTACGGCGATCGACGCGTACGGCATGAGCGACCTCTTCTACAGCTTCGGCACCGCCCACCCCGGCGCCCTCGTGCTGCACAACCACCCGGACGCACTGCGCAATCTGGCCCGGCTCACCGGCGAGCACATCGACCTGGGCACCGTGGACATCCTGCGCGACCGCGAGCGCGGGATCCCCCGCTACAACGCGTACCGGCAGATGCTGCGCAAGCGCCCGGTCACCTCCTTCGAGGAGCTGACGGGCGGGCACCCCGGTGACACGCCTCTGCTGAAGGAGTTGTACGAGGGGCGCCTCGACCGGGTGGACACGCTCGTCGGCAACCTCGCCGAGCCGCGGCCGGCCGGATTCGGCTTCAGCGACTCCCTGTTCCGGATCTTCATCCTGATGGCGAGCAGGCGGCTGAAGAGCGACCGCTTCTTCACCACCGACTACCGGCCCGAGGTCTACACGGCGGAGGGCCTGGAGTGGGTGGACCGGGGCGGCATGGTCTCCGTCCTCCTGCGCCACCACCCCGAACTGGCCCCGGCCCTCGACGGTGTGACGAACGCCTTCACCCCTTGGAGGGCCCTGTGACCGTCATTCCCCCGCCGCGCGGGGAGCAGCAGCGGTACGAGGCCGCGGAGGGGCTGCGGGCCCACTCCGCGGCGCTGCTGCGGCACGCGGAACGGCTGCGGGCGGGGGCCGTCGCCCTGAACTGGAAGGGTCCGCAGGCCGAGGCCTTCCGGTGGCGGATCGAGGACCTGGCCGACCGCTGCGCGACGGCGGCGGCCGGTCTGGCCCGGTCCGCGGAACAGCTGGACGCGGCCGTTCGCACCCGCTGACGGCCGGGCGGGCCCGGCGGGCGCAGCCGGCGGACCGGGCTGCCGCTCCTTCCGTAGGCGGGCACTTCGAGGCCCTTCCCCGGGCCCGTGGCCTCGGCCTCGTGCATCCACCCCGACCACTGGACCGGGGTCAGGGTGTCCTTGAGGTACGGCGACGCGCCGTCGACGGTGAGCAGGCCGGACACGCGGGGGAACTCCGTGCGCGCGAACAGCTCGGTGATCATCGCTGCCGCGACGGTGACCGCACCAGCCGGGAAGAGGCGTCCTCCGGACACCCACCCGGTCTCACACCCTGTGGTGGCCGGGGCGAGCGGGCCCGGCTGCCGCGAGCGCCCCGGCGACCAGGGACCGCAGTCGGCCGTCGGCCAGGGCGTAGACCACGCGGCGGCCCTCCTTGCGGGTGGTCACCAGCCCCGACATCCGCAGCCGGGCCAGGTGCTGACTGACCGCCGGCCGGGCCGCTCCCACCAGCGCGGCCAGGGTGCCGACATCGGCCTCGTCGGAGGCCAGTTCGTGCAGGAGGGCGAGGCGGGTCCGGTCCGCCAGCAGGCCGAGGAGCTCGGCCGCGGCCTCGAAGGCCGGCGGGCCCGGCTCTTGCGGGTGCGAAGGCTGCGCAGGTGATAGATGCATGCGTGCGCTCATACGCACACAATAGGCGGGTGGGTGCCTGCGTCCACCCCTTCCCTGTCGTCCTCGTCGAAAGCGAGCGCGCCGTGAGCCACCACCGCGAGCACCACGACGGGCGCTTCCGCGCACGGCTCCGCCACCGTCTCGCCCGTCTCGCACACGCGTTCACCCCGCACGGCCACAACGACGCGGTGCACAAGGTCGATCCGGCGATGGAGACCTCCCGCCAGGGGATGCGCACGCTGTGGCAGTCCCTCGGCGTCCTCGGCCTGACCACCGTCGTCCAGGCCTGTGTCGTCGTCCTGTCGGGGTCGGTGGCCCTGCTCGGCGACACCGTTCACAACGCCGCCGACGCGCTGACCGCCGTGCCCCTCGGCATCGCCTTCGTCCTCGGGCGGCGCGCGGCGAACCGCCGCTACACGTACGGCTACGGCCGGGCCGAGGACCTCGCGGGCATCGTGGCCGTCCTCACGATCGCCGCCTCCTGCGCGCTCACCGCCCACCAGGCCGTGGACCGGCTGCTCCACCCCCGCGAGGTCACCCAGCTCTGGGCCGTCGCCGGCGCCGCGCTGGCCGGCTTCCTCGGCAACGAATGGGTGGCCCTGCAGCGGATCCGCACCGGCCGCCGGATCGGTTCCGCCGCGCTCGTCGCCGACGGCCTGCATGCCCGCACCGACGGGTTCACCTCCCTCGCCGTACTCCTCGGCGCCGCCGGCACCGCGGTCGGCTGGCAGAGCGCCGACCCGGTCGTCGGCCTGCTCATCACCGCGGCCATCGTCATGGTGGTGCGCGACGCCGCGCGCGAGGTCTGCCGACGGCTGACGGCGGACGTCCCGACGGGTCCGCGGTGCGTGCCGGGGCCGCCGCGCGTCAGCACCGTGTATGGAGTCGGCCGTTCGGCGTCAAGGTGGCGTCAGGGACCGGCGCGAAGGGTGCGCGGGCGGGGATAGCTTCGGTGGCGCGCCCCGGACTGCCTCCCCGCAGTCGGGGCGTCACCAGTCGCCTCTTGCGGTTCCTCAGGGAGGGCCCCATGTGTCTGTTCCGCTACGAAGACGATCCCGAGCCCGAGGAACGGGTCCCGGCCGGGCTCCTGTACGTGCCTGTCCGGCCGGGAAGCGGGGCGCAGGCGGTGATCCGGCTGTTCCGTACTCCGCTGGGCGCCCGTACGGCGGTCGGTTTCACCAGCGCTGCCCGGCTGGCCGCCACGCTCGGTGAGGGCCAGGGCCGCATCCGGCTGTCGGAGTCCCTGCTGCGGGAGCTGTGCGAGCCGCTGGGCGCCGCCCTGGTCACCGTCGATCCGACGCTGTCGGCTCCGTCCGTCGCTCCGCCGCCGCTGCGGCCGGGCCCGCTCCCGGTCCGGGCCGCGTGAGGGAGGGAGCGCCATGACCACTGCCACACTGTCCGGAATCGGGGCGGCCGCGGACGAGCTGTCCGTCTGGCCGGCGTCGGCGACGCGGCTCCCGCACGGCGGTCTCGCTGTCGGCGGCGTCTCGCTGGCGGAGATCGCCGACCGTTTCGACACCCCGGTGTACGTACTGGACGAGGGCGAGGTGCGGGCCCGCTGCCGGACCTACCGGGATGCCTTCCCCGACGCCGAAGTGCTGTACGCCGCCAAGGCCTTCCTGTCCCGGGCCATGGTGCACCGGGTCGCCGAGGAGGGCCTCGGGCTCGACGTGTGCTCGGCCGGCGAGCTCGAACTCGCCGTCACCGCCGGGTTCCCGCCGGACCGTATCCTCCTGCACGGCAACGCCAAGTCCCCGCGCGACATCGAGACGGCGCTGCGGCTCGGGGTGGGCCGGATCGTCATCGACAGCCCGTCGGAGATCGCCCGCCTCGCCGCCGCCGTCGGCCCGGGCGGACACCAGAAGGTGCTGGTCCGGGTGGTTCCCGGCATCGCGGCCGGCGGCCACGAGAAGATCCGTACCGGCACGGACGGGCAGAAGTTCGGGCTGTCCCTCACCGACGGGTCCGCGCAGCACGCCGTCGCCCGGATCCTGGGCCGGCCGGAGCTCGAACTGGTCGGCCTGCACTGCCACATCGGCTCCCAGATCACCGAGGTCAAACCGTACGTCTGCGCCGTGCGCCGCATGGTGGGCCTGATGGCCCGCATCCGCGACGCACACGGCACCGTGCTGCCCGAGCTCGACATGGGCGGCGGTCACGGCATCGCCTACCGCCCCGGGGAGCCGGCACTCGACCTCACCGCCCTGGCCGGCCGGCTCCGCACCGAGCTGGTGGAGAGCTGCGCGGCGGCCGGGCTGGCCGTGCCCCGGCTCGCGATCGAGCCGGGCCGGGCGATCGCCGGTCCGGCGGGGGTCGCGCTCTACCGGGTCCTCGCCGTGAAACGCACCGGGGACCGGGTGTTCGTGGCCGTCGACGGCGGGATGAGCGACAACCCCCGCCCGGCTCTGTACGGGGTGCGCTACGCGCCCCGCCTGATCGGCCGCCACTCCACCGCCGACCCGTGCACGGCCACCGTGGTCGGCCGGCACTGCGAGGCCGGCGACATCCTCGCCTCCGACGTGGAACTGCCCGGCGACGTCCACCCGGGGGACCTCCTCGCCGTACCGGTGGCGGGTGCCTACCAGCTGTCCATGGCATCCGGCTACAACATGGTCGGCCGTCCTCCGGTCGTCGCGGTCGACGAGGGCACGGCCCGGCTGCTCGTACGGCGCGAGACGCTGGACGACTTCCGCCGCCGGGACATCGGCGACTGAGACACGGGCGGGGACACCGGCCGGCCCGCGGACCGGCCGGTGTGCCCGTCCGCCCGGGACGAGCGCCGCGCCCGCCCTCGGCCCGATCGCCGGGAGCGTGCCCCCGGGCCACCATGGAGGGAGATCCGTATCCACGGGAACCCCGCCCGGGAGGCGTGGCTGATGCACACCGATGGAGCTGCCGCGGACGTCCTGGTGGCGGGAGCCGGACCGGTCGGGCTGACGGCGGCCGCCGAGCTGCGGCGGCGCAAGATCGCCTGCCGCATCGTCGACCGGCTTCCGGCACGGCTGCCGTTCGCGAAGGCGGTGGGGGTCCAGCCCCGCACCCTGGAGATCTGGGACCGGATGGGTTTCGTCCGGGCCGCGCTGGAGGCGGCCGTCCCGATGCGCGGGCAGCTGATGTACGTGAACGGCGTCGAGCAGCCGCGGCTGGACCTGGTGCTGCCGCCCGAGGTGCCGTACCGCTTCGCGGCGCTGCCGCAGTACGAGACCGAGCGGATCATCGAGGAGTTCCTGGAGGGCTTCGGGACGCGCATCGAGCGGGGCAGCGAGCTGGTGTCGTTCGTCCAGGACGCCGACGGGGTGACCTGCCGGCTCACCACTCCCGCCGGGGAGGAGGAGGTCCGGACCCGGTTCCTGGTGGGCTGCGACGGCGCGCACAGCATCGTCCGCAAGGGGCTCGGCCTGACCTTCGAGGGCGGCGCCTTCCCCGAGGAGTACATGCTCGCCGACGTGGAGGTCGACTGGGACCTGCCGTACGGGTACGGGGTACGGGCCGTGCACCGCGATGCCGGGGGGAGCGTCGACGACGTGCTGGTGTGCATCCCGCTGCCCGGCATGCGCCGCTACCGGATGTCGATGACGGTGCCGCCCGAGCTCTCCGCCGATCCGGCGCAGGACGGTGACGGGGTGGTACACGGCCTGGAGGGCGGGAGCCCCGGACTCGGCCACATCCAGGCCGTCCTGGACCGGCTGTCGCCGCAGCCCACCACCGCGTCGGCCATGCGCTGGTCGTCCGTGTTCCGGATCAGCCACCGGCTGGTGGACCGGTACGGGGACGGGCGGGTCTTCGTGGCCGGGGACGCGGCGCACGTCCATCCGCCGACCGGCGCGCAGGGCATGAACACCGGGATCCAGGACGCCTGGAACCTGGCCTGGAAGCTCGCGCTGGCCGTGGAGGGCGCCGCCGCTCCGGGGTTGCTCGCGAGTTACGACGCCGAGCGCCGGCCGGTGGGCGAGGAGGTCGTCGGCCGCACCGTCCGGCACGCCACCGAGGGCATGGAGGCCGATCCGGAGGACCCGCAGACCCTGATGCTGCGCCAGGCGCAGCTGCTCGTCGGCTACCGGGGCAGTCCCCTGGTGCAGCGGGCGGAGCCGGACGGCGGGCCCGGGCCGCGGCCCGGTGACCGGGCACCGGACTGCGGCGGCCTCGACGGGGAGATCGCCGCCTATCCGCTGCGGCTGTACGACCTGCTGCGCGGCCGCGAGCACGTGCTGCTGCTGTACGGGCCGGGTCCGGCGCTGGGCGGCCTCGCCGAACTCGCCTCCACGGTACGGGGTTTCGCGACGGGCCGGGTCGGGGTGTGCGCCGTCCTCGCCGAGACCGGGGCCGACCGGCCGGCGCCGGTGCCCGTGTACCGGGACGGCCGGGGCGAGTTCGCCCGGCGGTACGGGGTCCGGGAGCCGGCGGCGTTCGTGGTCCGGCCGGACGGCTACCTCGGCGCCAGGCTGTGCCCGCCGACCGTTTCGGGGCTGGCCGCCCACCTCTCGGAGGTGTTCGGGAGCTGAGCGGGCTCGGTGAACCCCTTGGCGAGGAGACGCACGGCCAAGGTCACCTCCCAGGCGAACACCGGAAGGGCGGCGAGCGACCCGGCGACCGAGACCTGCTCGTACAGGCCGAACAGCACGGCGGTCGCCGAGGCACAGATCATGGCGCCGCCGACCAGCCCCAGCACGGCGACGGGTCGCGGGACGAGCCGCGAGCGGTACATCAGGCAGGCCAGTACGAGGGTGTTCGCGCCCAGCACGAAGTTGGGCCCGAAAAGGAACGTCCAGTCGTGGATCGCCACGAGCGTGTCGGCGGCCGTGAGGCGGGACGGGGCATCACCGCCCGGCGCTCCCGCGGCCTCCCTGCGCAAGGTCACCACCGACAGCACGCTGATGATGCCGACGACGATGACGGCAGCTTCCAGCAGGCGCCCGCAGACGTAGCCGAGCGCGGCGCCTTCGTTCTGCCTCTTGACGACCGGGAACAGGGCGACCCCGGTGCCGACGACCGCCAGCGCGAGGACGAACTCGAACAGGGCCCCCAGGTACACCCGGGTGTCGGCGCCCGGGCCGGTGACGTAGCCGGCGTCGTGGAGCACGGGGCCGTACAGCGTGAGCCCGCCGATCGCGGCGACCTCGGTGACGAGGAACAACACACCCGTGACGACCGACGTCTTCCTGGTTGAGCGCATCCCGGAACTACCCCCTCTTGTCAGGTGTACGGCGTACACCTGACATACGCTAGGTGTACGCCGTACACTCGTCAAGCCGGGAGCCCGGCCCGCACACGACGACGAGGGAGCTGGTCAAGATGACGCGGCAGACGGAGGCGGCGCCCCGGGCACCCCTGAACAGGGACCGGGTGCTGCGCGCCGCCGTCGCACTGGCCGACGGCATCGGGATCGAGTCGCTGAGCATGCGCAGGCTCGCCCAGGAGCTGGGCGTCGTGCCGATGGCGCTCTACAAGCACGTGGCCAACAAGGAACAGCTGCTGGACGCCATGGTCGAGGCCGTCGTGGGTGAAATCGACGCGCCGGCCCCCGGATCCGACTGGCAGAGCGCGGTCCGGCAGCGGGTCCTCTCGGCGCGGGCGGCTCTGCTCGGACATCCCTGGGCGGCGCAGGTGATCCGCTCGCGCACCGGCCCGACCCCGGCGGTGCTCGCGTACATGGACTCGGTGATCGGGATGTTCCGCACCGGCGGCTTCTCGGTCGATCTCACCCACCACGCGATGCACGCGCTGGGCAGCCGCATCCTGGGGTTCACCCAGGAGCTGTTCGACGCCGGCCCGGACCCGGACCCGCAGCAGGCGGCCCTACCCCCGGAGGCCGCGGCGGCCTACCCCCACGTCGCGGAGCTGGCCATGGCCGCGGCCCACGACGGGGACTCGGTCGTGGGCCCCGGCTGTGACGATCAGTTCGAATTCGAGTTCGCGCTGGATCTCCTCCTGGACGGCTTCGAACGCCTCCGCCTGCAGGGGTGGACCTCCGGCGGCAGGCGCGCCGGAGACTGAGACCGGCCCGGCCGCGTGCGGCTGCCGGGCCGGCGCCGGCTCACGGGCGGACGACGGCCCGCTCCAGCAGGCCGTGCAGGACGCGCTGCTCCTGCGGGTCGAGGCCGGACAGCGGGGAGTCCACGGCGAGCAGCGCGAGGAGGTGTTCACGCAGTGCGGTGCCTTCGGCGGTGAGGACGAGGTGCTTGGCGCGCCGGTCGGTGGGGTGCGGGTGACGCTCGACCAGGTTCCGCTTCTCCAGCTTGTCGACGACGAAGGTGGTGTTGGAGGGCTCGCAGCTCATGCGTTCGGAGAGCTCCCGCATGGTCATCGGCCCGCTCATCTCCCGCAGCGCGGTCGCCTGGGATGCGGTGAGCCCCAGGGTGGCGGCCCGCTCCCGTACGTGCTCGGCGATCCGCTGGGCCAGTCCGTTCACCAGACCGCACAGCTGCCGCTCGGCGATGGCCTGCCGCTCCGGGGACGTCGTCATGCCGCCACCCTAGCAAGTCCGTCAAGCCGACATATTTACAACTTGAATCATTCGAACTTGATGCTTATGGTTGGCGTCGCCGCCGCGAGCAGTGCGGCGACGCCTGATGGGAACTCACGAGGGAGAAGTCATGGCCGACTTGACGGTGGACCGGATCGAGCAGGTGGATCAGGACGGACGGCTGCGCCGGCCTTCCGGAATCCGCTCGCTCCGGCTGGGCGGCACGAAGGTGTCGTACGTGCCGGACGGCGATGTGCGGCTCCGGCCGCAGCACCTGCTGCAGGACACCACCGACGAGGTGTGGGCCGCGCACCCCGAGTACCTGGACGCCACGGGCCACCTCGTGGGGAGCGTCGGCGCTCTGCTGGTGGAGCACGGCGAGCGCGCGCTGCTGATCGACGCGGGCTTCGGCCCGCAGACGTACGAATCCCCGGACGGCCCGCTCAGCGTGGTCCACGGAGGTGCGCTCGCGCACAGCCTGGCCGAACTCGGACGCCGCCCCGAGGACATCGAAGCGGTGGCCTTCACCCACCTCCACGCGGACCACCTCGGCTGGGCCTGCCATCCCGCCCCCGGCGGTGACCGGCTCCTGTTCCCCCGCGCCGAGTACCTGGTCTCCGAGCCGGAGTGGGACCGGCGCCACCTACTGGAGGCCCAGGGCATGACCGAGCAGGTCGCTGCCCTCGCACCGCGCGTACGCACGATCACCGACGGGCAGGAGATCTTCCCCGGAGTCGGCGTGCGGATCACCCCCGGCCACACCGTCGGGCACGCCGAGTACGTGATCACCGGGGGCGGACGGCGTCTGATCGCGTTCGGCGACGCCATGCACTCGCCGATCCAGGTCGACCACCCCGGCTGGTCCTCGGGCTTCGACCACGACCGCACCCTGACCGCCGGGCACCGCCGCCGCCTCGTCGCCGAGCTGGCGGAGCCCGGCACGATCGGCTTCGGCGTCCACTTCGCCGACGTGGTGTTCGGACACGTCCGGCAGGACGGCGACGGCCCGGCCTGGCGCCCCCTGGACTCCTGACCCGCCGGAGCCCCGCCGCCCGGCCCTGTGGCCGGACGGGCGCCGGCCGGCGGCCGACGGCCGACGGCCACCCTGGCTGTGCCGGGTGGTCTCCGCGGTGACCCCGACGGCCTCGCCCGGGCGCGATGACCGTGAGCCGTTCGTCGCCGTCGGTGCGGCGTCCGGCATCTGCCGCTGACCGGCGCCGTCCCCGTGACCGTGCATTTCGTCGCGCCCGCCGCGCCGGTCCACTCCGCGACCGGGGCCTTCCGCGAGCACGCCCGCCGCCGCTCGCTCGCTCACCGTCGGTGTCCTGATCGCGTAGGCTCGGCCAATGGCCAAGTACTTCGACGTGCACCCCGAGAACCCCCAGCAGCGCACCATCGGCAGTGTCGCTGACAGCATCCGCTCCGGCGCGCTCGTCGCGTACCCCACGGACTCCTGCTACGCGCTGGGCTGCCAGCTCGGCAACCGTGACGGCCTCGCCCGGATCCGGTCCATCCGCAACCTCGACGACCGCCACCACTTCACGCTGGTGTGCCAGAACTTCGCCCAGCTGGGCCAGTTCGTGCAGATCGACAACGACGTGTTCCGCGCGATCAAGGCTTCCACACCCGGCAGTTACACCTTCATCCTCCCCGCGACGAGGGAGGTGCCGCGCCAGCTGCTGCACCCCAAGAAGAAGACGGTCGGCGTGCGCATCCCCGACCACGCCGTGACCCAGGCCCTGCTCGCCGACCTCGGCGAGCCGCTGCTGTCCAGCACCCTGCTCCTGCCCGACGAGCCCGAGCCGCTGACCCAGGGCTGGGAGATCAAGGAGCGGCTCGACTACCTCGTGGACATCGTCGTCGACTCGGGCGACTGCGGGACCGAGCCGACCACCGTCATCGACTTCTCCGGCGGCGAAGCCGAGATCGTCCGCCGCGGGGCGGGCGACACCACGCGGTTCGAGTGACGGCATCCGCCCGCCTGACGACCCGGGTCCTCAGGCGGGCGGATCGGCCGGCCGGGGCTCGCCGCCGCGGCGGACCAGACCGTAGGCCCAGCGCTCGTTCAGGCCGGCCAGGAAGCCGACGCCGCCCCAGAAGAACCAGGCCTTGATCAGGGCCTGGTGCCCGGCCGTGGACAGAGGTCCGGGCCCGCACATGCCGTCCGGGGCGGCGGGCGGGGTGAGCAGGGTGAGGATGCCGCCGTTGATGAGCAGGAAGAGCGAGGTGGCCAGGAACCACCCGACCACCACCCGGTACCAGCCTTCCTGACGCATCATCCGGGCGAGTTGCACCGGGTCCGCGGGGATGTCGGCGGGCGCGGCGGAGCCGGGAGCCGGCCGGATCAACTGGTAGGCGTCGCGCAGCCGGATGATCACGCTGAAGACCGCGCCCATCGCCCCGCCCGCGAAGCAGACCAGGGAGTCCATCAGGACCAGCTCTTCGGGGCAGCCGATGCCGCTGCGGAACAGCGGCGGCACGAACTTCCCTGCGAGCAGGGTCAGTACGAGCACCACGGGGCTGACGAGGATGCCGAAGGCGAGGCCCGTGTTGAGCCCGCGTCCTCCGGCGAGCGCCGCGTCGGCCGCGAGCCGCTGGGCGGCGGCGTCGCCTTCGGCTCTGAGGCGGTCGGTTGCGGGCCGCCCGGCGGAGGCTGCCGCGGTCTCCCGGATGCCGGCGCGTACGGCCGCCTCCAGGGCCCGGCACACGGAGTCACCGGTACGCTGCTCGAACGCGCCCTGAGCGGCCGTGTGCAGGCGCTCGATCCGGGCCAGTTGCTCCGGCTCCGTGTCCCGCAGCCGCTGGAGCCCGGGGGCGTCTTCGGCGAGGCCGAGCGCCTCGGCCGTCGTCCGCGGCGCGGCCGGACCGGCGGCCCCGAAGAGCCATGCCCTGATCACGCCGGTCCGCCCCGTACGCCGTTCGCCCATCCGCATCCCCCTTGATCCCAGGGGCAGTTGTACCGTCACACCGGCCCCGGCGGAACCCCCGGCCCGTGGCGTGGCACGGGCCGGGGGTCGCGGGGAGGGCGTGCGAACGGGGAGGTCAGCAGCCGAAGTCGACGCGCCGGAACGACGCGTAGTGGTCGGCGGTGTAGTAGTCCTCCTCCCACTGCTGCCCGGTGATGATCCGGCGCGCCCCGCGGGTCGGCGAGCCCGGGGTGATGACGGTGTACTCGTGGTAGTAGCCGGTGGCGTGTACCGGCAGCAGCCGCTCGCGGTTCTGGAAGACGACGCCGTCCTGGGAGTACGGGAACGGGCCGCCCTCGTCGATGAGGTCCAGGGTGTCGTGCGCCTGGGACGGCAGCGCCGAGTAGCAGATGCTGCCGACCGAGGCCGCGGAGGCGGCCGCGAGCGAAACGGGAGCGGGAACGGGAACGGGGGCCGCCGAGGCGGCCGGTCCGGCGAGGAGGGCGGCGGCGACTGCCGCGGCGCCTGCAAGGGCCATGAAGCGTGGGGGAGTTCTCATGCGGCCCATGATGACGCGCGTAGAGCAGCGCTGGTCAACGCCAACTCCACTGTATTTCCCGGCTGTTCACCGAACCTGTACGAGGCTTGGCACAATCGCCGCCGACTCTTAAGGCGGACGCAACCCGGTGCCGGTGGTGGCAGGATGATCAACAGTCAACCGAGAGGTGTCGCACCATGGCCGTCGTCCACCGGACCACGATGACCCCCGGGAAGCTGGAGCTGCTCGCCTCCTGGCTTCCCGCCCAGCACTGGTACCGGGGACCGCGCGCGGAGGGCGCACCGCTGCCCGCCAAGGCCGGCGGCTTCCGGCTCGACGACCCGCAGGGCGAGGTCGGGATCGAGTTCATGGCGATCACCGACGGGGAGGGAGAGCACGCGGTCACCTACCACGTGCCCCTCACGTACCGCGGAGCACCGCTCGGCGGGGCGGAGCACGCCCTCGTCGGCACCTCGGAGCACGGGGTGCTGGGACGCCGGTGGATATACGACGGGACCCACGACCCGGTGCTCGTCGCCCGGTTGTACGCGCTCGTCCTCGGTGAGGCGGAGCCGCAGGCCCAGAGCGAGAGCGACACGCCAGACCCGTCCGTCACGGGATGGTACGCGGGGTCCGGCCGGCCGGGGCCGGTCGAGATCCTCGGCGTCTCCGCCGGCGCCGGCACGTCCGACGTGCTCGTGCAGACCCCGGCCGGGAAGCTGACCGTCGCCGTGCAGCGCGTCCTGCGGCCCGCACCGGAGGAGGAGGACACCGCGGGGCGGCTCCTGGGGCACGTCACCGCGGACTGGACGCTGCCCGACGGCGCGAAGGCCCGCGGCCGGTACGCCGTGGTCCGGGCCTAGCCTAGGCGGCGCGGACCGGGCGTCGCGCGCATCATGGAGGTGGGGGACGCTCTTTTCGCCCGGCAGAGGAGGGGCGCGGATGAGTTCCCAGCGGTACGAGCTGGTGTTTTCCGAGGGCCCGGACACGAGCGAGGACGTCGTCGTGGTGACCGCCACCGGCCAGGCCGGTCCGGGCGGCCACCCGGTCTACGCGGATGCGACCGGCATCGTCCGGGCGGAGATCAGCGACCAGGAAGAGGTGCGCATCCTCGCCTCCGGCGGCGGACAGGACCCGGCCCGCGTGGTCCGGATCCGGCCGCTGCCCTGAGCGCGCGTCCGGCGGTCCCGCACGTGCCTTCCCGGCTGCCCTCCGTTGGTCCGTACGAGTTCTCTTGCGTGCCCGTTCGGTCGCACCGGCCGAGCGCATGATCATCATCTAGCCGCGCAATCGTTTTGATGCTCCCAACGGGCCGTGGGCGAGCTGGGAAGGCTGCGTGGCGATGTCATCGACGCACCGTGCACGACAGGAACGACAGTCACGACAGTCACGACGGAGCAGGACGTGGAGCGTGGTCGCCGCGGTGACCGGCGCCGCCCTCGTCGTCGCCGCGGCGCCGGGCTGGGCGCCGGAGCAGGATGATGCAGGGCGGCCGGCCGGCGGCCCGAACGCCTCCGTGACCCTGCTCGTCGGCCGGGCCCTGGACCAGGGGGACGGCGGCATCGCCGCGCGCTGCGCTGTGGAGGCGTTCCGGGACGGTCTGTGCACGGGCTGGCGGCAGCAGCGCGTACGGGCCACCGCCCGGGGAGCCGGGTCGGTGCTGCGGGGCCCCGCCTCCCGCGATACCGGCGGGGCGGATCGTACGGTCCTCCTCCCCACGAACTCCGGCGGGCCGCTCGAAATCGCGCTCGCCGAAGCGGGGCAGCTCACCGATGTCACCGTCCGCGACGGGCACGGGCGTTACGTGGGTGGCGAACTCGTCTTGAAGAGCCGCCGCTGGACCAACACCGAGCCGCTGCGGGCCGGCGAACTGTACACCGTCCGGGTCGGCGCACAGGATGCGGCCGGGACACCGGTCGGCGTCACCATGGCGTTCCGGACCGCGCCGCCCACGGACGAGGGCAGGTTCACGGTGGCGTTCGGGCCGAAACCCGGGACGTACGGCGTGGGGCAGATCGTGACGGCCGCCCTGAGCCGGCCGGTTCCCGCCGCCGACCGGACCGCCCGGGCCCGGGTGGAGCGGGCGCTCCAGGTGACCTCGGAGCCGGCGGTCGAGGGCGCCTGGCACTGGGTGGACGACTCGACGCTGCACTACCGGCCGCGCGGGTACTGGCCGGCGCACGCCGTGGTACGCGTACGGAGCGGGCTCGACGGGGTCGAGGTGGGCGACCACGACTACGGCGGCCACTCCGACTCCACGGAGTTCACCGTCGGGGACCGGATCGAGGCGGTCACCGACGCCGCCGCGCACGAGATGACCGTACGCCGCAACGGCCGGGTCCTGCGGACGATCCCGGTCACCACCGGCAAGGCGGGGTTCCGGACCCGCAGCGGCGTCAAGGTCGTGCTGGGCAAGGAACAGCAGGTCCGGATGCGCGGGGACACGGTCGGCATCAAGCCGGGCACGAGCGAGTTCTACGACCTCCCCGTCCTCTACGCGACCCGGGTGACGTGGAGCGGCGAGTACGTGCACGCCGCGCCCTGGTCGGTCGAGGCGCAGGGCGAGGAGAACGTGAGCCACGGCTGCACGGGCATGAGCACGGAGAACGCCGCCTGGTTCTTCCAGATGGTACGGGAGGGGGACATCGTGCAGGTGGTGAACAGCGAGGGCGAGCCGATGGCCCCGTTCGACAACGGATTCGGGGACTGGAACGTGGACTGGCGGGCCTGGCAGGCGGGCAGCGCCCTCGCGTCCGGACCCGTCCCGGCCCCCGCCGTCCCGGCGGCGTCCGCCCGCACCGCGTCCCGGCTGCGCCCTCTGACCTGACCCGACGGCTTCGGGTCCCGCGCGAAGCGCCCTGCGCCGTACCCGGCGGATCGGCCGGGTACGGCGCAGGGCGTCGGGGCGGGAACGGGCCGTCAGGGGGCCGGCCGCTTGGGGGTGGGGCAGACCTGCCAGGCGAGGTGGTAGAGGGTGCTCACGCTCGCGTCCGTGGAGTCCATGGCCATGAAGCTGGTGGTCTGCGGGTTGGACGTGCCCGCGTTCACGCGCAGTTCCGTATTGATGTTGAAGTTTCGTTTCTCTCCGCACGGTGCCCAGACGAGGTCCGCGTACTCCGTCTTGTCGCTCGCCTGCCAGTTGTCATTGTGCGGCCCGTTGAACTGGTGGGTGCGCTGAGTCGTCTGGGGCATTCCCTGGAAGTAGTAGTTCGCCCGTTCCTGGCCCCACGCACCGGGCTGGAGGAATGCGAATCCGCGGTAGTCCGCCTGGACGATCGCATAGGTGAATCCCGAAGGAACGTGGACGCGGAGATTGAGCTGGCAGTTCTTGCGGAATGCCGTCGGCGGCGCACCGGGTCCCACTTGCGCGAGGTATTCACTGTAGGTGACCGTGAAGGCGGTGTTGTCGGGTGCGACGGCCACCTCGGCAGTGCCTTCGCGGCAGCCGGATCCGTTCACCGTGGCGAGTTCGATCACGATCTTGTCGGGGGGTGCGGTGATCTGCGGGGTGTGGCCGGCGGCTCCGGCCGACGTCGTCGCGGTGGCGATCAGTACGGCCGCTGCGCCGCCGGTGAGCAGGGTACGAGACAGGGAATGAGACATCGTTGTCACTCCTGACCATCGATCGGTGATTCCTGCGCTCACGCCGCGTCAGGCCGCGGGGCATTCCTTCCATGCGAAGTGGTAGATCGTGCTGACGCTGCCGTCCGTCGAGTCCATGCTCATGAAGCTCAGCGCCTGCGGGTTCGATGTCCCCGAGTAGACGCGCAGTTCGCTGTTGACGTTGAGGTTGCGCTCCTCGCCGCAGGGCGCCCAGACCAGGTCGGCGTACTCGGTCTGGTCGCTCGCCTGCCAGCTGTCGGAGTACGGGCCGCTGAACTGGTGGGTGGAGCGGGCCGTCTGGGCCATGCCCTGGAAGTAGTAGTTCGCGCGCTCCTGCCCGTAGGCCCCGCGCTGGAGGTGGGCGAAGCCGCGGTAGTCGGCGCGGGCGATGGCGTACGTGAACCCCTGAGGTACGTGGATCTGGAGGGCGAGCTGGCAGTTCTTGCGGAAGTCGGTACCGCCGGAGCCCGCCCCGGCCTGGGCCAGGTAGTCGCTGTACGTGACGGTGAACGACGTGTTGTCGGAGGCCGCGGCGACGCTCGCGGTCCCCTGGGGACATCCCGAACCGTTGACGCCGACCACGTCGACGGTGATTCTCCCGGGCGGCGTGGACGCGCTGTCGGCCTGCGCGGGCACGGCCAGAGCGGATAACGCCGCCACCGCCGCGCCGACGGTGAGTCTGCGGAGCAACATCTTTGTTTCTCCATTCGTTCGTCATTTCGGAACCGATTGCGAATTTCGGCATGCACATGCCACCACAGCGGGTGCGTGCTGGGAAGGACGCGATACGGACAACACCCCCGGCGCACACGCGGCTGGCCGAATTCGGCCGGAAGAACCGGCGCGGTCCGACTGACGAATCCTCAGGCCTGCGAGGTCAGGCGGCACAACGCCCTGGCGTCGTGGACGGCGGCGCCGCCGGCGTCGTTGTTGAAATAGGCGAACACGTCCGCGTCCCGGGGCCAGGTGTCGGCGATCCGGCCCGCCCACGACTGCAGCGCGGTGCGTCCGTACCTCGGCGAGGGCCGGGCCCGGCCCTCGTGGAACCGGACGTAGCCCCAGTCGGCCGTGCGCCACAGCGGGGTCACCGGCCGCGAGCCCCGGTCCGCCCAGCACAGCGCCGCCGTCCGCTCGGTCAGCACCGCGCGCACGTCGGGCGTCCACCAGGAGTCGTGCCGCGGCTCCACGGCCACCCGCGTGCCCTCCGGGAAGCACGCGAGGCAGGCATCCAGCAGCTGCGGGTCGGCGTGCAGGGTCGGCGGCAACTGCAGGAGGACGGGACCCAGCCGGTCGCCGAGGGCGCTGCTGTGCTCCATGAGGCGGCGGACCGGCTCCTCGGGCTCGCGCAGGCGTTTGACGTGGGTCAGGAAGCGGCTGGCCTTCACCGCGAAGACGAAGCCGTCCGGGGTGCGCTCGCGCCAGGCCTCGAAGATCTCCGCGGTGGGCAGCCGGTAGAAGGCGTTGTTGCTTTCCACCGTGCGGAAGTGGCGGCCGTACTCCTCAAGCCACAGCCGCTGCGGCCGGCCGGCGGGGTAGAGGACACCCGCCCAGTCCCGGTACTGCCACCCTGAGGTTCCGACGAGCACGGGCACAGTCCCGATGATGCACAGGCCCCGTCCGGGACGCATCCCGCTCCGCGAAGCTCGCCGGGCCCGCCTCGACAGGGCCCCGCCCGGCGCGGGCCCCGCCCGGCGCGGGCCGCGCCCGGGGAACCGGGGCCGCAGGCCGCGCGGGAGCGCCCGGCCCGCGCCCGCGTACGGCGGACACGGCACCGACGCGGGGCAGCGGGGGCCCGGCCGCGATAGGCTCGTACGGGGCGCAGGAGAGGAATGATGCTGATGTGTCGATGGCTCGCCTACTCCGGCTCGCCCATGCTGCTCGACGCGGTGCTCTACCAGCCGGAACACTCGCTGATCGATCAGAGCCTCCACGCGCGGATGGGCGTCGAGTCGACCAACGGTGACGGTTTCGGCATCGGCTGGTACAGCACCCACGGGGACGGCACACCGGCGATCTTCCGGGACATCGGCCCCGCCTGGAACAACCGCAATCTGCGGGAACTGGCCGCCCACGTCCGCTCGCAGCTGTTCTTCGCCCATGTCCGCGCCTCCACCGGTTCGGCCATTCAGCAGACGAACTGCCATCCGTTCCGGCACGGCCGCTGGATGTGGATGCACAACGGGGCGATCACCGACTTCCACCGCCTCCAGCGCGACCTGTGCATGGCCGTCGACCCGGCCCTGTTCCCGTTCATCGAGGGCTCGACGGACTCCGAGGTGATGTTCTACCTGGCCGTCACCTTCGGGCTCGACCAGGACGTCCCGGGCGCGGTCGCCCGGATGACGGGCCTGGTGGAGCGGCTCGGCAAGGAGCACGGCGTCCCCGACCCGATGCAGATGACGATCGCGGTCAGCGACGGCCTGCGCGTCTGGGCCTTCCGCTATTCCAGCGCGGGCCAGTCGCGTTCGCTGTACTACAGCAGCAAGGCCGAAACGGTACGGCAGCTGTACCCGGAGCTGCCGTTCCTGCGGCAGGTGTCCGACGCGACCCGTCTGGTGGTCTCCGAACCCCTGGGCGACCTCCCCGGTGTGTGGAACGAGCTCCCCGAGGCCAGCTACGCGGTCCTGCCCTCCGCCGCCACCGAGGACTACCACCCCTTCATCCCCGATCTCCCCTGACGATGCGGGGGGGGTGATGACCCGTTCCGCGCGCCGTCGGGCTGGCTACCGCGGCACGGCCGGCGGCATGACCACGCAGAAGGCCGTCAAACGGGCCCTGGACGCGCTCGGGCCGGGCGAGATCGTCCAGATGCACATCGGCTCGCCCGACGGGCAGGGGCCCGTGCTCGACGCACAGGCCCTGCCGCATATCATCGACGCGGTCCGGTCGCGCGGCTACCGGATCACCGACCTGCGCACCCTGCCGGCCGGCCCCGCGGCCCCGGCGCGGCCGTAGCCTGCCGGACAGGCGTCAGCAGATGCGGGGGAGCTGCTCCCCGATCGGCAGGTCGACCACCCGGGTGCCGCCGAGGCCGGTGCGGGCCACGACGAGGCCGGGGTGGGCCTCGACCGCCTCTCCGATCACCGTGGCGCGGCGGCCCAGCGGGTGGGCGTGCATCGCGTCGAGGACGGCGTCGGCATGCCGCCGGGGCACGAAGGCGACCAGCTTGCCCTCGTTGGCCACGTAGAACGGGTCGAGGCCGAGGATCGCGCAGGCGTTGCCCACCGCCTCGGGAACCGGCACCCGGCCCTCGTGTACGACGACCCCGGTGCCCGACGCGGCCGCGATCTCGTTCAGCGCGGCCGCCAGCCCGCCGCGCGTGGGGTCGCGCAGCACGTGCAGGTCGGGGGTGACCGCGAGCATGGCCTGGACGAGCCCGCCCAGCGGCGCGCAGTCGCTCTCGATCTCCACGCCGAAGCCGAGCCCCTCGCGGACGCTCATGATGGCCACGCCGTGCAGGCCGATCTCCCCGCTGACGATGACGACGTCACCCGGTACGACGCGCTGGGGGCGCAGGTCCACGCCGTCGGGGATGAGCCCGATGCCCGCGGTGTTCAGGTAGATGCCGTCGCCGTGGCCGGCCTCGACGACCTTGGTGTCGCCGGTGGCCACCTCGACGCCCGCGGCGCGCGCGGCCGCGCCGAGGGCCTCGGCGACCCGGGCCACGACGGAGATCTCGACGCCCTCTTCGAGGATGAACCCGCAGGAGAGGTAGGCGGCCCGGGCTCCGCTCATGGCCAGGTCGTTGACCGTGCCGTTGACCGCGAGGTCGCCGATGCTGCCGCCGGGGAAGAACAGCGGCCGCACCACGTACGAGTCGGTCGAGAAGGCCAGTCGGGCCCCGCCCAGGGTGACCGATGCGCAGTCGCCGAGCTGGGCGAGCACCTCGCCGCCGAAGGCGGGTGCGAAGACGTGCTGGACGAGCTCGGCGGAGAGCGCACCGCCGCCTCCGTGGCCCATCACCACCCGGGGGCGGTCGCGCAGCGGGGCCGGACAGGTCCAGCCGGTCACGTCGAGGGCGGCACCGGACGGGGTGCCGGACACGGTCCGGGCGGTCTCAGACAACGGGGCTCGCCTCCAGCGGTGCGGTGCGGGCCGGCGCGAGGTCGAGGCGCCGGTAGAGGTAGTACGCGGCGCACGCGCCCTCGCTGGAGACCATCGTGGCGCCGAGCGGGGTGCGCGGGGTGCAGGTGGTGCCGAAGGCCTCGCACTCGTGCGGCTTGATCAGGCCCTGGAGGACCTCACCGCTGCGGCATTCTGCGGGTTCCTGCGTGGCGATGTCCGTCACCGAGAAGCGGTGCTCTGCGTCGTACGCGCGGTAGCGGGAGGACAGCCGCCAGCCGCTGCCGGGGATGACGCCGATGCCGCGCCAGGCGCGGTCGGTGACCTCGAAGACGTCCTCCAGCATGGCGAGGGCGGCCGGGTTCCCCTCCGGCCGGACGGCGCGGGCGTACGCGTTGTCGACGGTGTGCTCGCCCCGTTCCAGCTGCCGCACGGCCCGGCGTACGCCTTCGAGGATGTCCAGCGGCTCGAACCCGGTGACGACGATGGGGACCCGGTGGCGCGCGGCCAGCTCCGGGTACTCCCCCATGCCCATCACGCTGCACACGTGCCCGGCGGCGAGGAAGCCCTGGACCCGGCAGCTCGGGGAGTTCATGATCGCTTCGATGGCCGGGGGCACCCGGACGTGGGAGACGAGCAGGCTGAAATTCGGGATGCCGAGCTTCTTCGCCTGGTACACCGTCATCGCATTGGGCGGCGCGGTGGTTTCGAAGCCGATGCCGAAGAACACCACCTCGCGCGCCGGGTTCTGCTGCGCGATCCTCAGGGCGTCGAGCGGGGAGTACACCACGCGTACGTCGCCGCCCTCGCTGCGCACCTGGAAGAGGTCGCGGCCGGTCCCGGGGACGCGGAGCATGTCGCCGAACGAGCAGAAGATCACCTCGGGACGGGAGGCGATCTCCAGCGCCTTGTCGATGACCTCCAGCGGGGTCACGCACACCGGGCACCCCGGACCGTGGATCAACTCCACCTGCTCGGGCAGGAGTTGGTCGATCCCGTGCCGGATGATGGTGTGGGTCTGGCCGCCGCAGACCTCCATCAGCGCCCACGGGCGGGTGACGGCGGCGTGGATGTCGTCGAGCAGGCGGCGGGCCAGCTCGGGGTCCTGGAACTCCTCGATGTACTTCACTGCTGCTGCGCCTCCTGTACGGCGTCCCCGGCCTGCTGCTGCGCGATGTCGTCGGCGAAGGGCCAGTCCTGCGCCCCCGCCTCGGCCGCCGCCCGCTCCCACGGGTCGCCGAACTCCTCCTGGAGCATGCCGAGTTGGGCGAAAAGGTCGAGAGTCTGCCGGGCCGACTCCTCATCGAGGCGCTGCAGGGCGAAGCCGACGTGGACGATGGCGTACTCGCCCACCTGGAGGTCCGGCAGGTACTCCAGGCACACCTCCTTGACCACCCCGCCGAAATCGACGGTCGCCATGCGGGTGCCGTCCTTCTCCCCGATGTCAAGCACTCTGCCGGGTACCGCCAGGCACATGGCCCTCTCCTTGCTGTGGGTGTTGCGGGGCGCAGGCCGCCACCATGAGCTGGCCGAGCGCCAGCCCGCCGTCGTTCGGCGGGACGCGGTGGTGGCGCAGGACGGTGAAGCCGCGCTCGCGCAGCAGGCGGGCGCAGGCGGAGGAGAGCACGGTGTTGGCGAATACCCCGCCGGTGAGGGCCACGGTGTCGAGCCCGTGCCGCCGGCGGGCGAGGCCGGCGAGGGTGGCCACGAGGCCGGCGACCGCGGCGTGGAAGCGCACGGCGATCAGCGGCGGGGGCGTGCCGGCCCGTACGTCGGCCACGACCGCCGCGAGGACGGGGGCCGGATCGGCCGTGACCGGGGCTTCGCCGCCGGCCTCTCCCCGGCGCAGCGCGAAGGCGTACCGGCCGTCCGCCTGCGCCTGCGGCCCGGGGACCGCGAGGGCGGCGGACTCCAGCTCGACGGCGGCCTGGGCCTCGTATCCGGCGCGGTGGCAGACGCCGGCCAGCGAGGAGACGGCGTCGAAGAGCCGTCCCATGCCGGAGGTCGGGGCGCAGTTGAGCCCCAGCTCCAACTGGCGCTCCAGTACGCGAAGTTCCTCGGGCGGACAGGCCGCCGTACAGGGCAGGTCCGGCGACCACGGGATGCCCGCGGCCCGCAGATGGGACAGGGCCATCCGGTACGGCCTCAGTACCGCGGCGTCCCCGCCCGGCAGCGGCACGTAGGCGAGGTGGGCGAACCTGCGGTATCCGGCGTAGTCGGCGAGGAGGACCTCCCCGCCCCACACGGCCCCGTCGTCCCCGTACCCGGTGCCGTCGAAGGCGATGCCGATCACGCGGCTGCCGCCGTCCAGGCCGTGTTCGGCCATCGCGGAGGCGATGTGGGCGTGGTGGTGCTGGACGCGGACCAGCGGGCGCGGGCCCGCCGCGCGCTGCGCCCATCCGGCGGAGCGGTAGCCGGGGTGCCGGTCGGCGGCGAGCAGGGCGGGGCTCACACCGGTGATGGATTCCAGCTGCTGCTCGGCGCGTTCGAAGGCGTACTGCGTGGCGAGGTCGTCCATGTCACCGATGTGCGCGGACAGCCAGGCCTTGCGGCCTTCGCCGAGGCAGAAGGCGTTCTTGAGGTCTCCCCCGGTGGCGAGCACGGCCGGTACGGGCAGCGGCAGGGGCAGGGGCAGCGGGGCGTATCCGCGGGAGCGGCGCACGATGAGCGGTTCGCCGTCGCAGACACGGACCACGGAGTCGTCGCACGGGACGTGGATGGGGCGGTCGTGCGTGAGCCAGGCGTCGGCGAGGTGGCCGAGCCGGTCCAGGGCCTCGGCGTCGTCGGTGACGATGGGCTCCCCCGACAGGTTTCCGCTGGTCATGACGAGGAGGCGCGGGCCGGGCGGGTCGCCGGGGAGACCGAGCAGCAGGTGGTGGACAGGCGTGTACGGGAGCATGACGCCGAGGTCGGGGCAGCGCGGGGCGACGGCGTCGGCTACGGGTTCCCCGGCGGGTGCTCCGGGCCGGCGGCGCAGCAGGACGACGGGCCGGACGGGACCGGTGAGCAGGTCCCGTTCGGCCGGTCCGAGGTGGACCAGGTGCTCGACGTCGGCGGGGTCGCGGGCCATCAGGGCGAACGGCTTGTCCCCGCGAGCCTTGCGGCGCCGCAGCTCGGCCACGGCGCCGGCGTGCGCGGCGTCGCAGGCGAGGTGGTAGCCGCCGAGGCCCTTGACGGCGAGGATCGCCCCGTCGGCCAGCAGCCGGCGGGCCCCGGCCACCGGGTCGGCGCCGGCCGCCTCCCACGGCGGCGTACCGGCCAGGAGGCGCAGCCGGGGTCCGCAGGCGGGGCAGGCCACCGGCTGGGCGTGGAAGCGCCGGTCGGACGGATCGGCGTACTCGCGGGCGCAGTCGGGGCACATCGGGAAGCGGGCCATGGTGGTGTGCGCCCGGTCGTACGGCAGCCCGGTCACGATGGTGAAGCGGGGTCCGCAGTGGGTGCAGGTGATGAAGGGGTGCCGGTGGCGCCGGTCGGCCGGATCCGTCAGCTCCGCGAGGCAGTCGGCGCAGGTGGCCGTGTCCGGGGAGACGAGGGTGCGCACGGGTCCGCCGGACCGGGAGGCGATGATGGTGAAGCCCGCGCCGCCTGCCGCGGGGACCTCGCAGTGGTCGACGGCGTCGACGACCGCCAGCGGCGGGGCGTCCGCGGCGAGCCGCTCGCAGAAGGCCGAAACGGCCGCCGGCGCGCCCTCGACCTCGGCGACGACCCCCTCGGGCGTGTTGGTGACGTGCCCGGCGAGGCCGAGTCCGGTCGCCCGCGTGTACACGTACGGCCGGAAGCCGACGCCCTGCACCACTCCGCGCACGACGATCCTGCGGCGCTGTACGGCTTCCATCAGCGGGTCTGCACCGCGGCGGAGTGCGGGTGGGTGGGCCCGGACACCGGGCCGTGGCCGGCTTCGGCAGCACGGCCGGAGCCGGGGCTGTCGTCGTGGCCGTGGCCGTGGTCGTGGTCGTGTCCGGCGCCGGGTGCGTGCCCGTGTCCGGGGCTTTCGGCGTGGTGATGGTGACGGTGGCGCCCGTGCTGCTGCGCCATGACCGGGGCGTGGGCCGGACCGCCGTCGCCGACCGCCAGCGCCCGGTCGAGCAGGACGCCCGCCCCCTGGCCCCCGCGGGCCGAGGTCAGCACCACCTCCACCCCGGGGTTGACCTGCTGGACGTGCGCACGGAAGGCGGCCTCGTCGAACTCCACGGCCTGTGCGATGTCCGTCTTCGTCACCACGACGAGGTGGGCCAGCCCGAAGGCCGTCGGGTACTTGAGCGGCTTGTCCTCGCCCTCCGTCACCGAGGCGAGGACCACGCGCAGCGATTCGCCGAGGTCGTACGAGGCGGGGCAGACCAGGTTGCCGACGTTCTCCACGAACAGCAGCCGGGTGTCCTCGGGCATCCAGCCGTCGAGGTGCCGCCCCAGCATCCCGGCCTCCAGGTGGCAGAGCCCGTCGGTGAGCACCTGCTTGACGGGGACGCCCGAACGCGCCAGCCGTACCGCATCGTTCTCGGTGGCGAGGTCGGCGGTCAGCGCGGCGACCGGCACGCCGCGCCCGCGCGCCAGGACGAGTTCGCGTTCCAGCAGGGCGGTCTTCCCGCTTCCCGGGCTGGACAGCAGGTTGACCACCGTGGTGCCGCGGGCGCCGAGTTCGGCGCGCAGGGTGTGCGCGACCGAGTCGTTCTTGGCGAGGACCGCCTGCTTCAGGTCGACCACACGGCACATGGTTCAGCTCTCCTCGGAGATCGGTTCGCGGGCGGGGACTGGGGGCCGGACACGGGCGGGGCCGTCCTCCCACTTCACGCTGAGGATCTGCAGCTCGCGCCCGGAGAGGAGTTCGACGTCCCCGGCCTGCCCGCAGCCGGGGCAGACCAGCCGGGGCGGCATGCCGACGGCCCAGTCGCCCGTGCAGGAGCGGCAGTGCGCTCGGGCGGCAACCGGTTCCGTCACGAGTTCGGCGCCCTCCAGGAGCGTTCCTGCGCAGGCCAGTTCGAAACAGAAGGCGAGGGCGTCGGGCACCACCCCGGCCAGCTCCCCGACCTGGAGCCGGACCGAGGTGACGGCGGTCGCGCCGCCCGCCTCGGCGGCTTCCTCCACCTGGCCCACCACGGCCACGGCGATCGACATCTCGTGCATGGGGCTCCGTCCTGCCGGGGCTCATTAGACCGGCCGGCGCCGTACGGGGCGGTCGGGCACGCCGACGCGCCGACGCCCCGTACGCCATTCGGGCGCCGGGGCATCGGACGGGGAACGGGGGCCGGCCGAAGACCGGAGACGGCCGGGTCACATGCGGCGGATCCGCAGGTAGCGCTGGATGTCGGGGAGCACTGCCGTCAGTACGGCGGCGAGGACGACGGCCGTGCCGCCGATGATGGCCTTCTTCATGGGTTCTCCTCAGTTGGCGGCGGCGTTGTGTTCTTCTGCGAGCGGTTCCCCGCCCGGACTGCGGACGAGGTCCAGGACCATCCGTACGGCCTCGGGGACCGCTGCGGCCACGGGGGCGCTCAGCCCGATGCCCTCCTCCAGGCAGCCGGGTTCGCAGCCGACGACCCACATCCGCCGGGGCGGTGTGGCTCCGGTGCCGGCGCACAGGGTGTCCAGCAGGGCCAGCACCGTGTCGGGGGACATCTGGTGCCCGTCCAGCACGGGGCTCTGCGGGGCGACGGAGCCGGGCTCGGCGGCCTCGATCAGGTACAGGGTGCCGGGTGCTCCGCCGCGCGCGGTGGCGTCCACCAGGACCAGCGTGTCGTAGCCGTCGAGGAGCTGGTAGGCGAGGTGGACCCCGCGTACCCCGATGTCGGCCACCTCGACGTGCCCGGGCAGCCCGCACCCGGGCCCGGTCAGCCGCCGGACGGTCTCGACGCCGAAGCCGTCGTCGCCGAGGAAGACGTTGCCGATGCCGGCGATCAGGATGCGGCCGCTCACACGTCCTCCAGAGGGGCGACCTCATCGGGCTGGAAGTACAGGAACCGGCCCTGTTCGCGCCGGATGTCGGCGCCGGGGTCCCCCTCGACGGTGACGGCGAGGTGCACTCCTCCGTCGACGTCGTGGAGGACGGCTTCGACCTGAGCGGTGCGGCCGTGGAGGAACAGGTCCTGGGCGTCGGTGCGCCGCAGGCCCGGGCGCAGGAGCACCCGGCTGCCGGGTCCCACCGAGGTCCCGCCGATCGGGATCCGGTCGCGCGCCGGGGCGGCGGGGTCCGTGTGCGCCGGGTCCCACCAGGGGGTTTCCGGTCTGAACACGGCCTCCTCGTCCTGGAGTTCGGGGAACCGGTCGGGGGCGGGCACGCCGGGACCGGTGACCTCCCGCAGTGCCCGCACCGCGCCGTGCAGGCGGTCCAGCACCTCGGGGGGCATGGTGTCGGCCAGGTCGATCACGGCGGCCGCGCGGGCGTCGGTCCCGCGCGCCTCCCGTTTCTCCTGGTCGGTCAGGGCCGCCGTGCGCAGGGCGAGGATCTCGTCGATCTCGGTGGCGTCGTACATGGCCCCGATGCTCTCGGGGGCGATGCCCGGGTGGTCCTCAAGGATGATCGGCGAGGACAGCACCACGTCGGCGCCGCCGGGTTCCCCGGCGAGCACGGGCCAGGTGTGCCGGTTGGCGCAGGCCGCGACGGAGGCCTTGGCCCACTCGGGCGGGTCGGTCATGGAGAGGAAGGATCCGGCGCTGAGGCCCAGCAGGAGGTGGGCCGCGACCAGCGAGCGCGGCAGGGCGGCGTCGCGGTCGCCGCCGCCGGCCTCAGGGGCCCAGTCGCTCGTGTTCTCGACGACGGCGGTCAGCTTGAACGCCCGGTACGGGACGTCCAGTTGCTCCGCGCGCAGCCGCAGTACGCCGTCGGCCCGCTCGGTGCGCCGGACCAGCCGGCCCACCACCCGGCCGTCGGCGCCCGGCACCGGTTCGGTCTCCTCGCGGGCGGGCCGTGCGAAGGGCAGGCTGACCTCGCCCTCCTCCAGTTCCGCCACGGGAACGGTCATCTCGACCCGTTCCTCGGTTCCCTCGTCCCAGGGGACCAGGACCCGGTCGGGCAGGTGCAGCTCGGGCACGGCTTCGAAGGAGCCGTCCGGGCGGGCCTGTTCGACCGTACGCCGCTGCGCGTGCAGGAAGCGGAGCTCGACGGCGAGGGTGGCCGCGCCGCGGGGTTCCATCACGACTTCGGTGCGCTGGAAGGAGTGCTCGCCGTGCGCGGGCCCCCAGGCGGGCGGGACCAGTACGCCGAACTGCCAGCGCAGCCGGTTCTTCGCCGCCGAGGCCCGGTACGGGTAGAGCACGTAGCCCTCGAAGAGGACGGCGTCGGCCACCTGCCGGGCGACGGCGAACCGGGATCCGGGCAGGGTCGTCGCGGTCACGGCGCCGTCCTCTCGACGGCCCGGGGCAGTACGGCGCCGGCCCAGGCGGGGTCGGGGGGCGGCGGCTCCGCCGCGGCCGCCGCGTCCAGCAGGGCCCGTACGGTCGCCTCCCAGGAGGCGAGCGCGTGGCGGGAGCGGTAGGCGAGCAGGTCCGCCATGGTGTCGCCGGGCAGGCGGAGCCAGCCGCAGCCCGGGAAGTGCTGCTCGACCATCTCCCGCCACACCTCGGCGGGCATCCGGAACGGGGCTTCGCGGTCCCAGGGGACGGGTTCGACGTGGAAGCCGCCGGCCCCGGTGAAGGCCGTGCCGGAGAAGAGCATGAGCAGCGGCGCCTCACCGTCCTCCAGGGCGCTGAGGTAGCGGCCGGAGGCGATGTCCATGTCGTACGTGCAGGGCACGACGACGTCGGTCTCGGTCTCCCCCGTGAAACTGGGGACCATCACCGCGACCTGGGCGAACTGGAGGGGCTGGAGGGTGGTCCCCCAGCGGGCCCGCTCGCCGAACAGGTCGTGGAGCGCGGCGGCCTCGCCCGTGCCGTAGCCGCGCTTGGCCGGCTCGATGCGGATCTGGCAGCGCAGCGCGAGGGCGTGGACACGGACCGTTTCGTCCGGCCTGGCCGCGGAGGCGGTGATGCGCAGCCGGAAGACGAGGGTGGGGCCGGCCGCGTACGGGTCGGCGCGCACCCCGGTGACGGCGAACCTGAAATCGGTCACGGCCGGCCCTCCCCCGCCGCGGCCGGGACCTTGGCCCGGCGCGCCACCTGCTCGAAGAAGGCCTCCAGTGCGGCGCGCGCCTCGGCACCGCCGTCGAAGCCCTGCCACAGCAGCCGCATCCGCCCCACCAGCTCGTAGCAGATGTCGATGGGCACGAGGTGGCACTCGGTGCGGTCCTCGGTGCGGCGCAACAGCAGCGCCTCCACGTCGGGTTCGAGCAGCGCGGCGAGCGCCCCGCCGCCGAGTACGTCCTGCCAGGTGGCCGGGTCCAGTTCGCTCTCGGTGGCGCCGGCCGGGCTCGGGTAGAACGCGACCAGCCGGTCGAGGGCGGTGTTGTGGAAGAGGAAGGCGACGCCGACCGGGATCCGCAGCCGCTCCCAGGCGCCCTCGTCGAGCCGGTGTTCCGGGTCGGTGAGGTAGCGGTCGGGGACGGCGCGCAGGCGCCCGGTGGCGGCGCCGGGCCGGTCGAACAGGAGGGCGCACGCGGTGCAGGCGCAGACCAGCGTGCGCTTCTCGACCTCCACGAGGTGGCGGTGGCCGTCCTCGGGGACCGCCACCGCGCACAGTTCGCAGCGCTCGGTCCGGGGCGGCCGGGGCCCGGTGAAGCGGCGCAGGCCGCGCGGGCCGCGCAACCCGGCGGGGCCGGTGCACGGCTCCGCCGGTGCCCAGGGTTGCCGTGCGTTCACCGGGCCCGCGCCGGGGCCTGCGGGCGGGTGCCGATCTGGAGCAGGGGCCGGGGTGCCTCGGCGGTTTCCATTTCCACCGCGGTCACCTCGGGTGCGAAGCAGGCGAGGGCGTCCTCGACGCTCTGCGGGACGACACCGTCGGCGGAGCCGCAGCCGCAGCCGCCGCCCGGCTCGGACCGCAGGCGCAGGACGCCGGTGGCCTCGTCGAAGCCGGCAAGCGATACGGGGTCCCGTACGGTGTCCAGGGCCCGGGCGATCCGGGTGTGGACGTCCTCGGGGTGCAGGTCGTGGAGGGCCAGCAGGCCGGTGACGAGCTCGTCGTCCAGCAGCCCGCCGAGGCGCTCCACGCCGAGCCGTTCCACGATCCGGGCGAGCCCGGCCCCGTAGAAGTCCATGAGCACGCGCACCAGTTCCTCGGCCGCGGCGCAGGCGGCGCGGTCGCCGGTGGCGGCGAGCCGGTCGAGGACCTCGTCCACCCGGCGGCCGGCCTCGCGGGCGTCGGTCACCGCGGCGCTCATCCGCCGAGTCCGCTCAGGCCGGTGGGCACATGCATCTGCTTCACCGTCTTGCCTTGGCCGACGTACATGTGGACGCCGCACGGCAGGCAGGGGTCGAAGCTGCGCACGGCGCGCATGATGTCGATGCCCTTGAAGTTCTCCGGGGTGTTCTCCTCGAAGATCGGGGTGTTCTGCACGGCGTCCTCGTACGGTCCGGGGGTGCCGTAGCTGTCGCGGACGCTGGCGTTCCACGGAGTCGGCGGGTACGGGTGGTAGTTGGCGATCTTGCCGTCGCGGATCACCATGTGGTGGGAGAGCACGCCGCGTACGGCCTCGGTGAAGCCGACGCCGAGGGCCTCGTCCGGGACTTCGAACTTCTCCCAGGTCTGGGTGCGTCCCGCGCGGACCTCCGCGAGCCCCTTCTCGGCGCAGTGCAGGGCGATGGCGGCCGCGTACGCCTGGAAGTACGTGCGGGCGCGGTTGCGCTCCAGCGCGTTGCTCCACTGCGGGATCTTCCACTCGAAGCGGGTCTCGGGCTTGGTCATCGTGCGCGGCAGGGTGATGACCACGCTGTGGCCGGTCGCCTGCACGTAGTCGGTGTGCACGAGCCCGGACAGGGCGGTGGACCACAGGCGGGCGAGGGGGCCGCCTCCGGTGTCGAGGGCGAGGTGGTCCTTGCCGTCGAACCAGCGCGGCGACATCACCCAGCTGTACTTGTCGTCGAAGTTCCGTTTCTGCGGCGCGGGGATGGTGTGCTGGTTCCAGGGGTGGCGGGCGTCGACCGGGTTGCCGAGCGGGTCGTGCGTGACGAACTTCTCCTGGCCCTGCCAGTCGTCGTAGTACGAGCTGCCCAGCAGGATGCGGATGCCGAGGTTGATCTCGGTGAGGTCGTTGGTGACCAGCTTGCCGTCCACGATCACACCGGGGGTGACGAACATCTTCCGTCCCCAGTCGGTCATGTTGGCGTACGTGAAGTCGCAGTACTCGGGGTCGTTGAGCGCGCCCCAGCAGCCCAGCAGGACGCGCCGGCGGCCGACCTCCTCGTACCCGGGCAGGGCCTCGTAGAAGAAGTCGAACAGGTCGTCGTGGAGCGGGACGACCCGCTTCATGAACTCCACGTACCGCATGAGGCGGCTCATGTAGTCCGTGAAGAGCTGGACGGAGGCGACGGTGCCGACTCCGCCGGGATAGAGGGTGGAGGGGTGCACGTGGCGCCCCTCCATCAGGCAGAACATCTCGCGCGTGTAGCGGCTGACCTGGAGGGCCTCGCGGTAGAACTCGCCCTCGATGGGGTTGAGCGAGCGCATGATGTCGGCGATGGTGCGGTAGCCGTGCTCGCCGGCATGGGGGGCCTCGGTGCGCTCGGCGAGTTCGAGGACGCCGGGGTTGGTCTCGCGGACCATCTTCTCGCAGTAGTCGACCCCGACCAGGTTCTCCTGGAAGATGTTGTGGTCGAACATGTACTCCGCCGACTCGCCCAGGTTGATGATCCACTCGGCGAGGTGGGGCGGTTTCACTCCGTACGCCATGTTCTGCGTGTAGACGGAGCAGGTGGCGTGGTTGTCGCCGCAGATGCCGCAGATGCGGCTGGTGATGAAGTGCGCGTCGCGGGGGTCCTTGCCGCGCATGAAGACGCTGTAGCCGCGGAAGACGGACGAGGTGCTGTAGCACTCCGCGACCTTCTTCTGCTTGAAGTCGATCTTCGTGTGGATGCCCAGACTGCCCACGATCCGGGTGATCGGATCCCAGGCCATCTCCACCAGGCCGCTGCCGTCACCGGCCGCCTTCGTCTTCGGTGTCATCTTGTCTGCCGTGACCCTTCTGGGAGACCGGGGCTTGAGGTTCTTGGAGGCGGAGCGGTGGGACGGGAGCGGGAGGGATACGGGGCTGCGGGCCCGGTCACCAGGGCTTGCGGTAGCCGGTGGTCAGCTGCCGCCCCGCGTGGCGCCACTTGGGCTCCTGGTCCACGGTGTGCTCCGTGATCGCCCTGAGCTTGCGGACCACCGCGCCGTAGACCCCGCTGGCCGTGACGGACACCTTCGCGCCCGGAGGCTCGTCCATGAACGGCATGAACTTGTCGGGGAAGCCCGGCATGGTGCAGGCGATGCAGATGCCGCCGACGTTGGGGCAGCCGCCGATGCCGTTCATCCAGCCGCGCTTGGGGACGTTGCACTTGACGACCGGGCCCCAGCAGCCGAGTTTGACCAGGCACTTGGGCGAGTCGTAGGTGTCGGCGAACTCGCCCTGCTCGTAGTAGCCGGCCCGGTCGCAGCCCTCGTGCACCGTGTTGCCGAACAGCCAGGTGGGGCGCAGCTTGTCGTCCAGCGGGATCATCGGGGCGGAGCCGGCGGCCTGGTACAGCAGGTAGGTGAGGGTCTCCGAGAAGTTGTCCGGCTGGATCGGGCAGCCCGGGACGCACACGATCGGGATGCCGGCGTGCGACTTCCAGTCCCATCCCAGGTAGTCGGGGACGCCCATGGCGCCGGTGGGGTTGCCCTCCATCGCGTGGATGCCGCCGTACGTGGCACACGTGCCGATCGCCACCACGGCGAGGGCCTTGGGCGCGAGGCGGTCGATCCACTCGCTGGTGGTGATGGGCTGACCGGTCTCCGGGTCGTCGCCGAAGCCGCACCAGTAGCCCTCGGGCTTGATCCTCTCGTTGGGGACCGAGCCTTCGACGACGAGCACGAAGGGATCGATCTCCCCTCGCTCCCCCTTGAAGAACCATTCGATGAACGTGTCGGCGCCGCCGACCGGTCCGCACTCGAAGTCGATCAGCGGCCAGTGCACGGCGATCTTGGGCAGGCCGGGGAGGGCGCCCGTGACGATCTCCTCGATGCTGGGCTGCATCGCTGCCGTCAGGGCCACCGAGTCGCCGTCGCAGCTCAGTCCGGCGTTGATCCAGAGGATGTGGATCGGGGGGTCCTCTACTGCCGTGCTCGGCGTTGCTGCATCCATGAGGATCGCTCCTTGGGGAGGGATGCGGGGGGGTGGGTGGGGCTGGGGAGGGGGGACGGGCAGGCGCCGCGCGCCGGCCTCACCCTTCTTGCTAGCAGCCGGCCGGGCCCGGTGCTCTGTCTTGTTCGGCCGGTCCAGTGACTCCGGACCGTCGGGAGGGCAGGGTCGCGGTGCGCCGTCCGGGGACGGTCCGCGCCAGGTGCACCGGGGTGCGGTCCGGGGGGTCCTTGCGTACGAAGGCGCGTCGCAGGGCGTGGTACGGGGCCTGCGGGTCGCGGAAGGTCTCGCGCATCCGTGCCAGCTCCGCCTCCCGGTGGGCGGCGAGCGGCCTGAGGCTCTCGTCGACCTCGCGGCGGGCCTTCTTGCCGGCGATGCGGGACCGGACGGCGGACGAGTCCGCCACCCGGACGGCGAGCCGGGCGGTCTCGTCCGCGAAGCCCTGCGGGCCGCAGTCGATCGTGCGGTCGACCAGCCCGAGCCGCCGGGCGGCTTCGGCGCTGATCGGCAGGGCGTCGGCGGTGAGACGCTCCGCGACGCCGGTACCGGTGCGGCGGGGCAGCGTGTACGTCCAGTACTCGGATCCGTACAGCCCCATCAGCCGGTAGTGCGGATTGAGGACCACGCCGCTGCGGCACCAGACCTCGTCGGCGGCGAGGGCGAGCATGACCCCGCCGGCGGCCGCGTTGCCGCCGAGGGCGGCCACGACGAACCGGTCGGTGGTGGTCAGCACGGCCTCCACCAGGTCGTCCATCGCGTCAATGTTGGCGCAGGACTCCTCGGCCGGGTCGGCGGCCGCCTCGATGACGCCCAGGTGGATGCCGTTCGAGAAGAAGTCGCGGCCGCCGCCGAGGACGAGGACGGAGACGGGGCGGGCGCAGGCCTCCCGGTAGGCGGCGAGCAGGCGCCGGCACTGGGTGGTGCTCATCGCGCCGCCGGGGAAGGAGAACGTGAGGAAGCCGGCTCCGCCCTGTTCCCGGTAGGTGATGTCGGACCAGGTGCGCGGGCCCGCGTCGGCGTACGGTGGCGCGGGGATCTCGGGAAGCGGCGGCAGCCGGTCGCCGAGGGCCAGGGTGGCGGGGAGTTTGACGGGGGCCGGCTCACCGGGCGTGCGCCGGGCCCTCAGCTCGGGGATCCACACGGCGCCGTCGGCGGTCGCCCGGCAGATCGCACCCGCCCGGGTGGCGATCAGTTCTCCGGGCCGGCCGCGCAGCCGGTCCTCGGGGTGCCCGCCGTGCAGGTACCACCGGCCGCCCGGCAGTTCGTCCAGTACGCCGGGCTGCGAGTCGGCGGCGCGCAGCGCGCGCACGACGCTCTCCGTGGAGTCGTTGTCCCAGTCGATCCGGCGCTGTTCCTGGCGCAGGTACGGCCGGGCGCGGCCGGATCGCTGGCGCTGCGGGACGTAGGTGCCCGAGGCGACGCGGTCGACGGCGGTCAGCACGGCGGCCAGGGCCGCGTCGGCGATCTCGCCGCGGTACGCGTCGCTCTTGCCGACGGGTGGCAGCGTGCAGTCCGCCGTGGCCCAGACGTCGCCCGCGTCCATCTCCTCACCCGCCTGCAGGACGGTGACGCCCCAGCGGGTCGCGCCCTCGGTGATGGCCCAGTCGAGCGAGGAGGGTCCGCGGTCTCCGACGGGCCCCGGGTGGACGATCAGGCAGGTGTGGGCGGACCAGACCTCCCGGGGGATGGCCGTCTTGAGCATCGGCGCGAGCACGAGGTCCGGCCGGTGCCCGTCGACGGCTTCGGCGAGGGAGACCCCTGGCAGGGCGAGCTCGACCGCCACACTGTGCCCGCGGTCCCTCAGTTCGGCGTGTACACGCTGAGTGAGACTGTTGAACGCACTGGCGGCGAGCAGGATGTGCACGTGATCTCCAAGCGTCCGGCCCTCGGCGAGCTGCGGCCGGAACAGGTACGGCCGCTGGAGATCGTCGGCCACCGGCGTGCGCGGGCCGGGGCGACCTACGGGGGGTGTCACTCGGAAGGGGCGTCCGGGGCCGCCACCTGGTGGACGGAAGGCGCACGCCGGACGCCCCGGCGCCGGAGCGGGCGGACCGGCGGCGCGGCCTGCCGATCACCGGCGGCGGCCGTGGGCACTCCCCCTCCGGGGGGGGCCGAAGCGGTGCCCACCCGGCCCCGTACTATCTACTCATGAGTAACTTAAGTGGAAAGCGCGATACGGCAGGCATCCGGACGGCCGACGGCAGCGATGGGCAGTCCCGCCGCGCCGCCCTGAAGGCGGCGGTGGCCGGCGCCGGAGCGGTCGCGATGGTGGGAGCCGGAGCGGCGACGGCCGAGGCGGCCCCCCGCCCCTCCGGCCCGGTCACCTTCGTCCTGGTCCACGGATCGGGCAGCAACTCGTACGGCTGGTCGCCCGTACTGGCCGAGCTGGGGCTTCGCGGGCAGCGTGCCATCGCGGTCGACCTGCCCGGGCACGGCACCGGCGCGTACTTCCCGCTCTCTTACCAGGCCCCGCAGGACCTGGAGCGGCTGCGCACGGAGCCCTCCCCCATCGGCAAGGTGACATTGTCCGACTGCGCCGAGCACGTGGCCGGCGTCGTGCGGCGGGCGCACCGCAACGGCCCGGTGGTCCTGGCCGGGCAGAGCCTGGGCGGCGCCACCCTCAACGCGGTGGCCGACCTGGTGCCCGAGCTGATCTCGCACCTGGTGTACGTCTCGGCCTTCTGCCCCGCGAAGCGGGCCTCGGTGGCAGAGCTGATGACCACCCCGGAGGCGGCCTCCAGCGGCGTGTTCAAGATGACCCCGGTCCCCACGCCGCCGGAGCTGGGCGTCAGCCGGGTCAACTGGCGGACCAACGACCCGGTGTTCTTCCGGGCCGCCAAGGAGGCACTGGGCGCCGACTACACCGACGCCGAGGTCCGGGTGCTGCTCAACACCCTGGAGCCCGACGAGTCGGCCGCGATCGGGGCCGCCGATTCCCGGGGCCTGCCCGACCGTTGGGGCCGGATCCCGCGCACGTTCGTGCGGTTCACCGAGGACCGGACGATCCCGCCGGCGCTCCAGGACCTGATGATCAGGGAGGCCGACGAGCTGACCCCGCACAACCGCTTCCGCGTGCGGTCGGTGGCCGCCCCGCACATCGGCCCCCGCGACCCGGCGCTGCTGGCGGAGGAACTGGAGCGGGTCTCGCGGCTCTGCCACTGAGCCGGCGGCGGGTCGGCTGCCGGGCGGTCCGGATCAGCCGACCGGCGCGAGCCGCAGGTACTGCGGACTGCGGGCCAGGTGCGCGGAGAGGTCCGGGAGGGGCGGCGCCTCCCCGGCCGTGAACCAGAGCAGGACGTCCTCGCCGGTGCGTACGGGCAGGGCGGGGAAGGTGTTCCGGGCGTGCTCCGTACGGTGGACCGCCGCCGGCGCGAAGCCGGCGGCGGTCAGCTGCGGGCGCAGCCTCCGCTCGAAGTGACCGGCGAAGGCCGGGGCCAGCGGGTGGCAGACGGTCGCCGTGACCGGACCGGTGCCGGCCGGGGCCGTGAACCCGGGGCCGCGCAGCAGCAGGACGTCGTCGGAGTCCGCCATGGTCGCGTTGGCCCGGTCGCGGTGTTCCTGCCAGACGGGGCCGCCGTAAAAAGCGCGCAGCGAGCGCTCCCGCTGTTCCATGTCCGGGAAGGCGCGCAGCCAGACGAAGCGGTCCGGGTCGTCCAGGTCCCGGAACCGCCCGCCGACGGTGATGCCCGCCGCTTCCTGCCCGGTGACGAACTCGCGCTCGAAGAGGGTGATCAGGGTGTCCCGGGCGCCCGGGTGCAGGGTGTACTGCCGAAGTTCGACGATCATTCCCGCAGGCTAGGACCGGTCCACTGACATCTCCCGTCAGTGGACCGGTCCTCGGTCCCGTCAGCAGCCCGGTGCGCCGGTGCCGCCGCGCTGCGGGAGGCTCAGGTTGGGGGCGGAGCTCGGCCAGGCCAGGGTGACCGTGTTCGTCGTCCCGTCCGGTCCCAGCTGGACGATGGGGGCGGGCTTGCCGACCGGGTTGCCGTCCGGGCCGAACGAGAGCCAGCCGCTCGCCCCGGGGAGCATCTGGGCGCAGTAGAACTGGTGCAGGATGCCGGTCTCCAGACCCGGGTTCTTCAGCCCCGCCTCGTCGTGCCGGGCCGCGCTGATCGCGGCGACGGCGGCGTCGTGCGTGAGCATCGCCTGCCCGCTGGCGAGGTCCGCGGGGTCGAAGGACAGGAGCGCCGCGCCGGCCCGGTTGGTGGCCAGGGGCTGCTTCGTGCACGGGTCGGGCCGCCCGGTGAAAGCCGACCAGAACTGGTCGTAGTTGCGTTTGGCGTCCGATCCGGGGCACTCGGTCCCCCATTCGTCCGGGCTGGCCAGTGCCGTGTACGCCACCGTGACCCGGCCGGAGGCGACCCCCTTGAGGACCGCTTCGTCGCGGATGGCCTCGGAGGCGTCGTCCCCGACCAGGATGCGCAGCTGCGCGATGCCGCAGGGCGTGCCCTGAACCCAGTTCTGCACGAAGGCCCCGAGGTCGCGGCCCCGTCCGGCGAAGTACACGACGGACGGCGCCGCCTGGCAGAGGTTGGCGTGCATCAGGTTGAACTGCTGGATCAGGTAGTCCTGGCGGCCTGCGCCGCGCGGGAGGTCGCGGGGCGAGGTGTACGGGAGCACCGTCACGGTGCGGTCCGGCGCCTGGAAACGCGTCTTGGCCTCCGCCGCCAGCGTGGCCGTGTAGTCGTCGTCGGCGACGCTGTCGGCCACCACGGCGAGCGAGGTCACGGCCGGGCGCAGCCCCGTCACGTACTGGTTGGCCGCGATGACGGAGTCGGTGTTGGTGGGCGAGACCCGGAACATGTCGGGGATCGGCCGCTTGCCCGCCGGGTCCGAGGGGTCGACGTTCATCGAATTGCCGGTGACCGTCGATCCGATGACGGGGATGTGCAGCTGCGAGGAGATGGCCGCGGCGGCCTGCCGGGTCTGCTCGGTGCTCTGGCCCAGTCCGACGACCGCCGAGATGTGCTCGGACTCCGCGTTCTTCTTGATGCTCGCGACCGTCTCCTGCCAGGACGCGTACTGGCTGCCCATGTTGGCCAGGTACAGCTTGACGCCGGGGGTACTGCCGTATGCGGCCGTGTTGTCGGCACGCCAGACGGCCGTTATGGCGCCCTCGATGTTGTGGTAGATGGACTCGTAGGTCAGCGTGTCCACGTCTTCGACGGGTGAGAGGTTCAGCATCAGCACCACGCTGGTGGAGTTCCCCTTCACCGCCTGGTTGGCGGTGCGGATCGTGTCTTCCAGCTTGCGCATGCGCTCCGGTTCGCCCTTGGTGAAGGGCGTGGTGGCGAGGTTCACGCCCACGCACGCCCGCGGGGTGCCGACGGCGGTCATGCCGGGACCGCACGACAGGGCGGGCGGGAACAGCACGCCGTAGGCCCATCTGCCGCCGAGCACGGCACCGGCCAGGAGGAGGAGGGCGGCGGTCAGCGAGAGCACCGGATGGCGGCGCAGCCGGCCGAGCCGGGGGTTGCGTACACCTGCGGGCATGAGGACTCCTTGCGGTGCGCCCGGCCACGCGGTGCGTGGCGCGGAGGGGGTCAGGCGAAGAGCGCGCCCGCCTGCTGGAGGGCGCTGACGTCGAGCAGGCGGGAGTTGTGCGAGAGCCGTTCGAAGCCCTCTTCGATCTGGGCGTCCCAGCGTCGGCTGCGCTCGGTGAGCGGATCGTTGTACAGCCACAGCAGGGCCAGCAGCTTGGCCGTGGCGACCGCCACGACGTCCCGGCCGGTCTGCTCGAATCCGGCGAGGAGGATCGTGTACGCCTGCTGGGCGGACAGCTCGTGGGCCAGGCGGCACGGCGCCGACGCCAGGTAGTCGAGAAGGCGCACCCACGCGCGGTGGTCCCGGTCGAACCGGTGGGCCAGCGCCTCGGCCACGGGGGCGAACCCGCCCAGGGCCAGGTCGTAGAAGAGCTGCTGTTCCTCACGGGCGACGCCGCCCGAGCCGTTGTGCGAGGCCGCGAGGGAGGCCAGGGCCTGGGACTGGCGGGTGAAGACCTCGCGCCAGGGGTCGGCCGGCCGTTCCCCTTCCGCTGCGGCGGCAACGGCGGCGCCCGTGGGTGGCGCGGCGGAGAGCGCGGTGAGCGCGCAGCGGCTCAGCCAGGGATGCAGCACCGCGGGTCTGTCCGCCTCGCCCCAGCCGACCTCCCGGATCCGCGAGGGGCGGTGGAAGAAGGTGCTGACCCACAGGTTGCGGCGTAACAGCTCCAGGCTGCGGGGCAGGTCCGCTATCTCCGGTGGTACCCGGGGGTCGTCTGCGGTGCGCATGTCCGCCAGGTAGGCGGCCGCCAGTACGGCGGGCGGCGGGTCGGCCCGTCCCGGCGCGGGCGCGGCGAGCCCTTCGGGAAGGCTGGTCTCCAGGGCTCTCGCCCACAGCGGTCTGCCGTTCGCGTCGACCGCGGTGGCCAGGGGTCTCTCCGGTACGGCGGTCTCCGCGTCCGGCTGAGTGCTCTCCCGCTGGTCCTGCACGGTGACGGCGGCGCCCCAGTGGCCGCCGGTGAGCGCGTGGACGACCGACGCCGCGACGGGTGCGGCGAGGGACGCGGAGTCGTCGGTGACGTACGAGACCCGCTCCTCGGACATCGGATCGAGCCACACCGGATACCAGTACTGCGCCGCCGAGGCGGGGTCCGGTCCGGGGCCCGCCTCGTCCTGCCGGGTCCAGCGCGTACGGGTGGCCTGGGTGAGGAGGGGGACGCGGCGCTGCTGGGTGTCCGGCAGCGGGGTGGTGCGCCAGGGCTCGCACCAGCGGGTGGTCCATTCCGGCTGCCACTGGTCGCACGCGGCCAGGACGACGAGCGGGTCGGCGGCGGCTCCCGGGTCCCGCCCGGTCTGCCCGTTGCGGATGCGCGCCGCGATCAGGGCGGAGAGGAACCGCCGTCCGGCCGGGGTCTGGGCACCGTCCACGAGGAGGACCCACGCGTGGTCGTGCCGGGCGGCCCGGCCCGCGTACTCCTCCGGCAGCTCGCAGGAGCACGCGGAGCGCAGCGCGCGGTGCCGTTCCGCCTGGTCCTTGGCGTCCGCGAGGAAGGCGGCCAGCAACGGCCCGACCGCGGCCGACCGCGACGCGGAACTCAGCCTGATCAGCGCGTCCAGGGAGCCGGCGGCCTCCGCCTCCGGGATGCCGACGTGCCAGCGCAGGGCGTCGCGCAGGCCCCAGCGCGCGGTGCTCTGCAGCAGCGTTCCGATCACCGGCCGGGCCTGGTCCCGTACGGCGGTGACCACTTCTCGGGCCTGCCCCTGCACCAGCGGGCTGAGCGCGCCGGTGGCCACGACGTCCATCGTGGTGTCCACGGCCAGCTGCAGCCGGTTGGCGAACCTGCCGTGGCGCGTGTTGCGCGTGTACTCCTGGATCAGCCCTCTGATCTGGTCCGTGGCGCGGGACCGGTCCGGCTCCAGGTTCTCGTTGAGGGCCAGCAGCCCGAGGGCGAACCGGTGGAAGACGGGACTGTGGCGCAGTGTGTCCCAGCCGCGCATCATCTGGAAGGCCACCAGGGCCGCGGCGGACACCGGGTCCAGCGGCCTCTCGTGGAAGTCGAGGTGTGCATGGACCACCGTGGAGCCGCACCCCTGGGACAGGGAGCGGAGCAGGGTGGTCTTGCCCGACTGCCGGGGCCCGAGCAGCGCCACGACGGGCTGCCGCTGGTCCGGATGGCGCCAGATCATGTGCCGAAGAAAAGCGTCGGTCCCCTCCGCATGGCCGAGCTCCGCCGTTGCGCTCACCATTCCCCCGCCCCCCAGCCGAATCGCGACGTACGCGCCGACGACACGGAAGGTAACACCGGGAGGACGCGGAGCGACGGCGAATGCACCGGATCCCTTTCCCGGAATTCCGGGACGGCGCGGAACGCGGCGGGCACCGGCACCGGGCCGTGTCGTCGTGGACACCCTCCGCCCCCGCCGCCCGTCTCCGGCCGATCTTCACCCGATATTCTGCATCCGCGCCGCGAGCAGCCAGATCGCGTGGAAGCAGACGCAACACCAATGTGCCGGGCCGCATCGCGCGCGGCAGGAGACGGAGCCCTGATGGACGTGCAGCACTTCGAGCGGATCACCGCATTCATCGAGGCGCGGCTCACCCCGCTGTTCGACGAGGCCACCGGCAGCGAGCGCGGTTTCGCGATGGACGACACCTCCCGGGCACTGCGTGCCCTGCGCAACGCGGTGCTGGAGGCCTCGGCCGTGAAGGGGCTCATCGAGAAGCGGGCGACGGCCGAGCCCGCGCTGCGCCGGGTCATCGACCAGTCGGTGGAGCACCACTGGGACGTGCTGCGCGGTATCGCCCGCCAGTGGGAGGACCACGGCGACTTCGTGCGGGAGTTCAAGCGCCACGCCTGGGAGCTGGACGAGGTCCCGGCCGCTCCCGCCGCCGCGGGGAGCTGAGCCCCGCGCCGGAGCCGCCCGCGGGCCGGGGCCGCTCCGGCGCGGGTCCGCCGCCCCGGAGTGACAATGGGGTGTGTGAAACCGCTGCCGAGCCGGCAGGAGACGTCGATGAACGGCTCGGTCCTCATCGGACGTGTCGTCGGGGTGCCGCTGCGCATGCACTGGAGCGTGCCGGTGCTGGTGGTGCTCTTCGCGTACGGGCTCGGCCGCCAGACCCTCCCCGTGTGGACTCCGGGGCGCTCGAACGCCGTGTACACCCTCGCCAGTGCCGTGGGGGCACTGCTGCTCATCGGCAGCCTGCTCCTGCACGAGACGGCGCACGCCGCGACGGCCCGCAGGAAGAAGATCTCCGTCGAGGACGTCACCCTGTGGGCGCTGGGCGGGATGACCAGGATGGGCCGGCCGCAGACCGCGGCGGCGGCCTTCGCCGTGGCGGTGAGCGGCCCGCTCACCAGCCTGGTGATCGGCGGCGCCGCACTCGGCGCGGGGCTCGGGCTCCATGCGCTGCTCGGCTGGGCGGTGCCCGCCGCCGTCCTGGTCTGGCTCGGCTGGACGAACCTGTTCCTCGCCGTGTTCAACCTGCTGCCGGCCGCTCCGCTCGACGGCGGGCGGGTGCTCCAGGCGCTTCTGTGGTGGCGTACGGGCGACCGGGAGCGGGCCGAGCGCGCGGCCTCGCGCAGCGGGCAGGTCATGGGCGTCCTGCTGATGGCCGCGGGGTGGATCTCCTTCCTGCGCGGGTCGTCCGGCGGACTGTGGCTGGTCATGATCGGGCTGTTCATCGCGTTCGTCGCGGGCGCGGAGCGCCAGCAGGCCGTGCTGCGCGCGGCGCTGCACGGCGTGCGCGTGGCCGATGCCATGTCCAGCCCGGTGGCCACGGGTGCCGACTGGCTGAGCGTGCGGCGGTTCATCGACGAGGTCGCCGTGCGGTCCCGGCATTCCGCGCTGCCGCTGCTCGACTTCGAGGGCCGCCCCAGCGGGGTGGTGCACGTACGCGGGCTGGCCCCGATCCCGGAGGCTCGGCGCGAGGAACTGCGGGTGCGCGATGTGGCGACCCCGCTGGAGCGGTGCGCGGTCGCCGCCCCGGACGACCTGCTGGGCGAGGCCCTGGAGGGGCTGCGGCCGGGAACCGGGCTGCCGGTCCTGGTGCTAGACGCGGGCCTGCTGGTGGGGATCGTCACCGCGAAGGACATCACCCGGCTCATGCAGCGGCGTGCACTGGGCGGGGGCCGCGAGCCCGGATGAGCGGGTCTGCGCCCGGGCGGCTCCGAGGGCGCCTTCGGGCCCGGGGCGGGACAATGGGGGTGCGATGACGTACATAGCAGTGAGCGCCCTGAGCCATGCCGGGCTGGTGCGCGACCACAACGAGGACAGCCTCGTCGTCGGGCCGTGGACGCTGTGCGCCGGGGTGACCCGCAATCCGCAGACCTTCGTGTTCCCGATCGGTGCGCCGCTCGTCGTCGCGGTCGCCGACGGGATCGGCGGACAGCCCGCCGGCGAGGTGGCCAGTGCGCTGGTCGTACGCCAACTCGCGATGCTCGGTCCGTCCTTGGACAGCGAGGGAGCCGTCCGCGAGGCGCTCGCCCTGTGCAACCACGCGGTGTACGCGGCCGCGGACAGCGATCCGGAGCTGGCCACCATGGGCACCACCGTGGCGGGTGCCGTCGTACTGGAGGATTCGCTGATCTCCTTCAACGTCGGCGACAGCAGGGTGCTCGACGCCACGGCCGAGGAGGTCCGCCAGGTGAGCGTGGACGACAACCCGCCGCTGGAGCCGGGGCAGCGCACCACGTCCCTGCTGACCCAGGCGCTCGGCGGTGCCCGCCGGCGCAGCGGGATCACCCCGCACGTCTCGACGGAGCCGCTGCCCGCCGGCGCCCGTTACCTGGTGTGCTCGGACGGGCTGACCGACCCGGTACCGCCCGAGGAGCTCGACGAGCTGCTGCGGGTGCACGACGACGGGAAGGCCGCGTTCGAGCTGTGGCGGGCCGCCATCGGCGCCGGGGGCCCGGACAACATCACGCTGGCCTTGGTCAGGATCGGCACATAGCAGGCCGCCGCGGCCCCCGGGGGCGTCTGCGACCGCCCCCGGAGCGGGTGGAGCGCCTGCGCTATCGCCGCCCGCGGGGCTTGCCGCCCTTGGCGTTCCTGGCGGCCTTGCCACCCTTGGCGACGCCCTTGCCGCCCTTGGACCCGCCGCCGGAGCCGGCGCGCGGGTTCTTGCCGCCGGGCTTCCCGGCCGCCTCGGGGCGCTTGCGCTGCTTCGGCTGCGCGGGGGTCTGGGCGCGGCCGCGGGTGCTGTTGACGGTGCGGCCGCGCACGATCCCGATGAACTCCTCGACCAGGTCGGTGGGTTCGCCGTCGGGGAACGACAGTGCGACCCGGGACTCCGGGGCGTCCGTCACCGTCCGGTACGTGAGGTCCTTGCGGTGGTGGAGCCGGGCGAGGGACTGCGGAACGACGAGGACGCCGATGCCGGCCGCCACCAGCTCGATCGCGTCCGCCGTCGTGGCGGGGCGTTCGAACGCGGGCCGGCCGGGCAGGGTCTCCCAGTCCAGGGTGTCGTCGAGGGGGTGCAGCACGATCTCGTCGGCCAGGTCCCCGGCGGACACCTCTTCCACGGCCGCCACGACGTGGTCCTTCGGGACCACGACGACCGTGGTCTCGGTGTAGAGGGGGATGGCGGCCAGGCCCGTGCGGTCGATCGGCAGCCGCACGAACCCCGCGTCGGCCCCGCTGCCCCGCAGTACGTCGGGGGCTTCGGCGGCGGACACCTGGAGGAGGGTCAGCGGGATGCCGGGCAGGCGCTCGTTCCAGATCCGCACCCACTTGCTGGGCGTCACTCCGGGGACGTACGCGAGCCGGAACGAGGGAGATGCTTCCGAGCCTGTCACCCGGCCAGGTTACCGGCCGTGGTCAGAAGTAGCGCACATGCTCGATACCCTTGACCCCATGACGTCGCACAAGACCACCCAGACCATGAAGCCCGCCACCGCGGCGAAGAAGCTGGGTGTGTACCTCGAAGCCACCCCCGCTGAGTTCCAGGAGGGTGTCGTGACCCGCAGCGAGCTGAACGCGCTGCAGGCCGAGCCGCCCCAGTGGCTGCAGGAACTGCGACGGAGCGGCCCGCACCCCCGGCCGGTGGTCGCGGCCAAGCTCGGCGTCTCGATCGCCGGCCTCGCGCGCGGCGGGGTCACCGAGGCCCTCACCACGGAGCAGATCGACGCTCTGAAGCAGGAGAACCCGGAGTGGCTCCAGAAGGAGCGCGCCACCCAGGCCGAGGTCCGCAAGGAAGCGGTCCGGATCAAGGAGAAGCACGCGGAGCGCGCCGAGCGCCTGCAGCAGTCGGGCTCCTGAACCACGTGCGCCGGGGGGCACCGGGCTGCCTCGAAGTGCCCCATCGCGCACCTTTCGGGTAAAGGTCACCGGAATGCGGACGGCGTGCCTCGGGCAGACCTGCGGGGTGATCTCGCAACTCCTCGCCAAATTCCGGCGCACCAGCACACTCGTCTTCTCCGCCGACTTCGGCTCGACGTCCCGGTGGGTCGCCGGGCATTCCTGGGCCTATCCCGACGGCGGCCCGGTCAATCCGGGCGACGACAAACTCGATCACCTCGTCGACGACCCCTCCTACAGCCGCAGCGGGACCTTCCGCGCGACCCGGCGGCCGGACGGCAACTGGAACACCGGACTGCTGACCACCGAGGGCAGCGAGGAGGGTTTCCTGCTGCGTGCGGAGGACGTGCTGGAAGCCCGGGTCAGACTGCCGGAGGCGGTCGGCGCCTGGCCTGCGATCTGGACCTGGCGGGACGGCGGCCAGGAGGTCGACGTCTTCGAGTACCACCCGGACAACCCGGACCTGCTGGAGATGTCCAACCACGTACGGGGCGGGGGCTCGTTCTACTTCCGCGACCCGGCCGTGCGGCCCGGCGCCTGGGTCGACCTCAAGGTCAAGTTCGGTGCGACCTCGGTCGTCTGGTACGTCAACGGCGTCCGTGTGTACGCCGACCTCAGCGGGGTGGGCAGCCGCTGGCAGGCGTACATCATCGTGAACCTGTCCGTGTGCGCGGGCCGCTACCACCCGGCCCCCGGCCCGGACGTCTCCGAGATGTCCTACGAGGTCTCGGATCTGCGCGTGTACCGCGGCTAGGCGTGCTGTCCGGGCAGATCGGTTGCGCGGCCGGCGGGTGCCGGCAGCCCCACGAGACCACCGGACAAAGCACTACAGGCGGCAGGTCCTATCCGTTCGCGATGACGAGGAGCACGCGGGCCGCGGGTGCCGACGGGCCGGCCAGGCGGCAGCGGTGCGGGACCTCCCCTCGGTGGTGGGCGCTCTGGCCCGCCCGCAGGGTCAGCGGCTCCTCGTCCTCGACCTCCAGGACGATCTCGCCCTCCAGGACGTAGAGGAAGTCCTCACCGGGGTGCCGGAACCAGCCGCGCTCGCCCCGGCCCGGCTCGAAGTGGTGCTCGTACGCCTCCATCAGCCCGCTGCGGCCGCCGGGAATCAGCACCCGCGCCACCTGGCCGGCGGCCTCGCTGACCCGGATCACCTGCGGGTCGCTCTCGTGGCTGACCGTGCCCGGGCGGCCGGGGGGCCGCAGGAAGGTGCCCGGGGTCACGTCGAGCGCCTCGGCGATCCGGTAGATCGAGCTGAGGCTGGGCGTGGCGAGGCCGCGTTCCAGCTGGCTGAGGAAGGGCTGGGAGAGGCCGGAGCGGGCGGCGAGCACGGCCATGGAGACGCCGCGCTGCTTGCGGCAGGACCGGATCACGCGGCCGACCTCGACCGCCTCGCGCGTGGGTTCGGGTCGGGACACGCAGGTGAACGTACCCCATCGGGGATCAGGGGCCGGGCGGCCCGGGGAGGTTTCGTACTGCTGCAACACCTCGTTCATAAGCGTCGTCAATTATTGACCTCACTTATCGACGAACGAGGAGTCCTCGCGTGCACGCCACCCCCTCACCACCGGGCCGGACCGCGGGCCGGGTCGCAGGCCGGCTCGGCCCGGCCCTGGGTGCGGCCGGCGCCGTGCTCGCGCTGTGGTCCCTGGCAGCCTGGTCCGGCGCGGCGGCCCCGGGGCTGCTGCCCACGCCCGCGCAGACCGCCGCCGCCCTCGCCGACGACGCGCGCAGCGGCACCCTCGCCACCGACCTCGGTGCGAGCCTGGCCCGGGCCGGGCTGGGCTTCGCGCTCGGCTCCGCCGTCGGCGGCGCGCTGGGCTTCGCCACCGGCTACCTGCCCCGGCTGTCCGCCGCCGTCACGCCGGTGGTGTCGTTCCTGCGGCCCGTTCCGGCGATCGCCCTGGTGCCGCTCGCGACCGCGTGGTTCGGCATCGGCGAGACCGCGAAGCGGCTGCTGATCGCGTACGCCGTCCTGCTGGCCGTGTGGCTGTACGTCCACGACGGAGTGTCCCGCGTTCCGGTGACCCATCTGCGGGCGGCCCGTTCCCTCGGGGCACCGCTGCACCGGCGGTTCACCGAGGTGCTGCTGCCCGCCGCTGCGCCCGCGCTCCTCGCGGCCCTGCGGTACGGGGCCTCGGTGGCACTGCTGGCCCTGGTGGCCGCCGAACTCGGCGGCGCCGACAGCGGGTTGGCCTACCGGCTCCAGGTCGACGGCCAGTTCCTCCGGGTGGACCGGATGTTCGCCGGCCTCCTCGTCCTCGGACTGCTCGGGGTGGGCGTCGACCTCGTCCTGGCGGCGATCGGCCGCCGCTTCGTGCACTGGGGCACGTCATGAGCCGGGGCGTGCGGCTGGAGGAGCTGTCCGTCGCGTACGGGGGCACCCGGCGCCGGGCGGCGGTGCCCGTGCTGGATCCGATTGAACTGGACCTCCCCGCGGGGTCGTTCACGGCGCTGCTCGGCCCCAGCGGATGCGGGAAGTCGACGGTCCTCGGCTCGGTCGCGGGCTTCGTCCGGCCCACGGCCGGGCGGGTGAGCGTCGGCGGCGTGCCCGTGGCCGGACCCGGCCCGGATCGCGGCGTGGTCTTCCAGCAGTACGCGCTGTTCCCGTGGCGCACGGCGCGCGGCAACGTCGAGTTCGCGCTCAAGCGGCTCGGGCTGCCCCGCGCGCAGCGGCGCCGCAGAGCACTTGAAGCGCTGGTCGAGGTGGGGCTCGCGGAGGGCGCCGAGAAGTACCCCGCGCAGCTGTCCGGCGGGATGCAGCAGCGGGTGGCGCTGGCCCGGGCGCTGGCCGCCGAGCCCGAAGTGCTGCTGATGGACGAGCCGTTCGGGGCGCTCGACACCCTGACCCGGACCCGGATGCAAGCACTGCTGCGGGAGCTGTGGCAGCGGACCGGCACCACCGTGCTGTTCGTCACCCACGACATCGACGAGGCACTGGCGCTGGCCGGCCGGGTCGTGGTGCTGGGCGGCGCACCGGGCCGGGTGCTCGCCGACCACACCGTGCCGGACGGCCCGCCCGACCCCGATCTGCGTGCGCTGATCGCGCGCCGGCTCGGTGCCGCGTGAGCGCGTACCGGCCGCAGGCACGGAAGAAGACCCGAGGAAGGACCCGCACCATGCCCGGACACCGCACGGCGGCCGCCGTACTGCTGGCCGCCCTGCTCACCTCGCTCGCCACGGGCTGCTCCGGCGGCCCCGACACCGCGGGCGGGAGCGGCCGCGCGACGGTCACCCTCGTCGGCAGCGACCATCTCGGCGGCGCGCCCCTCTACGTCGCACAGGAGCACGGGCTGTGGGCGGCCGAGGGGATCGACGCGAGCGTGACCACGCTGCCGACCGGCCGTGACGCGCTGAACGCGGTGCTCGGCGGCCAGGCGCAGCTCGGCGTCGTGGGCGATCTGCCGGCCGTCACCGCCGCACTCGGCGGGCGCGACCTGCGGATCGTCGCCGACCTGTCGCGGTTCACCGACTGGCGCCTGCTCACCCGTACCGACCGGGGCATCACCGGTTTCCAGGCGCTGCGGGGCCGGAAGGTGGGCGTACCGCAGGGCACGAACGTCGAGTACGCGCTGTCGCGGATGCTCGGGTCGGTGCGGCTGGCGGCGGCGGACGTGACGGTGGTCAACCTCGCGCCGAACCAGGTCCCCGCGGCGCTGGCGCGCGGGGACATCGACGCCGGCGTCACCTTCCCCGGCTTCTACGACGCCGCGCGCACCGCCCTCGGGGAGCGCTACGCGCAAGTGCCGTTCACCGGGTACACCGCGCGGACCCTGCTCGTCGCGGGCCCGTCGGCGAGCGAGGCGGGCACCGGCGCGGTGCTCCGGGCGCTGCTCCGCGCCCAGCGCGAGCGCGCGGCCGACCCGGCCGGGGCGCGGCGGGCCGTGCTCGCGCAGTCCAAGGGCACCCTCCAGGCCGGCTACGTGGAGGCCTTCGAGCCCCGGTACGCGTACGGCGGGACGCTGTCGGCGGAGCTGCTGGCGCAGCTCCAGGAGGAGGCCGCCTGGGCGAAGGCCGCGCAGGGGCTGCCAGGCCCGGCCGACCGGGCCTCGCTGCTGGGCCGCCTGCACCCCGGTCCGCTGAAGGCCGCCGATCCGGCCGCCGTCACCGTGTCCCGCTGACCGTCAACCGACCGAGAGACAACCACCATGAGCATCGACCAGAACACACTGCGCCGCCGCGGCCTCGGCCTGCGCGCCCACGATCCCGAGCGGAGCTTCGGCGGCTACACGCTGTACACCCCGATCGCCGGGCCCGGCGAGGTCCGCCTCGTCGACATCGAGGGCGAAGCCGTCCACACGTGGACCCCGCCGCACCCGCCCGGCCGCCACGCCCGGCTCCTGCCGAACGGGAACCTCTTCTACCAGGGCAAGGACACCGGCGGCCCGACCCTGTTCCCCATCTGGGACGTCTACCACGGCGGCATCCTCCAGGAGCTCGCCCCGGACGGCACCGTCGTGCGCGAGGTCCGCCACCCCTTCCACCACCACGACGCCTCGGTGCTGGCCAACGGGAACCTGATCCTCCTCGGCGTCGAGCCCCTGGAGCCGGCGCACACGGCCCGGATCCGGGGTGGCATTCCCGGCTCGGAGGCCCCGGGCGGGGTGGTCTACGGCGACGTCGTGTACGAGCTGACCTGGGAGGGCCAGATCGTCTGGCGGTGGGCTGCCATCGAGCACCTCGATCCCGAACAGGTGCCGCTGAACCGGCATTTCGCGCGCGAGCACTGGCCGATGGCGAACACGGTCAACGAACTCGCCGACGGCGGCATCGTCGTGGGGTTCCGCAGTGCATCCACCACCGTGGCCGTGGACCGCGCCGACGGCTCGGTGCGCTGGAGCATCGGTCCCGGCGTACTGGCCCAGCAGCACTACCCGCACGAGCTCGCGAACGGCCATGTCCTGGTCTTCGACAACGGGACCTACCGGGACACGACGTCCGTCCCGTACTCGCGGGTGCTCGAACTCGACCCGCGCACCGGTCGCGAGGTCTGGTCGTACGAGGACAACCCGCCGCAGAACTTCTACAGCCCGTACATGTCCAGCGCCCAGCGCCTGCCCAACGGCAACACCTTCATCGCGGAGGGCTCGTTCGGCAGGCTCTTCGAGGTCACCCCCGGCGGCGACGTGGTGTGGGAGTACGTGGTCCCCGAGTTCGGCGCGTTCGGGCAGGGCGTGGGGCTGGAGTCCTCGCGCGGCGCACAGAACTCCGTCTTCCGCGCCTATCGCTATGCGGCCGGGCAGATCCCCTGGCTCTGACCGGGGCAACGAGACCGCCGCATTCCCGTGATCCGCTTCCCGGTCCCCGAGGCCGAGTCGTCCGAGGACGCTGCCACCGCCCGGGAGACCGCCTCCGGCCACGGACCCGGGTATGCGGCATCCGTACGGCCGAGGGCGCCGTCCCGTTCCCCACGCCCGACGAGGCCCGCGCGTACGTCGAGGGGTGGGGCGACGCGGACCGCGCGCTGGCCGCGGACCGCGTCGACCCGCAGTTCGTCGGCGCCGCGCAGACCGTCGCGGGGCGCCGGCTACCCGTGGCCCACCGCCTGCGCCAGGCGCTCCTCCAGCCGCCGGAAGCTGCGCTCCCCGACGGCCCGCCAGGCCACCCGGGGCGGCAGCGGCAGATGGGCCATGATCAGGATCTGCTCCCCCGGGTCCGCCTCCTTCAGGAGCATCCCGAGGACGGTCAGCAGCCTGTTCCTGGGGACGGCGGCGGCGGCCGCGGCGCCGATCTCGTCCCACTCCGCCTGCGAGACCGCGCCCGGGACGAGCGGCAGTGCCTCGCGCTCCTCCTGGTCGAAGTGCTCGCCGACGGCGCGGGAGAGCTGCTCCAGTACGGCGGCCAGTTCCTCCCCGTGCGCACTCGCCCCGGCCGCCCACGGCCCGAGCAGGGCTTTCGCCCGTCCCGCGTGGACCGAAAGGCCGGCGTGCCGGTCCTGCATCCGCTTCCACAACTCACTCTGGCCGGGGACCCGTTCGGCCAGCTTGGGCCACAGCAGCCGGTCCTCGCTCTCGTGGTGGTGGTGCAGGGTGTCGAGCAGCAGTACCAGCCGGTCCGCGACCAGCCTGACCTGGGCGCGGCTGCCGTGGCGCACCCCGCGCACCCGGCCCGGCGCCTCCCGGAACTCGCGCCGGAACATCCGGTGGACCACCACCATGTCATGTGTGGTGATCGGTTTGCCCTGGTTCTCCATCGACCATGACCCCCGTCCTGGTGGGTGTACCGGGCTCCAGCCTGGCGCTCGGCCCGCCCTCTCCGCCAGGGGCGCACGACGGCGCTCCAGCGCCCCTGGGGAGCCCGGTCTACGCCAGGGTGCGCACCCTCTGGTCGCGGAGCTCGTAGCGGGCGGCGGCGACGACCAGCTTCCCGGCGGCTATGCGGCCGGCGATGTCGGGTTCGGCCGCGAGCCGGCCGCGGGTGCGCCGGGCCTGCGCGTCGATCGTGGCGTCGACGCGGGCGTCGCCGTGCTGGCTGCGGTCGATGCACGGCCGGATCTGATCGGCCAGGTACTGGATGTGCGCGGGCAGCCGCTCACCGGTCTCGTCGGCGTGGACGGCTGCGCCGACCGCCCCGCAGGACTGGTGGCCGAGGACCAGCACCAGCGGGATCTGCAGTTCCAGGACCCCGTACGCGATGCTGCCGAGGACGGCCTCGTCCAGCACCTCGCCCGCCGAGCGCACGGTCAGGAGGTCGCCGAGCCCCTGGTCGAAGACGAGCTCCGGAGGGACGCGCGAGTCGACGCAGCCGAGGACGATCGCGAAGGGGTGCTGGGCCCGGGTGAGTTCGAGCCGCACCGACGGCGACTCGCGCGGGTGCTCCTGCCGGCAGGAGCGCCAGCGCCGGTTGCCGGCGGCCAGCCGGCGCAGGGCCTCCTCCGGGGAGGCGGGGCGGCCGGCGGCCTCCGACTCGGCGGGAGCGGGAGCCGGGGCGGCGGAGGCGGGAAAGGCGGAACCGAGGGTCAGGACGGACCCCACGGCCGCCGAGCCCGCCACGGCGGCGCGGAGCAGGCCGCGACGACTGGGCGAAGGGGCGTTCGCTGTCTGCATGTTCGGATACATCGCGGGACGGTAACCCGGCTCCGGCGCCTGTCGGCCGGGTGCGGGGAGGAATGGCGGGATGTCCGCCGGGAACAGGCCTGAACGAGACACTCGTCTCATTCTGTGGACAGCCCGAGCCCGGCGGGGGATCAGCCGGCCCCGCCCTTGCCGTCCAGGGCCGTCCAGCCGAACTGCTCGTCCAGGACACTGCTCCCGGCGCGCCCGGACCGCTTCGGACGCGGCGAGCACGGCGATCACCCAGGCGGTGACGCCGCCCTCCGTCCCCCACGGCACGGGGCGGTCCCCGGGCGGCGGCGGCCGGCGGTACAGCCGGTGTCCGATGAGCAGATGACCGGCCCACAGGACACCCACCGCACCCCGGGCCCACGGCCGTCGGCCCGGCCGGTTACATCGCGCGCAGGGCGTCGACGGCGATGCGGGCGGTGGTGCCGATCACCGCGTCGGCCGCGGGGAGGATGGCTGCGGGGCTGGCCGCGCGGGTGAAGACGGCGACGGCGTAGCGCCCGCCGCCGGGGTATTCGATGACGCCGACCTCGTTGCGCACGGTCGGCAGGCTGCCGGTCTTCCCGGCCACGTGGACGTCGTCGAAGGGGAATCCGGCGGCCATCCGGTGCGGCCACACCTGGAGTCCGAGCAGCCGGCGGATCGCGGCGGCGTGTTCGGGGGGACACGCCTCGTCGCGCCAGACCGCGCCGAGCAGCCGCGTCATGTCGCGGGGCGTGCTGCGGTTGCTGCGGGCCGGGTCGAGGGCGCGGAGCCGGGCTATAACGTGCGGATCGGCGAGGGCCTGTGCACCGGCGGGGCCCGCGTCCTCCCGTACGGAGGCGAAGAGCGAGCGGAAGGTCTGGACGGCCAGGGTACGGCTGAGGCCGAGCCGGGCCGTGGCCTCGTTGACGCCGTCGAGGCCCGTGCGCGCGAGGAGCAGGTCGGCGGCGGCGTTGTCGCTGACGGCGGTCATCAGGTACGCGGCGTCGCGCAGGGACATCCGTACGGGGTCGAGCATGGCGGCGAGTCCGGTGGGGCCGGCGGTGCGGTCGGCCGGGGGGCACTCGACCTGTTCGCCGAGATCCAGGCGGCCGGCCGCGGCGTGCTGGTGCAGGGCGACGAGCAGACAGAGCTTGTGCACGCTGGCGGTGACGACCGGGTGGTCCGCGCCGGCGTCGATCTCCGCACCGGAATCGATGTCGACGGCGTGCAGCCACCCGGTGACACCGGCTTCGGAGAAGGCTGTGCGGATGCGGTGGAGGGTGTGGTTCACAGCCAGTACTCCGCTGCCGGGCGCAGGTGGAGCGGCCGCGAGGGTACGTCGGCGGTCACCGCCGCAGTGTTCCACAGGGCGCGGGTGGCCGCTTCGGCGAAGGCCCCGGCGGCGGCGTCGCCCCGGCCCTGCGGCCACGCGACGCTGTGGCGCCAGGCCAGCGGGGAGCCGGCTAGGGGACGCCAGACGATGTCGGCGCGCGGGTCCGCGGCGTCGGCGGATGCGGTGTCACGGGGGGCGAAAGCCACGGCGTTCGCGGAGAGGACGAGACCGCGGACGAAGCCGGGGCCACGGCCGTGCCGGACGGCGGCGGGGGTGTAGCCGCCCCGGGCGCAGGTGTTCAGTACCTCGTCGTGCAGGGCGGGGGCCTCGGCGCGCGGGAACAGGACCAGGGCGTATCCCGTGAGGGCGGCGAGCGGCACCTCGTCCAGCGCGGCGGCCGGGGCCTCGCACGGCAGCAGTACGCCGAGTTCGCGGCGCAGGACCGGGCCGAGTTCCAGCCCGGCGATGTCGCAGGGGTGCCGCACGAGCCCGACGTCCAGCTCGCGGGTGGCGAACCGGGCCAGCTGCTCGGCGGTGGACAGTTCGTGCAGCTCCAGCTCGACGCCGGGACGGTGCTGCCGGAAGGCGGCCAGGATCGCGGCGATCGTCTCGCCGGCTATGTCGGGCGGCAGTGCGGCGCGCAGGAGCCCGCTCTCGCCGTCGCGGATGCGGCGGGCGGTGGCCGTGAGGGCGTCCGCTCGGGCGAGCAGCAGCCGGGCGTCCTCCAGCAGCACCGTGCCCGCCGCGGTGATCGACACCTGGCGGCTGGTGCGTTCGAAGAGGCGGACGCCGAACTCGCGCTCCAGTCGCCGGATGCGCTGGGACAGGGGCGGCTGGGCCATGCCGAGCAGCTCGGCGGCGCGGCCGAAGTGTCTTTCTTCTGCAACGGCGACGAAGCACTGCAGATGCCGGATCAGGTCCACGGCCAGCAACGATATCGAATTTTGATCGATCCGGGATCCATATAGATCTTGGACAGGAGCCGGGCGGCGGTGCTGTGCTCACGGCATGTCCTCACCACATCTCCCCTCCCTGCGCGCCCGGTTCGGCGCCTCCGTGGCATGCGGCCTCCTGCTGGCTGCCGCGCTCACCGGCTGTACGGCGGAGGCCCGGCCGTCGGCCGCACCCGCCACCACCGCCTCCGCCTCCGCGACCGCGACCGCCTCCGCCGGCGTCTCCGTCGCCAGCCGGGAGCGGCTGGCCGTGGACGGCGGCACCCGGGAGTACCTGCTGCGCCGCCCCGCCGCCCACGGCGGCGCTCCCCGGCCGCTCCTCATCGCCTTCCACGGCCGCGGCGCCGACGCCGAGCACCTGCGCAGGCAGAGCGGCCTGGACCGGGCCGCCGACGAGCGCGGCATGCTCCTCGTGTACCCCGAGGCACTGGGCAAGGCCTGGGGCGCCGGCTCCGCTCCGACCGCGCAGCGGCCCGATCCGGACTCCGATGTCCGGTTCACCGAGGCGCTGGTCGCCGAGCTCGTGCGCACCGGCCGGGCGGATCCGCACCGGGTCTACGTCGCCGGGTTCTCCAACGGCGGCTCCATGGCCCTGCGCATGGCCGCGCAGCGTCCGGACCTGGTCGCGGGTGCGGTCTCGGTGTCGGGCGAACTGCCCACCGGGGCCGCCGCCGTGAAGCCCACGGGTGCGGTGTCCACGATGATCGTCTACGGGGCCGAGGACCCGGTCCGGCCGCTCGCGGGCCTGCCCAGTCCCGGCCCGGCCGGCCCGGGGGAGGAACCCATGACGCCGACCATGTCCGCCCGGGCGAGCGCGGAGGCGTTCGCCACCGCCGGCGGGGCGGGCGGTCCCGTCGAGGAGGGCAAGCCGGGCTACGACTCCGTCACCTGGCCGCCCGGCTCCGCGGGGGCGGCCGTCCGGCTCCTCGTCCTGCACGGGGCGGGCCACACCTGGCCCGGGTCGGCCATGCCACCGCCCGCGGACTTCGGCGCCGTCAGCACCGCGCTGGACGCGAGCAGCACCCTGCTCGACTTCCTCGCCGCGCAGCGACGCTGACGGTGCCCTTCGCCTCCGGGCGACGCCGGTGGCGGCGCACACCACACCTGTGCGTTCGAGAGTGGTGTGCGCCGCCATGGGCCGGGCCCGCCCGGCCTCCCTACTGTTCAGCCATGACGAGCCGACTTCCTTCCCTTCGGGGGCGCGTGGCACTGGTGACCGGCGGCGGCAGCGGCATCGGCCGGGCCTGCGCGATCGCGCTGTCCGAGGCGGGTGCCACGGTGCACGTGGTCGACATCGGCGAGGAGTCGGCCCGGGCCGTCGCCGGACTCGTCGGCGGGCGGGCGCACGTCGTCGACCTCGCCGACCCGGCGGCGATCGAGGAGCTGCCGGCGGCCGTGGACATCCTGGTCAACAGCGCGGGCCTGCAATACGTCGCCCCCATCACCGAGTTCCCCGCCGAGCGCTTCGCCCGGATCCAGCAGGTGATGGTCACAGCGCCGTTCCTGCTGCTGCGCCACGTGCTGCCGCACATGTACGCCGCCGGCTGGGGCCGGGTGGTCAACATCTCCAGCGCCCACGGGCTGCGGGCCAGTGCCTACAAGTCCGCCTACGTCGCCGCCAAGCACGCCCTGGAGGGACTGAGCAAGGTCACCGCGGTCGAGAGTGCCCCGTACGGGGTGACCAGCAACTGCATCAGCCCCGGATACGTACGCACGCCCCTGGTCGAGGCCCAGATCGAACAGCAGGCCGCCGCGCACGGCATCAGTCCCGAAGACGTGCTGTCCGACGTGCTGCTGACCCGGTCCGCGATCAAACGCCTGATCGAGCCCGAGGAGGTCGCCGCGGCCGCGGTGTGGCTCTGCGGGCCGCACGCCGGCTACCTCACGGGCACCTCGCTGCCCCTGGATGGTGGTTGGACGGCCACCTGAAATTAACTACCGACCAGTAGACAAGGGGAGCGATCTTGGCCAATTCTGATCCTGTACATGCCAATTCCCGCCACTGAGGAGCGCCCCCACATGCGCAGCACCCGCGCCCGCTTCCGCCTGCTCGCCGCCGCCACCGGCACGGCCGCGGCCACCGTCGTCCTGATGCTGGCCCCCGCCGCCTCCGCCCGGACCGCGCCCGCTCCGGCCCCGGCGGCCGCCCCGGCCGCGGCCACCGCCTCCGCTCCCGGCGGCAACGCGCTCATCCGCGGCATCGACTACGGCACGTGGAAGCGCGACGTGGCCGCCGTCATGGCCACGGCCCGCCCGTACGTCGAGCAGCGCATCGCGCAGTCGCCCACCGGCGAGAAGCCCGCGATCGTCCTCGACATCGACAACTCCTCGCTGGAGACGGACTTCCACTGGTTCTGGACCTTCCCGACCCCGGCGATTTCCGAGGTCCGCGACCTGACCCGGTACGCCAACGACCGCGGCGTCGCCATCATCTTCGTCACCGCCCGTCCCGGGATCGTCCAGTCCCTCACCGAGCACAACCTCAGGGCGGTCGGCTACCCCGTCACGGACCTGTACGTCCGGGACCTGCCCGCCCTCTTCAGTGAGGTCAGCGCCTACAAGACGGCCAAGCGCGCCGAAATCGAGGCCCGCGGCTACACGATCATCGCCAACATCGGCAACAACAACAGCGATCTGGTCGGCGGCCATGCCGAGCGCACCTTCAAGCTGCCGGACTACGACGGCAAGCTCTCCTAGCCGGCCGCAGCCGGGCACGCCGCCGGCCGCCGGCACACGTACCGGCGGCCGGCGGCTGCACCGGGAGGCTCATCAACTTCATTAGTTATCCCTAGTGTTACGCACATATAATCGTGTTCATGGAGTTGCTGCGTTTGTCCAAGGCTGCGAAGCGTCTCGGGATACACCCGATGACGCTTCGTCAGTGGGCTCTCGACGGCAAGATCTTGTACACGTGGGTCGGTCGCGAGCGCCGGTTCTCCTCGGTCGATGTGGAGAACATGAAGCGCGGCAGTGACTCCTCTCGCCCGAGGCTTGAACTTCTGTATGTGCGCGTGTCCGGCTCGTCCGGACAGGAGTCCTCGCTGGAAGCCCAGGAGCAGGAATTGCGGGTACCTCGACCGGTGAGATCGTCAAGGTTCTCCGCGACCGCGCCTCGGGTCTGAAGGAGAACCGGCCTGGTCTGAACCGGGTGTTGGCGATGGTGTCGGACGGCTCGGTGACCGTGGTCCGTGTGACGCACGAGGACCGGCTGGCGCGTTTCGGGGTGGGCTGGCTGAAGCGGCTGTTCGCCGTGTACGGGGTCTCCGTGGAAGTGCTGCACCCGAAGAAGCTCGGCAGCCGCGACGAACTCCTCGAAGATTTCGTCTCCCTGGTGACTGCGCATCACGGGCGGGAAAGTCCGTGCCGACCTCGCCTACACCCACCCTGTGCCGAAGCCCCAGCGCACCGGGCACAAGGTGGCGTTGGGGGTGGACTGGGGCCTCAATACCCTTCTCAGCGCGGGTGTGAGCCGACTCCACCCCGACGGGAAGATCACCGCCGCCGGAGCCGGCGGTCAGTTCCGTGCCGCCGGAATACTCGCCAAGCAGCACCGTCTGCGAAATCTCTCCGAGCGCCTGCACGCCAAGGCTGACCAGTACGCCCGCCTCGCCGACTCCACCCTGGACGGCAAGGCCGCCACGCTGGCTCAGGAGATCCGCCGTGTCTCCGAGCGACGCTCGAACCTCAACGACGCTCTCGCCTGGGCCGGTGCTCGCTGGGCCGTGGACCAGGCCGTCGCGGCCGGAGCCACGGTCATCTACCTCGAAGACCTCCGGTCGATGGAAGCCGACGGCATGGGCCGCACCCACAACACCCGCATGTCCCAGACCGTGCGCGGCCAGATCGCCGACCGCATCCGCCACCTCGCCGCCGAGACCGGTATTGCCGTCGTCACCGTCCCACCGCGCAACACCTCGAAGCACTGCCCCTGCTGTCTGACCCCGTTGCGGCACCGCAAGGCCCCCGACCGGCCCACCGTGCCGGGATGGACGTGGGCCATCTGCCCCAGGTGCGGCTGGCAGGGCGACCGGGACCAAGGAGCCTGGCGGCGGATCGCCGCCCGCGGCCTCGCCCACCAGACCAAGACCATCGCCGACCGCGCCAGCGGCACGATGGTCATCCGCGCCGTGGTCGATGTGATGGAGGCCAAGGCCGTCATCGCGACGACCCCGAAGACCAGCCGGTCGGACCGGTCCAAGACCAGTCCGACCCGGCCACGAACCAACCGCCTCACGCCCAGGCGACGTGAGGTTCCCTCCCCCGCACGGCCCTCAGGTCGTGCAGGCCAGCGTCCGGAGGGGCACGCGCCAACGGACCGGACACGGCTGCCCCGTGCAGCCCACCGGCACCAGAGCGTGACCACGATCAGCACCCCCACCACAGGCCGGCACCGGCCACGCGGAGCAGCACTCGGCGCGGGATTCCACCTCCACGCTCACGCTTCCCCACCACGGTGGGCAATACCCGTGCCGGACCTTACGGTTCGCATGGGATCGCTTAGCTGATCAGAGACGCTTCAGGAACGGATCCCGTCGCAGGTGATCCGCAGGTGGCGCGGGCCGCGCAGGACCGCGTTCTGACGGTAGGGCGGCGGGTCCTCGACCAGACGCGGGTTCTCCAGGCGGCGGGCCAGCTCGCTCAGCGCCAGTTGGGCCTCCAGCCGGGCCAGCGGGGCGCCGAAGCAGCTGTGGATGCCGCTGCCGAGCCCCAGGTGCTGGACGTCCTTGCGGTACGGGTCGAAGCGGTCCGGGTTCTCGAAGCGGTGCGGGTCCCGGTTGCCGGAGGCGAGGACCAGCCACATCGAGGAGCCCTTGGGGATGGTGACCCCGCGGACCTCGATGTCGACGAGCGGGGTGCGCTGTGGCAGCAGCTGCACCGGCGGCTCGAACCGCAGCAGCTCCTCGACCAGGGGAACCACGAGCCCGGGCGTCTCGCGCAGCTGCCGCAGGACATCCGGGTTGCGCAGCAGGGTGAGCATCCCGTTGGTGATGAGATTGACGGTGGTCTCATGGCCCGCGATGAGCAGCAGGGCGGCGGTGCTGAGCAGTTCCATCGTGCTCATCGACTCGTCCGGCCCGTGCCCGAGGGCCAGTTGGGAGAGCATGTCGTCGCCGGGGTTCTTGCGCCGCTCCTCGATCAGCCCGGCCAGGTACATGCCCAGTTCCATCCGGGCGTCGTGCGTGGTCTTGTCCCGCTCCTTCGGATCGGCGTCCGGGTCGGGGTCCAGGCTCGCGGCCAGGGTGTCGGCCCAGACGTGGAAGCGGGCCTCGTCCTCGCGCGGCACACCGAGCAGCCGGCAGATCATGGTGACGGGGAACGGGTACGAGAACTGGTCGACCAGGTCGATGTTCCCGGGGTCGCCGAGGTTGTCGATGAGCCCGGTGACGATGGAGCGGAGGTCGTCGCGCATCCCCTCGATGCGGTACGGCGAGTGCGGCGGGCCGAAGGGGCGGTTCGTCATCCGGCGCAGCCGGTCGTGCTCCGGCGGATCCAGCTTCAGGAAGCTGGGCGGCAGGGTCCCGGCCCCCTCGTCCTCGGCCTCGGCCAGCGGGTCCCCGGCCGTCGCGGCGAGGTTGCGTGCATCGGAGCTGAGCCGCGGGTCGTGCAGCAGGGCCAGGATGTCGTGGTACGTGCTGATGGCGTACGGGCCGTCCCCGTCGTGGAACACCGGGGTCTTGCGCAGTTCCTCGTAGAGCGGGTACGGGTTCGCGCGGTTGGAGTAGTCGAGGATGTCGCTCAGGATGCCTTGCTTCATGCCGGGTCCTCCGGAGGGCGGGCGGGTCAGTGCCCGGCGGGGGTGAACGTCATCCGCCGGTCGGCCGGCGAATATCCGCTGAGGGTGATGGTCGGTCCGTGCGTGGGCACGGACGGGTCGGGGAAGTCCGCGGGGAGGGGCTTCTGCCCTTCGGGGCGCCGGTCGACGGTGGGGAACGGCGGCGGGAAGGGGGCCGTGGCCTCGATCTGCTTCTCGTAGAACTGGAGCCAGCGCGAGTTGTCGAAGGTGACCGCCCCGATGACGCGGCCCTGGTAGCCGTAGACGCCGGTGAAGCGCCGCTCGGCGCGCGAGCCCTGGGTGATCATGATCTCGGTGCCCATCGAGGGCACGCCGACCGATTTGATGTTCACCCCGAACTGGGTCGACCAGAAGGCCGGCACCCAGATGTGGGGGCGGCGGTCGCTGCTCTCGCTGAGCATGTTGTGAGCGGCGGTCTCGGCCTGGGACACGGCGTTGCCCCAGTGCTCCAGCGACAGGAACTGGTAGCCGAACAGTGGGTGCGGGGAGCGGGCGACGTCGCCCGCCACGAAGATGTCGTCGGTGACGATGCCGAAGATGTCGAAGGCCCGGCATCCTGCGTCACAGGCGATGCCGCGCGGGCCGGCGCCGAGTCCGGAGCCGGCCAGCCAGTCGGTGTTGCGCTGGGCACCGAGCGAGACGACCACGACGTCGCACTCCAGCGTGGTGCCGTCGGAGAACTGCGCGGCACGGACCCGTCCGGTGGTGTCGCCCTCCAGGGCCGTGACCATGACGCCGGTGCGCAGGTCGACGCCGTTCTCCCGCTGGAGTTCGGCGGCGACCGCGCCGATGACCCCGCCGAGGGCGCCGACGAGGGGAGCGTCGCCGAGCTCGGCGACGGTGACCTCCAGTCCGCGCTCGCGGCAGGCCGAGGCGATCTCGGAGCCGGTGAACCCGGCGCCGATGACCAGGACCCGGCGCGGGCCGGCGTCGAGCCGCCGGGCCAGGGCCGCGCCGTCGTCGCGGGTCCGCAGCACGAACACGCCGTCGAGTTCCGCCTCGGCCGGGTTCGGCCAGGGGCGGGCCCGTACGCCGGTGGCGATCAGCAGCCGGTCGTAGGGCACCTCGTCACCGTTGGCGAGCTTGACCCGGCGGCCGGCCATGTCGAGGCCGCTGGCCGGTACGCCGAGGCGCCATTCGGCGTCGATCTCGCGGCGGCGGGGCAGCGCGGTGCGCTCGGCCGTGCCCTTGCCCAGCAGAGCCTGCTTGGACAGGGGAGGCCGGTCGTACGGCTCGTGGGGCTCGTCGCCGATCATGGTCAGCGAGCCCTTGAAGCCCTTCTCGCGCAGCGTCTCGGCACCGCGCAGGCCGGCGAGCGAGGCACCGACGACGACGATCCGGCCGTCAGCCTTGAGGCGGTCCAGGTTTCCGTCAGGCATCGGATGCCTCCCCGGCGGCGGGGGCGCCGGCCGCGGCAGCCGCCATGTCCAGCTCGTCCACGAGGATCGCCTGCACGGGACAGGCGGCGACCGCCTGGGCCACGCGCTCGCGATGGGCGTCCTCGGCCTGCGGGTCGTAGAGCAGGCCTTCGTCTCCGTGCATCGCGAAGACGTCGGGTGCGAGGAAGGCGCACTGCGCGTATCCCTGACACCGGTTGAGATCGACCACAAGCCTCAGCACGGTCCAGTCCTTTCGTCGGCCCCTCCGGCTCCCCGGCCAGACTGCGGCGCGGCAGGCGGAACGGCCCGTCCGGCGCGGCCATTGGGGTGATGGGGGTGGGTGTCACGGGGAACGGCGGGCGGCGCGCAGGATGTACACGCTGATGATCAGGGCCCAGGCGGGGAAGACCAGCTCACACCAGGGCAGGCTGGAGCCCACCACCAGCAGGGCCAGCCCGGCCAGAGTCCCGATCAGGATCAGCGGCCTGGGAAGGACCCCGAGCTTGCGGCCGATCATCGAGGCCGCGAGGACGAAGACGGCGGCCATCCGCATCCCGTACGTCGTGAGCAGCGTGTACGCGAAATGCCGGCCGAAGCCCGTGGCATCCCCGGCGGCCAGCACGGTCCCGGCGGCCGCGACGGCACCGAAGAGGCAGGCGACGAAGACCAGTCCGCTGCCCAGGAAGACCGTGGCCATGAACCGGTCCTCGGCGTCCCCGGTGTGCGCGCGCAGCGCCCCCATGAACCACAGGAAGGCGATGCCGGCGAACGGGACGAGCTGCAGCGCCGTGTTCAGCGCCCCCCGTCCTCCGGAGGTGATCTCCACCTGCTCACCGCCGGCCCCGCCCGGCAGCGCGAGCCGCGCGAGCACCATCGCCGCCCCGAGCAGGACGGCGAAGACGACCCCTGCCAGCCCTGCGGCCCTGGGAGTGCTCATGCCGTCTTCCCGGGTGCTCCCCGGTACTCCCTGTGTCATTCCTCCAGCAAGCCGCGCACCGGCCCCGGGTGCCAGCGGGACGACCCGCCCGGGTGACGCACCCGGCCCCGGGCCATGCGGTCCTGGAGGCGTCAGGCGTCAGGCGGGGTGGTGTCGGCTTCCGCAGCGAGGGTGACGTGACCGGTCCAGGACCGGGGTTCCGTGGGAGGGTCCCACGTCACTTCGACATCGGCTTCATGGAATTCCCGCGCGAGGCCCACCACCATGGCGGCCGCAGCGGTCTTCGCCTCCCGGGGGTCGGCGTCGGCCGGCACGCCCGGGAGGCGTCCGCAGATCATTGCGCCTTTCACGTCGAGGATGCTGTGGCGCCAGCCTTCCGGCGTCGCCAGCAGGACGATGCCCTTCGGCCTTTCGAAGGGGGGCCGCCATTTCTTGTCGCTCTTTCGTCTCACCACGTGGCCATCCAACAGCGCCGGCTTCCCGGCGGTGGAGCCGGGTGGAGGTTCTGGACGACCGGTGGGAGCTGCCGCCGGGCAACCCCCACGACTCGGCCGGAGCCACGCCGCGCGCCTTGGGCTAATGCGCCGTGATCAGGATGCTGCCCGGCTCGCCCGCTCCCTCCTCCCGCGGCGGGGCCGTCCTGGGTGCCCTCGGGGTGCTGCCCGCCACGATGAGGGCGAGCAGGACCGCCGCGGCCTCGCTCTGCAGCATCCGGGCCGCCTGCCCCAGGCGGTGCGGGTCCGGGGCCGGGATGGACAGGGCCAGGCATTCGGCGTCGGGGCCCGAGGTGATGGGGAGGGCCGCACAGACCGTGCCCAGGGCGTACTCCTGGAGGTCCAGCAGGGGGGCGCCCGGCCGTCGGGTGTCGAGCTGCCGGAAGAGGTGGTCCTGCCGGGTGATGGTGTGGGCGGTGAACCGGGCCGCCCGGTGCCGGGACAGGTGGTCCTTGCGGCCGTCGGTGCCGAGCTGGGCCAGCAGGGCCTTGCCGACGGCGGAGGCGTGGGCGGCGGCCCGGAAATCGACCCACTCCTCCACGAGCGGTGTCGCCGGGCCGTCGGCGTACTGGGTGATGCACACCTCGCCGTCGGAGTAGCGGGCCACGTACACGGCGGCGCCGACCGCGTCCCGGACCCAGGCGAGGGTCTCCTGAAGGTGTCCGCGCCCGTCACCGGTCGCCGCCCCGGCCAGTAACAGCGCCCGGCCCCTGATGTACGCGCCGGGGCCGGCCGGGGCCGCCAGGTTCGCCCGTACCAGCTGCTCCAGCGCCCGGGCCAGCACCAGTTGCGGCAGCCTCGTCTCGCGGGCGATCTGCGCGAGGCTCACTCCGCCCGAGTAGCGGTTGACGACCTCCAGGACGCGCAGCGCGTGGTGGACGCATTCCATCGCGACCGGAGCCGGCCGCTCCCCGGACGAACCGCGGGCGGCCCGGGCCGGCTGCGGCTCCTGCAGGGCTTCGACGGCCCAGGCATTCGCCTCGTCCGTCAGGTGCAGGAGGTCCAGCCGCGCGTGCTGGGCCACTGCCACCGCCACCTGCGGGCCGAGGAGGAACACCTCCCCCAGGTCGTGGTCCTCGCTCCAGCTCCGGGCCGTCACGGCCCGCCGCAGCCGGGCGGGAAGCCGGTACGGGGGCCGCCCGCCGTGCCCCCGGGCGGCCGTGAGGGCGGTGAGGTCCTGGGTGCTGATCGGCGGCGAGGTCCAGATGACCGAGGCCCCGAGGGCCTCCTCCAGGTTCCCCGGGATCTCCGGCAGGTGCGGCAGGCCCTCGTCCGGGGGCAGCGCCTCGGCCAGCGCCTTCCAGTGCCGGGCGGTGCACACCTCGGCGCGCGCGAGGTGGTGCAGGTGGAGGAGGCGCGCCGCGGTCCGCGAGCCGGCTCCCGCCGCGTACTGGAACCAGAACTGCGCGCCCTCCATCCGGTCGGCGAGGTGCAGCAGGCAGCCGAACAGCAGCGCCGGTTCCGCACCGTGCGGCCAGGTTCCGGCGGCCAGGGCGAGCTCGGCGAAGGTGCGGCTCTCCGCCAGGGACCAGGCCAGGTCGTCCAGCGCCCGCGCGGCGCGTACGTGGCAGGCGGCGTCCAGTGCGAGGTCGTCCGCCGGGGTGGGCGCCGGTGCGGGCACGGGCGCGGGCGCGGCGGGCGAGGGCGAGGGGAGGCCGCACCGGCTGGCGGCGCCCGTCGCCGAACGGGCCCGGTCCGCCGCGATGCGGCGCGCGATGCGCCGCCGGGCGGCGTCCTCGTCGTAGCCGGCGTACTCCTCCATCAGCACCCGTGCCTGCTCCAGTGCCGCCGCCAGCTCCTCACCCGTCACGGCGTCGCGGTCGGTCGTCATGTCGCTCACTGGCCCTTCTCCTCTGCAGGAGCCCAGTCCGCCCCGAGCTTCTGGGACAGGATTCGGCTTGCGCCTCGAATGTGCGAACGGACCGCCGCAGGAGAGATCCCCATCGTCCGGCCGACGGTTCCGTGGTCGTACCCCAGCAGGAAGCCCAGCAACACCACGTCGTAGTGCCGTTCGGGCAGGCACGCGACCGCCGCGTACAGGCCGAGCTTGGATTCCAGCAGCTCCATCCGCTGCCGGGAGGCGCGGCGCAGGGCGGCGAACCAGGCCGTCTCGACCATCGCCCCGGACCGGCCCAGCAGCGCCAGTCTGCGTGCGACGTGTTCGCGCAGCACCGCCCAGGCGAAGCCGTGGAGGCTCGCTTCCTTCAGCGCCTGGCGCCACACCTTCAGCAGGAAGGTGAACACGTCGTCGACGACGTCCTCGGCGTCCTGGCGGGAGCCCAGTTGCAGGTGTGCGTAGCGCAGGTAGGCGCGGTGGTGCTGGGAGTGGAACGCGCTGAACTCGACCGGCAGGACGCCGGCCAGCTCGCTGGAGACCGCCCGGTCCCCGGACGGGTCGAACTCGCCCTCGCTCATGCGCTCCTCCAGGGATCCCGGTCGTCGCCGGTACGAGCGGTCGCGGCCCGGGTCCTCGCACCCGGCAGGCATGGATGTCTCCTGACGGCGTCGAAGGCGACGAGTATCAGCACGGGAGTGACGGTCTGGACAGGATTCACGTCGGCGCGAAACCTTCCGGTGAAGTGAACGGAACGGGCATGCCCCCACACATCCAGCGGCCGGACGGACCGGCTGCTCCCCCAACACCACCCCATCGGAAAAGACGCCCGATTGTGCACGGCTGTCGACGGAAATCTTTCGGAAAGTGGCGCATCTGCGCTGCTGTGCGCCCCCTTGCCACCGCGTACGCCCCTACTCCACCACCAGGTCCGCCCGCGCCCGCCCGCCGGCGATCAGCCGGGCGTTCGCCTCGTCCGAGCGGGTCACCCACTCCTCGGCGTGGGCAGGGGCCCTGCCGTGGCGGACATGCCGGTCGACGAGGCGCCGCACGCGCAGACCGTCGTCGGGCGCGAGGAACCAGACCTCGTCGAGGAGCGCCCGTACCCCCGCCCACTCCCCCGCCTCGTACAGCAGGTAGTTGCCCTCGGTGATCACCAGGCGCACCGCGGGGGCGACGGGGATGCTCCCTGCGACCGGCTCCTCCAGCGAACGGTCGAAGGCCGGGGCGTAGACCGCCGCGGCCGCGGGTGTGCGCAGGCGGCCGAGCAGCGCCGCGTACCCGGCGGCGTCGAAGGTGTCCGGGGCGCCCTTGCGGTCGGCCCGGCCCAGACGCTCCAGTTCGGCCTGGGCCAGGTGGAACCCGTCCATCGGTACGACCACGGCCAGTCCGGGCCCCAGCGCCGCCGCGAGGCGTGCGGCCAGGGTCGACTTGCCGGCTCCCGGCGGCCCGGCGATGCCGAGGACGCGGCGGGCGCCCGACGCCGCGAGCGCGCGGGCCCGTTCCTCCAGTTCGGTGAATTCCATCCCCCCATCCTGCCCGCGCGCCGCGGGTGCGATCCGCTCAGGCTGCGGGGGGCGGGGGCAGGTGGGGGGTGACGCCGACCCGCGCGACGAGCAGGGCGATGTCGTCGTCCGCGGACGCCGGGACCAGGTGGGTGATCAGCGAGTCGCACAGGTGGCCCAGCGAGCCCTGGGGCTCGCTCAGCAGACGGGTCAGTTCGGTCAGGCGCTCATCGATGTCTCTGCCGCGGGCTTCGACGAGGCCGTCGGTGTACAGGACGAGGAGGCTGCCCGGGGGGAGGGTGACGTCGGTGGTGGTGTAGACGGTCCCGCCGACGCCCAGCGGGGTGCCGGGCGGCAGTTCGAGGAGACGGACCCGGCCGTCGGGGTCGACGGTCGCGGGCGGCGGATGCCCGGCGCGGGTGATGCGGCAGTGGCCGGTTTCCGGGTCGACCACGGCGTACAGGAAGGTGGCGATCATCGGGTCGGCGAGATCGTCCAGGGTCGCTTCCAGCTGGTGCAGCAGGGCCTCGGGGGCGAGGTCGAGCCGGGCGAGGGCGCGCACGCTGGCGGAGAGCCGTCCCATGACCGCCGCGGCCCCGATGCCGTGGCCCATGACGTCCCCGATGAGGAGGGCGGCCTTGCCTCCGGGGAGGTGCAGGACGTCGTACCAGTCGCCGCCGATCTCGTTGACGTCGCTGGCGGGCAGGTAGCGGTGGGCGACCTCGATGCCGGGCGGCGGGGTGATGTGCTGGGGCAGCATGCTGCGCTGGAGGACGACGGCGGTCTCGTGTTCGCGGTGGTAGAGGCGCGCGTTGTCGATGCTGATGGCTGCGCGGGCGGCGAGCTCGCCGGCGAGGGTGACGTCGTCGGGCCCGAAGGGGCCGACGGGGCTGGTGCGGTAGAAGGTGACGAAGCCGAGTACGAGGTCCCGCGCGGTCAGCGGCACCATCATGAACGAGTGCACTCCGAGGGGCAGGAGCTGTGCGGGTCTGCTCGTGTGGCGGGCGGCCGGCGCGATGGCCTGGTCGTCCAGGTGGGCGATCAGGAACGGCCGGCGGGAGGCGAGGGCCTGGGTGTAGGGGGCGGCCGCCGGGAAGACGAGGGTCCTGCCCAGGGGCGCGAGGACGCCGATCACGGCGGAGCCGGTCAGCGGCGCCTTGCCCAGGCGCCGCAGGGCGACGCCTCCGGCCAGGCCCATGCCGGGCTCGTCACCGCGGGCGAGGTTGTCCAGTACGTCGACGGTGGCGGCGTCGGCGAGCCGCGGTACGGAGAGGTCGGCCAGTTCCTGCGCGGTGCGCTCCAGCTCCAGGCTGGCGCCGATGCGGGCACTGGCCTCGCTGAGCAGGGCCAGTCTGCGACGGCCCGCCTCGGCCTCGACGTGGTCGTGTTGCTGCTCGGTGATGTCGAGCAGGGAGGCGATCACGCCGATCGGGCGGCCGCCGGGGTCCTCCACCCGGACGTACGAGCACGACCAGGCGTGGTCGTGGACCGGGTCGGCCGGGGTGCGGCCCGTGCGGCGGCGGTCCAGCACCGGTTCCCCGGTGGCCAGGACCTCCCGCATCGCGTCCTCCATGTCCTCGGCGTTCACCTCCGGCAGGACCTCCGCGAGGCGCCGTCCCACGTGGGCGGACTCGGAGAGACCGTTCATCGCTTCCAGGGCCGGGTTGACCTGGAGGAATCGCAGCTGCGTGTCGAGGATGGCGATGCCGACGGGCGAGCGGGCGAACAGCCCGTCCCAGACCGCCGACGATCCCCGGATCCGGCGGGCGGCGTGGGCGTCGGCGGCGAACACCAGGACCGCCGAGGCGTCGTGCCGCCGGCTGGGTACGGGACAGGCCCAGATCTCCAGCTCCAGCGGGTGCCCGTCCTGGTGCCACGCGGTCACGGTGCCCATCACCCCGCGCCCGGTGACGGCGGTCTCCCACAGGGCGCGGCCGAGGCTGCGGTCGGCTCCGGGGTGGAGGAGGTCGGCGATGTGCCGGCCGACGATCTGCGGCGGGGTGTAGCCGAGCAGTTCCTGTGCGGCGTGGTTCCAGCGGACGATCGTCCCGTCGGCGCTGGTGGCCAGCTGTGCCACGGGCAGGGAGCCCAGCCACCCTCCGGCGTCCTGGGCGGCGCCGCTGATCAGATCCTCGATGGGCGTCTGCTCGGTCATCGCGCACGCGCCCCCGTACGGCCGTGCCCCGCCGGGCGGAACGGTCCGTGCGGGCGCAGTGCTGCCCGCGTGCCGTGGCCGGCTCCGTGCGGGGGCCCGGCAAGGAAGGCCTTCGGCTGCACTTCCTCCACACCCCCATGGTCGCCCTGTAGGCCCGGGAACGCTCCCCGGCACGGTCAGGGGCGGGCGAGCACCGCCACGGCATTGTGGCCGCCGAATCCGAAGGAGTTGCTGACGGCGACCTGCGAGGCGTGCCTCCTGGCCGTTCCCGTGACGACGTCGATGTCCATCCCGGCGTCGGTCCCGCCCGGCCCGGCCGTGGGCGGAACGGTGTCGTCGGCCATGGCGAGGGCGGTCAGGGCCGCCTCGATGACGCCCGCGGCCCCGAGGGTGTGCCCGAGGGTGCCCTTGGCCGAGGTGACGGGCGGCCGGTGGGGGAAGACCCGGCGCAGGACTGCGGCCTCGACGGCATCGTTCTGCCGGGTCGACGTGCCGTGTGCGTTGACGTGGCCGATGTCCTCGGGGCCGACGCCCGCGTCCGCGAGGGCGGCACGGACGGCCTGCTCGGCGCCGCGGCCTTCGGGGTGCGGGGCCACCAGGTGGTGCGCGTCCGTCGAGGCGGCGTAGCCGATCAGTCGCGCGAGGGGCCGGGCCGCCCGGGCGGCGGCGTGCCCGGGACGCTCCAGGATCAGCGCGCCGGCGCCCTCGGCGATGACGAAGCCGTCCCGGGTGGCGTCGAAGGGGCGCGATCCCGTGCCCGACAGGGCCCCCAGCTGGGAGAAGCCGACGACCACCAGCCGGGTGACGGCCGCTTCGGCGCCGCAGACGAGGGCGATGTCGCACTGCCCGGTCGCCAGCAGGTCCCGGGCGAGGCCGAGAGCGGTGGTGCCCGAGGCACAGGCGGTGGAGGTGGACAGCGCGGGTCCGGTCACCCCGAAGCGCAGCGCGATGTTGGCGCACGTCATGTTGATCAGATAGCCGGGGAGGAAGTACGGGGAGACGAACTCCGGGCCCCGCTCCCCGAGCCGGGCGAGTGCCTTGTCCTGGGTCAGGACTCCGCCCACACTGCTGCCGGTGACGACGGCGACCCGGCTGCCGTCCCACTCCTGCGGATCGAGCCCGGCGTGGTCGAGTGCCTGCGCGGCTGCCACCAGGCCCAACCGGTCGACCGGGTCGAGGTGGGCCGAGCCGCGCCGGTGCAGGACCGGGTGGTCCAGCTCCGGTACGCGGCAGCTGAGGGAGACGGGCAGGCCGTCGAGCACGGGGTCGGGGGCTGCGGTGGAGCGGCCGGTGCGGACCGCCGACCATGTGGCGTCCCGGTCGCACCCGGCCGCTGTGACCAGGCCGAGCCCGGTCACGACGGCCTCGGGACGTCGGGTCAACGGTCCGTCCGCCGTGCGTCGACGGACGCGGCGAACTCCCCGAGGGTGGCGGCCCGGAGCTCCTCCTCCTCGACCTTGATGCCCAGCATCTCGTGAACGGCGATGGCCATCTCGACGATCATGAGCGAATCGGTCAGCAGGTCACGCATGGGCGCGCTCGCCCGTACCTCGTCGGAGGGGACTTCGAACCTCTCGATGAGCAGTTCACTGATCACGTCGAGGACGGATTCCGGCGCGGAAGTAGTCACGGAGGCTCTCATTTGCGGTATCGGTGCCATTGCAGCAGGGTGGCGGGGTCAAGGTGTTCTCGTGCTCAAATAAGTACCACGGCAGGGTATTTACTCAAAGCCCGGCATTATCACGCCTGTTGATGATTCAAAACGCGAGAGTGGGGATCATTCGTGTCGGAAAACTTGGCCGATGTGATCGATGTGGCCGGCGCCGAGCTCCGGCACGTGGGCCGACTGCTCGGCGAGGCCGGGGAGAGCGCCTGGGACCGCTTCCTCGACTGGCTCGTCGACGACTACTTCCGGCTCGAAGTGGCGGGGACGGAGAACATCCCGGCCGAAGGGCCGGCGATCCTCGTCGCCAATCACTCGGGCGCCTGGGGGCTCGACGCCTTCGTTCTCCAGAAAGTGTTCGCCCGCACCCTGCGGCGACCCCTGCACGTCCCCGCCGCACCGCTGGTGTTCCGATTCCCGGTCATCGGTTCGTACGCCCGCAAGAAGGGCGCCATTCCGCTCGATCCGCTGCTGGGAATGGAACACTTGACCGCCGGGGAACTCGTTGGGGTGTTTCCCGAAGGGCTTTCCGGTCTGGAAAAGCCATTTCGCAAGCGCTATCAGCTGCGGCCGTTCAGCCCCGGATTCGCGGCCACGGCCGTCCGGACGGGCGCCCCCGTGGTGCCGGTGTCCGTCATCGGCGCCGAGGAGGCGTCTCCCCGGATCGGCGAGATCCCCGCCCTGGCACGCCTCTTCGACCTCCCCTGCTTCCCGCTCACCACGGTGTTCCCGCTGCCCTCGAAGTGGCTCGTTACCATCGGCGAGCCCATCCCCGCACCGCGCCGGCCCGAGTCCTACGCCGCCCGCGCGGCCGCCGCCCGGCTGCTGTGCGCCGAGTCCGAGGCCGCCGTACAGACGTTGGTGGACCGGGAACGGCGCAGGCGGGAAACGCCGTTCTGGTAGCCCGCGCCCGCTCCTGCTCCCGCACGGAGCACCCGCGGTGGCCGGGGCCGGATCACCCGTCCTCGGCCACCGCCCGCACCTCGGGCCAGACCAGAGTGGTCGACCCCCAGGCCAGCCCCGCGCCGTACGCGGTGAGCGCCACCCGCAGGCCCGGCGACAGCGTCCCGGCGGCGGCCGCCTGGGCCAGCAGCACGGGCACCGAGGCCGCCGCCGCGTTCCCGTACGTCTCGATGTGCGACAGCACCTGCCCGGGCGCCAGGCCCAGTCCGGCGGTGAGCCCGTCCAGGATCCGCTGGTTGGCCTGGTGGGCGACCAGTACGTCCAGGTCCCCGAGCGGCCACCCGGCCCGGTCCAGGGCCCGCGTCACCGACTCGCACATCCCGACGACGGCCTGCTTGCGTACGGCGGGCCCGTCCATCCTGAAGTACGGCGAGTACTCCTCCTCCGGCGCCGCCAGCATCCGCTTCCTCGCCCGTGCACCGCCGCCGGGGATCTCCAGCAGATCGGCCTGCGCCCCGTCGCTGCCCAGGTCGAACGGCCCGAACGCGCCGGGCGCGCAGGCGTCGCCCGCGCACAGCACCACTGCGCCCGCCCCGTCGCCGAAGATGGCCGACATCAGCCAGTCCTGCGGATCGAGGAACGCACTGAACACGTCCGAGGCGACCAGCAGGACGCGGTCGAAGGCCCCGGCCGTGATCATCGAGGAGGCCACGCCCAGGCCGTACAGGAACCCGCTGCAGCCCGAACCCAGGTCGAACGCCGCCACGGTGCCCAGCCCGAGCCGCACGGCGACCTCCGGGGCCCCGGCCGGCATGAGCCGGTCCGGGGAGATGGTGGCCAGGACGACCGCGTCGACCGCGGACACCCCCGCCGCCGTGAGCGCGTGCCGCCCGGCCCGCACCGCAAGGTCGACGGTGGCCTCCCCGTCCGCGATGCGCCGGCTCGCCACACCGATGCGGGCGCGGATCCACTCGTCGCCGATGGGCCGCTGTCCGCAGAGCTCGGCGTTGGTGAGGACGCGCGGCGGCACATATGCGCCGAGCCCGGCGAGGACCGCGCCGCGGCCCCGTGCGGGAGCGGGCACGGGCGCGGCCGCGGCCGCGGCCGCGGCCGCGGGGAAGGCTGCCGAAGTGTGCATGAACCCGTCCGCCTCAGTCCGTCAGCCGCTTCGCCGCCTGCCGTACGCCGTCGGCGGCCGTGGCACACCGTTCGGCGTGGCCCAGCAGGATCATGCGGAACCGCTCCCCCTCCTCGCCGGCGTTCCAGCCGCTGTTCCCGGCACAGGCCGCAAGGCTCTCGGCGTGCCGCTCCAGCCGGTCGGCACTGGCGTGCGCCAGGGCGCCGTACGCGGCCGGCGCGTAGCCGAACGCCGAGACCGGCACGGCCGTCGGCATGCCGACCGTCACGCGCCCGTCGCCCGGCCGGGCGGTGAGGTCTTCGAGCGCCAGGACCAGCGTCCGCGGATCGAGGGTGTCCGGCAGCCGGTCCGCGGTGAACTGCGGGGAGATCACCACCGGGCGGACCGCCTCCGTGACGGCCCGCACGACGTGCTCGGCCACGAGCGCCGCGAACCGCGTCGCCGCGCACCCGGTCGGGGCACCGCACAGCGCCGGCATCCCCTCGGGCTCCGCCGTCGCCGACGCCCCCGACGGCCGCGGGTCCGGGCGGCCCCCGTCGTCCAGGCCGCGCAGCCAGCCGGGCACCCGCAGGATCTCGGTCCCGGACGCGACTGCCAGGTCCTCCCATACGAAGTCCGCCCGTACGGGGTACACGGCCGCGGCCACCGGAGGGTATCGGTGCAGTGCCTCGCCCACGGCCGCCTCCGGGGAGTCGGCGGCGCCCGCCGCGAGCAGGGCCAGCGCCTGGAGCACCGTCCCGGCGGCGGCCTCGGACACCAGCGCGAGCGTGTGCGCGACGGCCGGTACGGCGACGTCCGGATCGGTGCCCTCGCTGCCGGGCCCCTGGGCCGTCAGCCGGCCCGCCACGGAGGCGGGGTCCGGGTCGGCCAGGTACGGTGCCAGCCGGCGCCGCAGCGCCTCGGCCCGGCCCCCGTACGACCTGCTGTCCACAGCCGCCGTCGCCGCCGCGAGCACCTCGCTGAGCAGCGTGTCCTCGACGGCCGCGGCGCCCGCCACCACGCGCCGGCCCAGCCGCAGCATGCCGCGGTGCCAGTCGTGCCACTCCAGCGTGCCGTCCCCGCGGCGGGCCGCGATCACCCGGTCCACGTCCTCGGCCACCAGGGCCGCCAGTTCCGCGGCGGGTACGGCCGCGTCCCGGGGCAGCGGTACGTGCGGCGAGAGCCCGTACCGCTGACCGCCGGCCGTGAGGCCGACCGCGGGCGCGAGCGCCCCCGCCTCGTCCGCCCGGGCGAGCAGGCCCGCGGCGTCGGCGGCGGCCAGCGGCAGGAGGAAGGAGCCGAACGGGGTGCGCAGTTGCACCGGCCGCCCGGACCGGGTGCGACGCAGGAACGCCAGCAGCCGGCGCGTCACTCCTTCCCGGGTCAGCACGTCCAGCCCGAGGGCGCGGGCCGGGGCGTCCACCCACGGCAGGCGCTGGGCGACCATCGCCGCGCTGAACACGGCGTTCTCCAGGGGCCAGGCCGTCGCGGGGCGTCGCGCCGGGGTGGCCGGGGTGTCGGCAGTGGTCATCGGTCGTCTCCCTTGTGGTCCCTGGTGGTCACTTGTCGCGCAGCATGTACGGCTGGTTGCCGACGACTTCGCCGTCGAAGGCGCTGATCAGCTTGTTGACCTGCTCCCGGTAGTGCGGGAGTTCCCCGCGCAGGGTGTCGGAGTACGCCTGCGGGGCGTGCGACAGCGGGTAGTCGTACGACTCGTCCAGCCAGGCCAGTTCGACCCAGCTGCCGGGGATGTCGTTGGGCGAGGCCGGTCCGCGCCCGTCCAGGCCCGGAATCACGTCGTGCTTGTTGACGAGGCTGATCACCTGCGTGGTGTGGTCGGCAGGGCGCTTGCTGTCGATCGGGGAGCCGATCGCGACCACGTGCGTGAGCCGGTAGGTGGAGGACACCTCCACGTCGGACGCGAGGTTCATCGCGGTGATCCCGCCGAGGCTGTGCCCGACGACCATCAGCTCCGAGCCGGTCGGCACCCCGGCCCGCCGCAGCAGCTTCTTCGCGGCACGCGTGTACGTCGTGTCGGTGCGCAGCAGTCCGTCGAACGCGCCGACCAGGTCCTGCGGGGTGCTGTTGCTGAGCAGCCCGAAGCTGGTGCCGGGCAGCAGGAGGACGTACCGTACGGCGCCGTCGGCGCACGCGACGCGGCGCAACAGCGCCAGGCCGTGGTTGCCGAGGGCGCCGATGTCGTTGACGTAGCTGACGATGTCGTTGCGGGAGGTGGCGAGCACCTTCGCGAGGATGGTGTCCGGCTCGACGCGTTCGGCGCGGCCCGGCCCGGGGTTGAGGAACCCCAGGACCGAGCTCGGCAGTCCCAGGAAGGGGTCGGTGGTCGGCACGCCTCCGGCGAGCGTCACCCACGAGAAGCCGTCGTTGACGGGGTTCTCGTCGAGCATGCCGAGCAGGGCCAGCAGCTCCATGATCACGGGGCTCACCGTGGTCAGGGCGCGGGTCACCCCCAGCTGCTCGATCAGCCCGTACATCGCCCGCAGCGCCTCCAGCCGGTTCCCGGCGACCATCGCGTCGGTGAGGCGGCGCGCGGCCGGTGCTTCGAGGTTGGGGTGTTCGGCGGCGGCCGCCTTGATCCGCAGCGCGAAGGCATCCACGGCCATGGCCACCTTCGCCGGGCGGCGGTACGTCACGCTCCCCGCCATCCTGGCGAGTTCGCCGATCAGGCCGCCGTTCGCCCCGAACCCGAGCCCGCCGGAACCGGTCAGCGCCCGGGCGCAGGAGACGGCCGTGCCGAGTGCCCAGCCGGGGCGGCGCAGCGCCTCCAGCCCGAACCGCCAGCTGAACAGGGCTCCGGTCAGCTCCGCGCCGGACTGCTTCGCCGTGAGGGCCGCGTCCGCGAGCAGCACCGACGCCGCGATGAGGAGCTCGGTGTCGATCCGCTCCGGAGCCGGTTCCGGCGCGGCCTGTTCCGGCGCGGCCTGTTCCGGCGCGGCCGGATCGGATGCGGCTGGATCGGATGCGGCTGGATCGGGTGCGGCCGGGGCCGCGCTCGGGGCGGCGGTTTGTGACCCCTTCCGCGCGGGGAGACGCTGAGCCGATTCGTCGACCACCTGAGGCGCCACTTTCCTACCTCTCATCCCTGTGCAACGGCTTCGCAGCCTTGGCCGCTGTGTGCGGGGGAATGGTGGCACCGAATGTGATCCATTCCGCGCGGCCGGACCCTCGTTCCCGCGCGCCGGCCCCCGTGCGGAGCCGGGCCCGCCCCCTCCCGGGCCCCTGCCCACGGGGCAGCGGCGGATCCGGCGGGCGCCCGGTTCACCCGACGGGGTGGGGTGGCCCCGGGAGGATGACGCAGCCCCCTCGCGGTTGACGTCCGCCGACACGCCGGGTGGGCGGGGGCGTCCTCCGGTCCGGAGTACCGGCCGCACCACTTGGCATGAACGCGGCGTAGAGTCGGCTGCCGGTGCCAGGACTGCACCGCCCCCCTCGACGCCGACCGAAAGCAGGAGCCATGACAGGGACCGCACCGACCGCCACCCTCGCCGGCTGGCGCCGGGCTCCGTTCTCCGCCGAGGGCCTCACGTACGACTGCTACGAGAAGGGCGAAGGACCCGGCGTGGTGCTCCTGCCGGAGCTGCCCGGCATCGTGCCCGAGGTGCTCGGTCTCGCCGAGCACCTGGTGGGCGAGGGGTTCACCGTCGTGATGCCGTCGCTGTTCGGCACGCCGGGCAAGCCCGCCTCCGCCGCCCGGGCGGCTGCCGTCATCGCCCGGGCATGCGTCTCCGCGGAGTTCCGGGCCTTCGCCACGAACGCCCGGCGGCCCATCGCCGACTACGTCAGGGCCCTCGCTCGCGACCTCGCGGCCCGTACCCCCGCCGCGGGGGTCGGCGTCATCGGCCTCTGTTTCACGGGCGGGTTCGCCCTGGCGGCCGCGGTGGACGATTCCGTGCTCGCCCCCGTCATGAGCCAGCCCTCGACCCCGATCGCCCTGACCCCCCGCCTGCGCGCGGACGCGGGAGTCTCCGAGGACGAGCTCCAGCGCGTCGTCGACCGCACCCGGAACAACGGCCTGTGCGTCATGGGACTGCGCTTCAGTGAGGACTGGATGGCCCCGGAGGAGCGGTTCGACACCCTGCGCTCCCGGCTCGGGGACGCCTTCCAGGTCATCCGGCTCAGCTCCGCCCCGGGCAACGGCGACGGCTTCGGCCGCCGGGCCCATGCGGTCCTGACCCTGGAGGTCCGCGAAACCCCGGAGGACCACCCCGCCTTCAAGGCCCGTGCGGACGTCACCGCCTTCCTGCACGACCGGCTGAAGGCCTGAGAGGCCGACGGCATGGACGGCCCCGACATCGGCGAGCCACGGCTGCGCTCCCTGCTGCGGGACCAGCACCCGGACCTGTCCGGCCTGGGCCTGCGCCGGGTCCCCGCCGGCTGGGACAACGAAATGTGGCGTCTGGGCGACGAGTTGGCCGTACGCCTGCCCTCGACGCATACGGAAACGCGGACGAGGCGATGATCCGGCGGGCCCGGGGCTGGGCCGTCCTGCGCGCGGTGTCCCTCACCGGTATCGGACAGGCCTGGGAGCGGGGCCTTCCCGGTGGGCAACCGACCTGGGGACACGCGGGCAGGTCCGCTCTCGACCGGCTGTCGGGACGGACTTCCGAAGATCCCGCGGCTCCTGCGTCGCTCCCGTAGCCGCCCTCCGCGCACGGGCCGATGTATCCGGGGCATCCGATTCGGCGTACGGCCCGGAGGGCAGCGGCGGGGAGGCTTCGGCCGGTGCCAAGCCGGGCGGCGCCAAGTCCGGCCCGAGGCCGCGGCCTTCAAGGGCGTCAACCGCACAGCCGGCCACCACCCGGCGAAGGGGCGGCAGGTCTGCATCACCGCCGCGACAGGTGCCGGTCCGGGCAGCTGAGCCGGTGGCCGGTTCGCACCCGGCCCCGCTCACCATCCGTTGGTGATCCAATACTCTGTGCGGCGCATCCGACAGGCCTGTCGAAGGAGTCCCGCATGGAGCGCAGCCGTACCGACCTGAGGATCCGCGCCGCCCTCGCCGCGGTGGGAGTCACCGCCGCCCTGGCGGCCGCACCGGCCGCCCAGGCCGCCCCGGCCGATAGCGCCGCCTCCGCGCCCGCGGCCGTCGCCGCGCCGCCGGCGCCCTGCACGGGCGATTTCAAGGGGGACAAGCGGCTCGGGCCGCAGTACCTGCCGCGGAAATCGCAGCCTCCGGTCCGGCCGCTGCTCACGGGCTACCACCGCACCGGAAAGCTCTCGTCCGACGCGTTCCTCAAGAAGTACTGGGAGGGACCCGCCGACACCGGATCCTGGAAGTACCCGCCGAACGACGGCTTCGCCGAGGTGAACGGCACCGTCGACAAGGCCCCCGAGCTCCTGGCCGAAGGTGAGCGACTGGACCGGTTCGGCTCCGAGTACGGCTCGTACCTGGCTCCGGCGGGGGACGCGTACGCGAAGCGGGCGCTGCCACCGCAGAACCTCAACACGCGGGACGCGGCCTTCCCTTGTGACTACCACCTGTACAAGGTGACCAAGTCGTTCGTCGTCTGGGCGGGCTCGATCGCGCCGTGGTTCGAGCAGCCCGGCGGCGGCCGGCAGATCAAGCTGGATCCGGCCTTCCTCGACCCGGGGACCGGGCAGCGCCTGAACGTCCTCTGGCTGATCGACAACGGCTACCTGGCACGCGTCACCCCGTGAACGAACGGCAGGTCCTCGAACGGGCGTTGCGGGAGGCCGGTGTGCCCGACGGGTACTACCGGATCGAGGGCGTCCACGAACCGGCACCTCCCCCGCCGGACTTCGTCTACCTGCGCACGCGGCCCGGCGGCGGCTGGGAGACGGGCGTGTTCGAGCGCGGTGTGCACGAGCCGGTCGCCGAGCACACGACGGAGTCCGGCGCCTGCGCGCACCTGCGCGCCCTGCTCGGCGTCTGAACCCTCAGTCCCGGGCGGTGCCCGTGTCACCGGTGGCGCGGGCGATGCCGTCGAGCTCCTTGGCGATCCATTCCCGCTCGGCCTCGTCGGAGGCGGACGGGGACTCCGTCGGCGCGTGCTGCTGCCGGAGGGGGTTGTTCTCCACGACCGCCCAGCCCTTGCCGCCGTCGGGGGCGGCGAGTTCGACGAGCCGGTGGTCGAGATGGCCAGTGATCATGACCGCCATGAGGGACAGGTACTCGCGCTGCAGATCGGGGGCGAGCGCGGTGCCTCCCGGTGCTTCGATAACGGCCTCGCGCCCGTCGGCGAGCAGTGCGCACGTGGTCTGGACGGCCCGGATGAGCACTTCGAACCGCTCCCCGCTCAGGCGGGAGCGCAGGACCTCCAGGTAGGGACCCAGAACATCGGCCTCCTGGCCGTCGCCCGGGTCTGCCGCATGGTGCTCGGTCATGTTCCCCCCCTTCCCCGGACGGCTGCGTCCCCTTCGCAGTGTAGGGAGTGCCCCGTACCATCACGGCGCTCTTCGGCCACCCGACCGACGGGGCACCACCCCGCCCTCAACAGCCTTCACCCGTCGCCGGGTTCGCACCGGACCGTTCCGGCGCTCACATCAGTGGCCGGAAGGCGACCATGCCGGCCGTCGGCTGCGGTGGGTCCGGCCGCCCGAGCACCCTCCCAAGGGGCCCACGCTCCCCAAGCGGCGCCGCCGCGGCCGCGACCATGCCGCCCGCATATCCCCCGGGGATATTCTTCGAGCAATAGCAGGGTTAATGCAATATCTCCCCACTTCCTACATTGACAGTGCGCTGCGCCCTGAGGGTAAATTAGTTCACGGGTGGCCTGATGTAGTCGTGCGGAGGCGGGATCTGGCCAGTTCATGACTGGTTCATTCCGGCAGTCGCGGAGTGTGCAGCCGTGACGGCACCGCTTCGGAGGGGCGATCCGAAATCGCACGTGCCATGACGATCGTACATTGAGCGGGTATTGACGAATCCGGCTCTTCCCTGGGGGGATCAATGGCCCGGCTCGACCCTTTCCCCGTTCCCGATTTCCATCTCCCCTTCGGGAACTCCAAACATCCGCTGGCCGCACGGGCCAACGCCGAGGCCACGTCCTGGGCCTTGCGCCACGAGCTCGTCAACGACGCCGCGGAGCAGTTCGCGTCGATCGGCTGCGGCCACCTTGCGGGCCGGGTGAGCGGCGAGGTGCCGTACGACACCGTCGTGTTGCTCGCCGAGTGGATGGCCTGGTCGTTCGTCCTGGACGACCAGCACGACCACCTCATCAGAACGGGTGAACTTGCGGCCTGGCGGCCCGTCACCGATGCGGTCACCACATATCTGGCCACCGGCAGGACCACCACGGCGATGCCCCGGAATCCACTGGTGAACGGATTCATCGACCTGTGCGACCGGATCCTCGCCGGAATGTCCCCGGGCACCGCGGCGCGATACCGGACACATGTTCCCCTGATGCTGGGTTCCTTGGACCAGGAGGCGGGCAATCGCACCTCCATTGCACGTCCTTCGGTCCACGACTACGTCCTGATGCGCCGGCACAGTTCCCAACTGCTACCGATGATGGACATGGTCGAGGCCGGACTGGGAATCGACCTGCCGCAGCAGGTTCACGACCTCCCGGCTTTCCAGGCGGTCCTCCAGAGCGCCGTGGACATCATCTCGTGGGGCAACGACGTGTTCTCCCTGCCGAAGGAGCACGCCTGCGGGGACAACAACAACCTCGTCTCCCTCGTCTCCGCCTGGGAGGAATGCACCCTCCCGGATGCGGTCCAGTCGGTCGAGGGCCGTATCCAGTCCCGCATAGAGGACTACGTCGCGGCGAAAGAGCGCCTGTTTCACGTCATGGACGGCGAGCCGGAGACCGACCCGGCCGTGCGCGAAGCGGCCACCCGGTGCGTGCGGAGTTACGAAGACTGGATGATCGGCGCCGATCTGTGGCAGCGTTACGAGTGCACACGGTACAGCGACGAACGGTTCGCAGCCGGGCTGGAGTCTGCGTACACCCGCCCGGACCTGGTCTCGGTGGCATGACAGGGAGTCGGCCCATGGCCCGTACGGAACACCCCGGCCCTGCGGTCCACGCCCCCGCGGCTCCGGGGCGGTTACCACTCCTGGGCCACGCGCTCCCCCTGTGGCGGCAGCCGATCGCGTTCCTCGAATCGCTGCGCGAGCACGGCGACATCGTGCGGCTCGACATCGGCACGTGGCCCGTCCACGTGCTCACGAGCCCGGACCACGTCCACGCCGTACTGGTCCAGCAGGCGCAGAAGTTCGGGCGCGGCAGGATCTTCGACAGGCTCCGGCCGATGTTCGGCAACGGGATCGTGACGACCGACGGGGAGTTCCACCGCAAGCAGCGCCGGATGATCCAGCCTGCCTTCCACCGCAGCCACATCACCGAATACGCCGCGGTGATGAGCCGGGCGGCGGAGGAGATGACCGCGTCGTGGACGGCGGGCCGCGAGATCTCGATGGTCAACGAGACCCGGCGGTACGCCCTGTCCTCGGTGGCCGAGATGATCTTCTCGGGGGACCTGAGCCGGCCCGCCATCGCCGAAGTGCACCGCTCGCTGCCCGTCGTCCTCGAAGGCATGCTGCTCCGGGCGGTGATACCCAAATCCCTTGACCGGCTGCCCATACCGCTGAACCGGCGGTTCGACGCGGCGGCCGCCCGCCTCCGGCGGATCATCGACCAGGTGATCGCCCAGTACGGTGCCGAAGGAGCGGGAGAGGCCGGGGAGGGGGGCGAGGAGGGCCGTCACGACCTGCTCTCCCTGCTGCTGTCCAGCGTCGACCCCGAGACGGGCACGACGATGGGCGCCGAGCAGGTGCGGGACGAGGTCATCGCCATCATGTTCGCCGGTACGGAGACCTCGGCGACCACCCTGGCCTGGATCTTCCACGAGCTCGGCCGTCACCCCGAGGTGGAGAAGCGCCTCCACGCCGAGGTCGACGCGGTGGTGGGCACGCGCCCCGTCCGGCCGGCCGACATGGCGCACCTCCCGTACACCAACAGCGTGTTCCAGGAAGCCCTGCGCCTGCATTCGCCCCTTCTCTTCACCCGGCGGGCCCTGGAACCTCTCACACTGGGCGGCGTCTCCATCCCGGCCGGGGCCGAACTGGCCTACAGCCCGTACGCGTTGCACCGCGACCCCGCGTTGTTCCGCGATCCCGCGGTCTTCGATCCGGACCGCTGGCAGGAGGACGGGGACGAACGGCCCCGTGCCCACCGGTACATCCCGTTCGGGGCCGGCCAGCACAAGTGCATCGGTGATTCGTTCGCCGTGGCGGAGATCCTGACGGCCGTGGCGACCGTGGCATCCCGGTGGCGACTGGTGCCCGCACCGGGGGTGACGGTACGTGAACTTCCGGCGGGCATGCCCCAGCCCAGCGAGCTGCCCATGATCCCTGTTTCACGCCATTGACGGATTCTGATTGATCCCGTTCATTTCAAGACGAGTTCGCTGATCCCGCGACGCCATGCTTCTCATAAAGACCGTCGAGGATACAGCGTTCTCCCCGTACGAGTGACGTGATCCCGCAATAATGTGCTTAAGCAGCAACTTCTTGTCCCCGGGGTCGTACACTCGGCCGCACGCGCTGGAGGGGGCAAGAATGTCACATGTCACGGAACCGCGAGGGTGGGCGTCCCAGCCGCTGCTCGAGCGGGAATCCGAGATTCGCGCGATCCACCGCGCGGTGGACGAGCTCTGCGGCACCACGGACAACGGCAGCACCGCCCGCCGCGGAGGTGTCCTGACCTTCGCGGGGTCGGGCGGCATCGGCAAGACCACGCTGCTGGCCGAGGCCCGCAGGCACGCCTCCGAGCGCTCGTGCACCGTACTGTTCGCCCGCGGCGGCGAGCAGGAGAAACAGGTGCCGTTCCACGTGATGCGGCAGCTCATCCAACCGGCCTTCGCCGCCATGACCGAGAACGAACGCCGCGACGTCCTCGGCACCTGGTACAACATCGTCGCCCCGGCGCTCGGACTGACCGCCGCCCCGGAAAACCCGACGGCACCCGACCCGCAGGGCGTGCGCGACGGTCTGGACTGGGTCGTCACCCATCTGACGGTGCGCCGTGCCCCCGTGGTACTGATCCTCGACGACGCGCACTGGGCCGACGCAGAGTCCCTCGCATGGCTGACCGCGTTCGCGGCACGGGCCGAGGAACTCGCCATGCTGATCATGGTGGCCTGCCGCCCGGACGAGATCCCCGCCGGCGCCGCCGCGCTGCGCGCCCTGATGGGGCGCCAGGGGACGCGTCCGCACGAACTGGCCCCGCTCACCACGAGCGCGGTGGCCCGCATAGTGCGCGACGCCCTCGGCCAAAGCGCCGACGACGTGTTCTGCCGGGAGTGCTGGGCGATCACCGGCGGCAACCCCTTCGAGGTCGTCGAGCTGGCCATGAAGGGCCGCGACCGCGACCTGAAGCCACACCAGGACAGCATCCCCGTGCTGCGCGATCTGGCATCCGCCGTCAAGGGCAGTGGCCTGATCGAGCGGCTCGAACAGCTCGGACCGTCCACCGTCCGGCTCGCCTGGGCCGCCGCGGTGCTCGGCACCGCGGTCCCCACCGGCATCGTCGGAAGCGTGGCGGCCCTCGGTGAGGCACAGGTCTCCGAGGCCATCGACCAGCTGCGCACCGCCCGCATCCTGACCGTCCTCACCAGCCTGCGGCGCAAGGAGGTCGTGGAGTTCTTCCATCCCCTCATCGCCAGCGCCGTGTACCGGTCGATTCCGCCCGGTGTGCGCGTCGCGATGCACGGGATGGCCGCACAGGCCCTGGTCGACGACGGGCAGGGCGCCGCGGCCGCGGCGCGCCACCTGCTGGAGATGCACCCCGACGGGGACCCCTGGGTGGTGCAGCAGCTGCGCCAGGCCGCCCGCGAGAGCTTCTCCGCAGGAGCGCCCGACGCCGCACGCCGTTACCTGGCCCGGGCGCTGCGCGAACCGCCGGACGCGGAGGACCGGGCCGAGGTGCTGTTCGAGCTCGGCTCCGCCAACCTCCTGCACGACCCCTTGACCACCGTCAACCAGCTCAGGGCCGCGCTGGAGGAGCCCAAGACCGAACAGACCCTGCGCGAGGCGATCACGTACCGGCTCGCCCAGGCCCTCGCGCACACGGGTCAGCTGGCGGAGGCCGCCGGCCTCCTCTCCGAGGAGGCCAAGCACGCCACGAACTCGCGTACCCGGCTGCGCATGCAGGCCGAGCAGTTCAAGTGGAACTCGGTCCGGGTCGACGAGGAGAACTCGCCCGCCCGCTCCCGCCTCCTCGCCCAGTTCGCCAAGCGGCTCACCGGCCGCGGCCTGCCCGAGCGGCACATCCTGGGCCTGCGGGCCTGGGACGCCGCCCTGCGCGGCGAACCGGCCACCACCGCACTGGAGTTCGTGGAACAGGCGCTGGACGGCGGCATGAGCTGGACCGACCAGGACTTCGGGTTCGAGGTACCCGCCGTCGTCGCGATCACCCTCATGTACTGCGATCAGCCGGGCCGCGCCGAGGACCTCTTCAACACCGGCATCGTCGAGTTCGAGGGGAAGGGCTGGCGCGGCGCGCACCTGTCGTTCGTGTACACCCTGCTCGGCTACGTGCGCTACCGGCGCGGGCGGCTCGCCGAGGCGGAGGACTTCGTACGCAACGGTCTGGCGATCGCCGACCGCATCGGACACGGGATCCCGGCGCAGTGGTACGCGATCGGGACCCTCATCGAGACGCTGCTCGCCCGCGGGAACACCGAGGAGGCGCAGCGGGTCGCCGACGCCTACAAGCTGGCCGAGGGCTTCCCGAACGCGGTCGTCTACCCCGACCCCCAGGCCGTGTGGGGCAAGCTCCTCCTGGCCCGGGGCCTGGTCGACGAGGCCGCACAGCACCTCGCCGCAGCGGGCAAGCGCCTCGACCTGCGCGGTACCCGCAACCCGTCCTGGAGCCCCTGGCAACTCGACCTGGCCCTCGCGCAGGCCGCCCGCGAGCCCGAGCAGGCGCGCGCCACGGCAGCCGAAGCGGTGGCCCGGGCACGGGCGTTCGGAACGTCCAGCGTCATCGGCCACGCCCTGCGGGTGTCGGCCGCGGTCACCGACCCGGCTCCCGCGGCCGTCCTGCTGCAGGAGGCGGTGGACCACCTCGAACAGTCCCCGGCCGCCTGTGAACTGGCTCACGCGCTCATCGACCACGGCACGGCCCTGCACACCCTGGGTGACCCGCACCGGGCGGCGCAGCAGCTCTACCGGGGCATGGAGACCGCCGTCGCATGCGGGGCCGACGCACTCGCACGCCGCGCCCACGCACAGCTCGCGTCGGCCGGACTGCGTCCACGGCGCCTGCACGCCTCCGAACAGGACACCTTGACCGTCGCCGAGCACGCGGCGGCCGGGCACGCCGCACTCGGCCTCGACAACACGGCGATCGCGGCGAAGATGCACACCGACGTGCAGGCCGTATCCGAGCTGCTGTCGGCGGTCTTCACCAAGCTGGGCACCGACCGGCTCGGCCTGCGCAGAGCCCTGGGAGCCTGATTGCCGGACCGCGATCGCATGGCCCGAACCGTCCGCTGAGGACATCACCACCAGCTACTCGGGCAGCGGCCCGAACTGCTCGGCGACCACGGCGTGCAGGTCGGGCCCCGGGACGTACTGGGTGGCCACCCAGGGGACGGCGGCCTCGGGGTCGGTGTCGAGCACGGCTGCCGTGCAACTCCCGCCCACCCGCCGCGCGGCGGCCACTTCACGGGCGAAACGCCTGCGGAACTCGGGGTGCCCGGCGTATCCGCCTGCACCACCTTCACGGCGACGGTGCGGCCGCCCTCGGACACAGGCCGGCACCGGCGCCGGCCGAACGCCCGCGCCCCCGCGCTCGCCTGGCAGGACCGATCCGCCTGTTCTACCGTGGGAAGGGAATCCGTGCCCCCGCCGGTCCTCCTTCGGGCACTGCGACCCCGGCGGCCGGCCCCGGACTGCGCCGCGTTACGCGATGAGCGCCGAAGGAGATCGGTTCCCATGGATCTCAACACCATCACCGAAGTCATCCGGCGGCCGTCCGATCATCCGAGCACGGACTGGCGCGAAGGCGACGCCTGGCTCGCCGGCGGGACGTGGCTGTTCTCGGCGGAGCAGCCGAGCCTGCGCCGCCTGATCGATCTGACGGCATTGCGCTGGGACCCGCTGGTCCCGGGTGACAAGGGCCTGGAGATAGGCGCGACGTGCACCATCCGCGACCTCTACGCCTTTGCGCCGCCCGCCGGTTGGACGGCGGGCTCTCTCTTCGGGACGAGCTGCGAGGCGTTCCTGTCCTCCTTCAAAGTCTGGAACGCGGCCACCGTCGGCGGCAACATCTGCATGTCCCTGCCCGCCGGCCCCATGATCACGTTGACCGTCGCCCTCGAAGCGGAGTACGAGCTGTGGGCTCCGGACGGGTCCACCCGCACGGTGGACGCCCTGGACTTCGTGACCGGCGACCACCAGAACGTCCTCGCCCCCGGGGAAATCCTGCGGCGCATCGACATTCCGGTGCGCGCCCTGGGCAAACGCACCGCCCACCGCCGCTTCACGCTGACCCGTCTGGGCCGTTCGACCGTGTTCCTCATCGGTACGCAGACGCAGGGATCAGACGACCTGATGCTCACCGTCACCGCCGGCACCACGCGGCCCGTGCGCATGGCCTTCGACTCCATGCCCGATGCCGCAACGCTCCAGCAGAGCGTCGACGTCATCCCCGCCGACGTGTGGTTCGCGGATCCCAACGGGACCCCCGACCACCGCCGCCACCTGACGAAGCACTTCGCCGAAGAGATCCGCCGCGAACTCATGGCTGGGGGTCGGGCATGACCTACATCGTCAACGGAAAGGGCTTCGACGAGGAACCGGACCCCGGCCAGTGCCTGCGTACCTTCCTGCGCTCGCTCGGCCACCACGGCGTCAAGAAGGGGTGCGACGCGGGCGACTGCGGCGCGTGCACCGTGTGGCTGGACGGCAGCCCGGTCCACAGCTGCATCACCCCCGCGTTCCGCGCGGACGGTCACGAGGTGACCACGATCGAAGGGCTCGGATCACCGGGCGACCTGCATCCGATGCAGCGCCGGTTCCGCGACGCGCCCGGGTTCCAGTGCGGCTTCTGCACGGCAGGGATGATCATGACCTCGGCCACGTTCACCGAGGCCCAGAAGGCGGACCTGCCGCGCGCCCTGAAGGGCAACCTCTGCCGCTGCACCGGCTACCGGGGGATCGAGGACGCCGTGAGGGGCGTCGTCGGCGTGGATTCGGCCGCGCCGGGGAAGGCCGTCGGCACGAGCGTGAGCGCGCCGGCGGCCAGCGACGTGGTGACCGGTCGCGCCGAGTTCACGATGGACACCCACATCGAGGGAATGCTGCACCTCAAGGTGCTGCACTCACCCCACGCGCACGCCCGGATCGTCTCGGTCGACAAGAGCGCCGCACTCGCCGTTCCCGGCGTCCATCGCGTCTACACCTGGGAAGACGTACCGCGGAAACGGTTCACTACGGCGATCCACACCGACCACCTCGTCGATCCTGACGACACCTACATCCTCGACGACACCATGCGCTTCGCGGGCCAGCGCGTCGTGGCGGTCCTCGCCGACACGGTCGGCGCGGCGGAGGAGGGCTGCCGCAGGGTCGTCGTCGAGTACGAGGTGCTGCCGTCGGTCTTCGACCCCGAAGAGGCCATGGCCGACGGCGCACCGCAGTTGCACAGCGCGGAGGACCCGTTCGCGCTGGATCCCGTGCACAACATCCTGGTCGAAATCCATTCGCACATCGGCGACGTCGACGCCGGTTTCGCCGAGGCCGACGTGATCCACGAGGGCACGTACTCCTCACCGCGCGTGCAGCACGCCCACCTCGAAACGCACGGCTCGATCGCATGGATGGAGGACGGCCGCCTCAACGTCCGCACCAGTTCGCAGTCTCCGTCGATCGCGAAGGTGAAACTCTCGCACCTCTTCGCGCTGCGTCCGGACCAGCTGCGCGTGTTCTGCAAGCGCGTCGGCGGCGGCTTCGGCGGCAAGCAGGAGGTGATCTCGGAGGATCTGGTCGCGCTGGCCACCCTGGACACCGGGCGCCCCGTCTGCTTCGAGTACACCCGCGAGGAGGAGTTCACGACGGCCTCGCCGCGGCATCCGATGACGCTGACGGTCAAGCTCGGCGCCAAGGCGGACGGAAGGCTCACGGCGTTCCAGGTCCGCAACGTGTCGGACACGGGCGCCTACGGGAACCACGGCGGCGAAACGCTGTTCGCCGGCAGCGCCGCCGTCATGATGTACCGCTGCCCCAACAAGAAGTACGACGCGTACTCCGTGTACACCAACACCGTGCCGAGCGGCGCGCTGCGCGGGTACGGGATGACGCAGCCGGCGTTCGCCGTGGAATCGGCGATGCACGAACTGGCGCTCGCCCTGCACATGGACCCGGTCGAGCTGCGCCGCCGCAACATCGTACGGCCGGGCGATCCTCTCGTCGCCATGCACGACGGCCCCGATGACGTGCTCTTCACCGAGGACGGGCTGTCGAAGTGCATCGACCTGGTCGACAAGGCCATGGCCCGGACGGCCGACGTGCCCTCCCCCGGCCCCGAGTGGCTCGTCGGGGCCGGCGTCGCGAGTTCACTGCACGAGACCGCGCCCCCGACCGAACACATCTCGGAGGCCTGGCTCACGCTCGGCGACGACCTCGTCTACGAACTGGCCGTCGGAACCGTCGAATTCGGCGAGGGCACGTCGACCGCCCATGTCCAGATCGCCGCCAATCAGCTGGGTACGACGCCGTCGCGGATCCGCCTCGTGCAAGCCGACACCGACCGCACCGGGTTCGACACCGGCGCCTTCGCCAGTGCGGGCCTCTTCGTGTCGGGCAACGCGGTGCTCAGGGCATCCAACGCCGTGCGCGACCGCATCCTGGAGTTCGCCGCCGCCCACACGGGCGTCCACCTGGTGATGTGCTCGATGGACGACGACGGCGTCGTCTGCGGCGAGCGGCGCGTGTCGCTGGCCGAGCTCGTCGCACTGGCCCGGGCCCGCGGCATCCGCTTCACCGCCGCCCGCAAGGCCTACGGATCGCCCCGGAGCGTCGTCTCCAACGCGCACGGGTTCCGTATCGCCGTCCACCCGGTGACCGGCGAGATCCGCATCCTGTACAGCGTCCAGGCGACCGACGCCGGCGTCGTGATCAACCCGGCGCAGGTCCGGGGGCAGGTGGAAGGCGGAGTCGCCCAGGGAATCGGGTTCACACTGACCGAGAACCACCACATCGACGCGAACGGCGTCATGGTCAACCCGAACCTCCGCAACTACCGCATCCCCACCTACGCCGACGTCCCCCGCACCGAGGTGCTCCTGGTGGACTCCTCCGATTCCGTCGGCCCCATGCGGGCGAAGGGGATGGCCGAGTGCTGCATCAACCCGGTGGCCCCCGCGCTGGCGAACGCACTCCACGACGCCACCGGCGTCCGGTACCGCGAGCTGCCCCTGACTCCCGAACGCATCTACAGCCGGCTGGGCGAAAGCCGGTCCGTACGGGCGGCCTGAGACCATGGACACCGCGAAGCACGATGACGCCACGGCGACCGCGATCATCGGTCAGAAGGTCCGGCCCGGCCTGGAGCGGGAGTACGAGACGTGGCAGGAGAACGTCAACGCGGCCGCCTCCCGGTATCCCGGGGCCCTCGGCTCCGAGATCTCCCCGCCGACGCCCCTGCAGCCCGACTGGGTCACCGTGTACCGCTTCGACTCGATAGGCAATCTGCAGACGTGGATCAACAGCGCCACGCGGCAGCAGCTCCTCGACGCCGGCAGCAAGTACTTCGACGGTCCCGCGACCCAGCAGGTGGTCAGCGGCGGCACCCGCCCGGCGGATCCGCTGGTGACCGTGGTGGTCACCCACCGCGTCCACCCGAATTCCGAGGACGACTTCCTCGCATGGCAGCGCCACATGAGCGAGGAGGAGAGCAAGTTCGAGGGATTCCGCGGAACCGAGGTCTTCCGCCCGGTCGAAGGACTTCAGGACGAGTGGACCACGCTGTACCGGTTCGACAACGCCGAGCACCTCGACGCCTGGCTGACGTCGGCCAAGCGGCAGGAAGTCCTGCAGGAGGGAGAGAAGTTCAACGAGTACAGGATGCGTACCATCGACAACTCGTTCGGCAGCTGGTTCGCCTTCGAGGAGAACGACAAGGAAGCGCCGCCGCCCTCGAACATCAAGACCGCGATCGCGGTCTGGGTCGGCCTGTACCCGACCGTCGTGCTGCTGGCCCTCGCCATGTCACCGCTGAAGCTGCCGATCTGGATCGGGCTGCTCATCGGAAACCTTCTCTCCAGCCTCATCATGAGCTTCTTCACGATGCCGTTCTACGTGAACCCGCTGCTCAAGCGGTGGCTGCGGCCCTCTCCGGACGAACCGCCGAGACGGACCAACCTCATCGGCCTGGGGATCGTCACCGCACTGAACCTGTTCTGGGTCGTCGTCTTCTACCTCATGACGACCCAGATCTGGCACCTGCCCTGACCCGGCGGACCACCACGCCGGCAAACCCGCGGTTCCGCTACGGCAGCAGGCCCGCCGGGAGGTATTCCGGGAGGCCGCCGAGGGCGTGCGTGGTGGCCTCGGCGATCAGGTCCCGGATGGGGTCCCGGTCCACCACGGAGGTGCCCAGGCGGGTGGCGACGTCCTTGCGGAGCGTCGGGAGCAGGGCGTAGAGGCGGTCGCCGGGGCAGGACGTCGAGTTGAAGTCGCGGTGGCCGTAGATCTCCGAGGCGGCCAGTCCGTACTGGCGGCAGATGTGGGCGCACAGGTCCGCCAGCGCCGCGAACTGCACCGCCGGCGGGTCTTCGGTCATGTACGTGCCCTCGTTCTCGATGCCGATCGACACCGTGTTCTGCCCGATGCAGTGCGCCGCACGCACCTGCCGCGTGCCGGTGCGGAGCTCCGCGAGGCTGCTGTGGCGGCCCTCCAGGACGAACGCCCCGCGGCTGACCGTGAAGTGCTGCCCGGTGTCGATCCAGCCCTGGGCGTCCATGTGGTACGTCTGGATCGCCTTGGCCAGGGCGAAGGCACGCTGCTGCGAGTAGTCGGCCACGTTCGCCGTGGCCGTGTGGTGGACGATGATCCGCTCCGGGCGGTTGTCCAGGATCACCACGGGCTCGGACGCGGCCCGCGCCCCCCAGGTGGCGCAGCTCAGGATGTCCGGTCCGGCAGCGGCGGCGTACGCGCGGCCCGCCGGGAGCAGGGGGAGTGCGGATCCGGCGGCCAGGGCCAACGCGCCCGTGACCACCGCCCGGCGGGTGAGGTGCGCTGCGCGCGCCGGTTCCTGTTGCTGCACGGAGGAGGTCATGCCGTGCCCTTTCCGTCGGAGGCTGTTCATTTGAAGGGGCTCCGCCCGCCGGAGCGCGCAGGACACACCGACGGGCGGCACATTCACGGTCCCGGACCTCGATCCGGGCCGTCCGGGAGGCGCCACGGGGTGAGCGGGGACGGCCATCCGGGTGCGGCGCGGGCCGCGTCCGGCGCTGCGGCCGGGCCGGGTCTCACATCCTGGGCGAGGGAGGGCCGCCGCAGGTCCCTCGTCCCACTCAGCCATGCAAGGAGTACGGGATGTCCTTCGACGCCGTCGGACGCTTTCTGGCCGCTCTCGACCCTGACCACCGGGAGGTCGTCGAGGGCAGCCCGCGTGAGGAGCAGGAGCGGCTCGCCGCGGCCTGGGAGGAGGAGCTGGAGCGCGACACCGACATCGACATCCTCGACGAGCTGTCACCGCCGGCAGCGGAGAGCGAGGCGGCGCGGCGGGTGATGGAGCGCCGTTCCCGGTAGCCGGACCCGGGGCCTCGCACTCCGCGGCACGCGGAAGGCGGGGCCCGCCGGTCACGGGTCCCGCCGCCCTTTCAGGTTTCCCTCAGGGTCAGACGCGGTCGGCTGCGATCAGGAGGTACTGGAACGAGCCGTCCTTGTAGGAGTTGATGAACGCCTCCTCGATGCCGGTGACCAGGGAGGAAGTGGCCCGCAGCTCCCAGTAGGGCAGGGTCGCCGGAGTCAGGTCGATGACGGCCTGCGGTACGAGACGGTTGTCGGCCATGGCCCGCATGTACTGCCGGCGGGAGTGGATGTTGCATTCGAAGTGCGCGTTGATCTGGGAGACCCACTTCGAGGGCTGGCCGTAACGGGGGTTCCAGCAGCCGGTGATGGTGACGTAGCGGCCGCCGACGGCGAGCACGCGGGAATGCTCCGCGAACAGGTCGTGCAAGTCGACGTACATGCTCGACTCGTTGTTCCACGAGGCGGCGGCCTGCCCGGTCTCGAAGGGCGTGTCGAGCATGTTGCAGACGCGGGCGCGGACGGAGTCCTCGATGCCGAGTTCGAGGGCGCGCTGGTTCGCGAAGTCGGCTTGCTTGGCCGACAGCGTGACGCCTTCGACCTTGCATCCGAACCGCTGATGGGCCATGACCATGGATCCGCCGCGGCCGCAGCCGGCGTCCACGAGCGTGTCGTCGCGGCCGATGGAGCCGAGGTGGTCCAGGAGCACGTCGGCCTGCGCCGACTCCAGGCGGTGGAGCTCGGCGATCAGCCTCTTCTCGTATGCGCTGTCGCTGCTGTCGCCGAGGGCCGCGTGGTCGATGTCCCCGATGCCGTAGTGGTGGTGGTAGAGACCGTCGACATCTCCGAGACGCAGGTTCACCGGCCGGGCCTCGTGGTCCCAGTACCGGGCGATGTCACCCTGGTAGGGCGTCGCCGGGGCAGGGATGAACGTGGAGGCGGGGGCCATGGTGAGCTCGGTGTTGGTCACAGATGAATCCGTCCTTACCAGAAGTCGGGCAGGCTGTAGCGATAGGTATTGGTCTGGTGCCAGTAGTGGTTGCCGTCGACCCACACGGCAACGCCCTTCAGGAAGCGCAGCACGATCGGGACGGGGCAGGCGGCGGCCAGGTCGGCGGCCGCGGCCTCGAAGGCGTGCATGAGGTCGTTGTGCACCTCGACGGCCTTCAGATAGGCCTCGCGAACGGAGACGCCTTCGCGTTCGGCGATCACCACGGGCAGGTTCAGGTGCCGGCCGGGGCTGGCGAGTTCCTTGGTGTAGGAGTACAGGTCGTTGACGATGGTGGTCGCGTTCCCGGCGAGCGCGATGACCCGTTGCATGGCGGGCTGGGCATGCAGGTCCGCCGGCAGTTCGTAGCCGCCGACGGTGTCGGTGATGGTGGGGCAGGGGCGGAAATTGTTGAACTGCCGCATCGACAGGTACTCCCACACCTCCGGCACGTAGTCCGTCTCGGCCCAGGCGGCCTCGGCGAGGTACCCCAGGTGCAGCCGGGCCATGTCGTGCCGGAACCGGTCGGCCTGGGAGGGGGTGGCCTCCCGGCCGAAGTACTCCATGGCCGACCGGTAGGCGCGCCGTGGCGCGTCGGAGTGGAGTGACTCCGACCAGTGCGGCTGGTATTCCGTCGTCGTGTGGAGGGGGTCGAGGGCGGTGTGCGCCAGCAGCAGGCGTCCGCCGAGGCCGACGGGCGAGCCCCCGTGGTCCTCGCAGTAGCAGTCGTCGACCACGTTCTCGGCGACCATCAGCCGGGCGGCGAGCATCAGGTGCTCGACGGTGGGCGCGTCCGGGTGGCAGGCGACCATGTAGCGGCCCACGGAGAAGCCGTCGAACTGGTCCTCCCACTCCGGGGGGTACAGCTCGACCTCGTCCACCGCCCACGCCTTGATCCTGCGACCGACCTCCTCCACCCGTACGGGGTCGGGTTTCGGTACCGGATGGTGGTAGAGGCCCGGGATCGGACGGCCTGCCGCCGGGGGCGCCTGCGCAGGTGCGGGCGGCTCCGCGCGGCGCGCCAGGGACAGCCCTGCCGTGCCCAGGCCACTGGGGCCGCGCAGGATCCGCTCCAGGGCAGGACTCGCTGTCCGCGCGGGGACCGGAGGTGCGGTGGGTACCGCCACGGCGGGTGCCTCAGGTACGGCGGGTACCGGCACGGCGGCCGGGGGCAGGGTGGGCAGGCCGATCCCGACGGCTTCGACGCCGCGGCCGTGTCCGTGGGCCCCGAACCGGGCCGCGGCGGCAGGGAGGCTCGACTGCAGAGGGGAAAGCCCGGGATCGGGCATCCGTGGCTCCTTGGTGAAGTGAGGGGACTGTCCCGGATCCCGGGCATGCCCGGCCGGCCGGGACAGTCCGGCCTGTCGTTGCCGTCCTACGGGTCCTAGTCCTGCCTGCGGGCGATCTGGACGTTCTCCAGCACGCCGAGCGCGTCGGGCACCAGGATGGCGGCGGAGTAGTAGGTGGAGACCAGGTAGGAGATGATCGAGCGCTCGTCGATGCCCATGAACCGCACGGACAGGCCGGGCTCGTACTCCTCCGGCAGACCGGTCTGGCGCAGGCCGATGACGCCCTGGTTGTCCTCGCCTGTTCGCATCACCAGGATCGAGGTGGTGTTCTCCTTGCTGATGGGGATCTTGTTGCACGGCAGGATCGGGACGCCGCGCCAGGCCGGGACCTGCTGTCCGCCGAGGTCGACGTGGTCCGGGTAGAGCCCGCGGGAGTTGAACTCGCGCCCCATCGCCGCGATGGCCTTGGGGTGGGCGAGGAAGAGCTTGGAGCCGCGGCGGCGGCAGAGCAGCTCGTCGAGGTCGTCCGGGGTGGGCGGGCCGGAGTGGGTCTGGATCCGCTGCTTGAAGGCGGCGTTGTGGAGAAGGCCGAACTCCCGGTTGTTGATCAGCTCGTGCTCCTGGCGCTCGCGCAGCGCCTCGATGGTGAGCCTGAGCTGCTCCTCGGTCTGGTTCATCGGCTCGTTGTAGAGGTCGGCGACCCTCGTGTGGACCCGCAGTACGGTCTGGGCGATGGAGAGTTCGTACTCGCGCGGGTGGAGTTCGTAGTCGACGAAGGCGCCGGGCAGCTCCGCTTCGCCGCGGTGGCCGGCCGACATCGCGATCTCGGCCTCGCCGTGCTTGTTCTGCCGCTGGTGCGGGAGCGAGCCGAACTGCTGGATGTGGGCGTGGAGGTGCGGCGCCGAGGAGAGCACGGCCTCGAAGTCGGCGCGGGACAGGGTGAGCAGGGTGCCGGAGGTCGCGGCGGTGGCGGTGTAGTCCCACGTCCCGCCGCCGTCGAGCAGGGCGTGTTCGCCGAACCGGTCGCCGTCGGCGAGTACGGCGACGGCGACCTCGTCGCCGTACTTGCCGACGGAGGTCTGGTTGACCCGGCCGTGGGCGATCAGGTGGATCCGCTCGGCGGGGGTGCCGCGCTCGACCAGTACCTCGCCGACACGGAAGTCACGCTGGACGCACCGGCCGGCGAGCTCGGTCAGCACCTCCTCGTCGTCGAAGCCGCGCAGCATGGCGAGTTCGCCGAGCTCGCGGGGGATCACCCGGACGTGGGCGCCGTCCTGGACGAACTCGATGCGGCCGTCGCCGACGGTGTAGGTCAGCCGGCGGTTCACCCGGTAGGTGCCGCCCTTCGTCTCCACCCACGGGAGCATCCTCAGCAGCCAGCGGGAGGTGATCTCCTGCATCTGAGGGGCGGACTTGGTCGTCGTGGCAAGGTTGCGTGCAGCTGCCGTGCCCAGGCTGGTCTGCCGGGGCGGCTCAAGCTGCGCCTCCGGGCTGGTCTCCACGGTCATCGGGCAGGCTCTCCTTCGTAAGGGCGGTGATCGGCGCACGCGCGCACGCCACCGGTGAAAGAAGAAAAAGGGGGGCGGATATCCGGGCAATCCATCCAGATCCGGGAGCACACTAACTGTCAGTTCGCCACAGCAGCCCCTTCAGCCAGCGGCATTACCTCGATACGGCGATCTTGTCCCGCGAGGCGTTTGGAGACCCGTCCGACGACTTCCGGACACGGTCGAACACCTGTCCCCCGGTCGGGTCGGTGCCACTGCCGCTTCCCGCCCGGTGGCGGCGAGCGGCGGATGACGAGTGGCGCCCCAGGCATGGATCCCGGGGCCGGCGGGCATGTGGTTCCGTGCGGGCGTCGGGGCGCTCGTTCGCCAGCACGCCCCCGACACGGGGGCCCTGCGAGCCCTGGAGCGGTGAGTACGGATGAACACCAGCCCCGCGGACGGCGTGACACCCCCGCCGCCCCCTTCCGGCCGGGAGCCCGAGGTCTCCCGCCAGGAGTTCGACGCGCTCTTCGCCGCGGTCCGCACGTGGGGACGCTGGGTCCCGGCCGACCGCGGCGCCTGGAACCGGGTCACGCCGGACCACGTGCGGCGCGCCGCCGCCCTGATCCGGTCCGGGACCGCGGTGCCGCTGGGTCTGCCCTGGGACACGCGGCCCGGCCCGGACAACCGCAGGCCCGCGTTGCACTACATGTCCGATCTCGGCGACGTGGAGGCCCCGGAGCCCGCCACGTACAAGGACTTCATCGCGGTCGACTACCACGGCAAGGCCGTGAGTCACCTGGACGCACTGTCACACATCGCCTACGCAGGGCGGCTGTACGAAGGTCGTCCGGCGCGGGAGGCCATCGACGCCGCGGGCACCCGCTTCGGCTCCGTGGCGGCGCTCGGCCCCCTGGTCACGAGGGGCGTGCTGCTCGACCTGCCGGCCGCCCTCGGGGTCGACTGGCTGGAGCCCGGGCACGCGGTCCACGCGCGGGACCTCGCCGCCGCGGAAAGCGCACTCGGCGTGAGGATCGACGACGGCTGCGCGGTACTGCTGCGCTCCGGCCGCTTCCGGCGCAGCCGGGAACTCGGGCCCTGGGACTCCGACGCCGCGAGCGCGGGCTTGCACGTGGACGCCGTGCCGATGCTGGCCGAGCGCGCCATCGCCCTGCTCGGCGGGGACGGAGACAGCGACCTGCGCCCCTCGCCGGTCGAGGGCGTCCACTCCCCGGTCCACGCCCTCGCCGTGGCCGCCATGGGGGTGCCACTGCTGGACAACCTGGAGCTCGAAGCGCTCTCGACCGCGTGCGCCGAGGCGGGGCGCTACGAGTTCATGATCGTCGTGACCCCGCTGAACGTGCCCTGCGGTACCGGTTCGCCCGTCAACCCGGTCGCGATCCTATGATGCGTACAAACGGGTAGGAATATACTCAGAAGGCACTTGCTCGGTGTAAGCGCCCCGGTGCGGCCGCGGGCGGCTCGGGAAGGGGAAGTGATGCGTATGGGGGCCACGGGAGAGCAGATCGGCCCCGCACGCTCCCGTGAGCGGTTCCTGGTGGGCGAGCCGATTTCGGGAGGGGTGCGCAGCCCGATCCTGAACTCCTGGCTGCGCTGCCAGTCGCTGGGACTCTCGCCGGACCAGACCGAGCTTCCCTACCGGGACGATTTCGATCCGGACAGCCGGCTCGTCCGGGCGGCCGGACCGGTGCTCGACCAGCTGGCGCACCGGTTCGCGGGCAGCCAGATGAACGTCTCCCTCGCCGACGGGAACGGAACGGTGCTCCAGCGCCGCTTCGGGGAGCCCACCCTGGCCCGCACCCTTCCTCCCATCCAGAGCGTCCCCGGGTTCGTCTTCGCCGAGCGGTTCGCGGGCACCAACGGCATCGGTCTCGCGCTCGCCGAACGGCGGCTCGTCCAGGTCTACGGGGCCGAGCACTTCGCCCAGCGCTCCCAGTCGAACGCCTGTTCCGCGACGCCGATCCGCGACCAGCTGAGCGGGGACATCGTCGGCGTCCTCTGCTTCGGGTACCCCCACGGCTTTGAGCACCCGGCACTGCCCGTGCTGGTCCGCCGGGCGGCCGAGACCATCGAGCGGCGGCTGATGGAGCAGCGTTCCGAGCGCGAGCGCGCACTGCTGCGGGCGTACCTCGACGCCGGCCACCTCGCCCACGACGGCGCGGCTCCCGGAGACGGGCCGCTGATCGGGCTGGACGAGCTCGGCGACAGCGGGCTGGACCGCAGCGACCAGCTGATCCTCAAGGATCGGGCCACCGACCTCATCGGCTCGGCCCAGCGGGCCGCCGTCGAGGTGTCCCTGCCCCACGGGCGGGGGGTCACGCTGCTGAGCAGCCCGGTCACGAGCCGTTCCGGGGTGGAGGGCGTCGTCGTCGAGGCCGTGTTCAGCGGCGGGTGGCCGGCGGCGCACCACGTCTGCGGCCCGACCCGCGCCGGACCTCCGCCGGACCACCCGCCCCTCCCCCGGCCCGGTGCCGCGGGCGCCCCGGACGCCGCGGAGACCCCCGGCAAGGTCAGAGGACTGGTACTGGTCGGCGAGCCCGAAGTGGGGAAGTACGCCATCGCGGCGCGCCGCCGCCTGGAGCTGCTGGCCGAGGCCAGCACCCGTATCGGCACCACCCTCGACGTGACCCGCACCGCCCGGGAACTCGCCGAAATGGCAGTCCCGCGCCTGGCCGACTACGTCACCATCGACGTGCCCGAGGCCGTGCTGCGCGGTGAGGAGTCCGCCGATCCCCGGAGCGAGCTGCACCGCACGGTGGTCCACGGCATCCGCGAGGACTGCCCGTTCTACCCCGTCGGCCAACGAGTGGAGCTGCGCGCGGGCACTCCCCACATGCGGTGTCTGGACAGCGGGCGGGCGGTGCTGGAACCCGACCTGCGCCATGCCGTCGGCTGGATCGGCCAGGAACCCGCGCACGCCCGGCGGATCCTCGCCCGCGACGTGCACTCCCTCGTCTCCGTGCCGCTGCTCGCGCGCGGCGTCCTGCTGGGGATCGTGAGCTTCTACCGTTCGCAGGACCCGGCGCCCTTCGGGGACGACGACAGCTGGCTGGCCCAGGAACTCGCGGCCCGCGCCGCCCTCTGCATCGACAACGCCCGGCGCTACACCCGTGAGCACAGCCTGGCCCTGGCCCTGCAGCGCAGCCTGCTCCCGCACGGCATGCCCGAGCAGGGCGCCGTCGAGGTCGCGCACCGCTACCTGCCCGCGGAGTCGGGGGTGGGCGGCGACTGGTTCGACGTCATCCCCCTCTCCGGCACCCGCGTCGCCCTTCTCGTGGGTGACGTCGTCGGCCACGGCCTGCACGCCGCCGCCACGATGGGCCGGCTGCGCACCGCAGCGCGCAACTTCGCCGAACTGGAACTCGCCCCCGACGAGCTCCTCACCCACCTGGACAACCTCTTGGTGCGCCTGGACCGGGAGGAGGGCGGCGACAACGACTCCGGCAGCACCGGCATCGTCGGCGCCACCTGTCTCTACGCCGTCTACGACCCCACGTCGCGGCAGTGCACGATGGCCCGCGCCGGCCATCCCCCGCCTGCGCTGGTCCATCCCGACGGGGGCGTGACGTTCCCCGAGCTGCCCGCCGGACCGCCGCTGGGCCTGGGCGGTCTGCCCTTCGAAACGGCCGAGATCGAGCTGCCCGAGGGGAGCACGCTCGTCCTCTACACCGACGGACTCGTCGAGGACCGCCATCGCGACATCGACGTGGCCCTCGACCAGCTGACCCGCGCCCTGGGCCATCCCGGCCGGACGGCGGAGGACACCTGCCAGGCGGTCATCGACGCCGTGGCACCCGACCACCCCGGGGACGACATCGCGCTGCTCGTCGCCCGCACCCGTGCCGTGCCCGCCGACCGGATCGCCACGTGGAACGTACCGGCCGACCCGTCCCTCGTCTCCGGCATCCGGGCCGCCGCCACCCGGCAGCTGACCGACTGGGGGCTGGACGAGCTCACGTTCGCCGCCGAGCTGATGCTCAGCGAGCTGGTCACCAATGCGGTCCGCTACGGCACCGAACCCATCCAGGTACGCCTGGTCCACGACCGCACCCTGATCTGCGAGGTCTCCGACGGCAGCAGCACCGCCCCGCACCTGCGGCGCGCGGCCAGCACGGAGGAGGGCGGACGCGGTCTGTTCCTCGTCGCGCAGCTCGCCCACACCTGGGGCACCCGGTACACCACCCACGGCAAGGTCATCTGGGCCGAATGCGCCCTGGACGCGGCCTGACCGTCATGCCTCCCCCGGTACCGGACACTCGACCATCGGAGGCACAGAAGCCGACATATCACTCATGTCGCTATAACCACCAGTAGCATCACCGATGTCCTCATCGCTTCAGGAAGAACCTCCCCAGGCGGCCCCGGAGAAGTCCGTGCATGACACTCCCGTCACCTCGACGCGCCCGCCCTCGGGCTCCGGCGGAGAACCCCTCGTCCGCATGCGCGGACTCCGCAAGCGGTTCGGCGGCACCCTCGCCCTGAACGCCGTCGGCCTCGACATCCACGGCGGCAGCGTCCTCGCGCTCCTCGGCCCCAACGGCGCCGGGAAGTCCACCCTCATCAAAGTGCTCGCCGGGGTCCACCGAGCCGACGAGGGGGAGGTGACCGTGGCGGGGCACCCGCTCGGCTCCGACGCGGCCCACCGCGCCATGTCCTTCATCCACCAGGATCTCGGTCTGGTCGAATGGATGACCGTCGCCGAGAACATCGCCCTGGGGACCGGGTACCCCCGCCGCCGCGGCCTGATCTCCTGGCGGCAGACCCGGGAGCGCTGCGCCGAGGCGCTGCGGATCGTCGCCGGGCACCTGGCCGCCGACGCCCGGGTTGCCGACCTGGCCCCCGCCGAACGCTCACTGGTCGCGATCGCCCGCGGCCTGGCGAAACAGGCGGAGCTGTTCGTCCTCGACGAGCCGACCGCCACCCTCCCGGCCGCGGACTGCGCCCGGCTGTTCGGCGTACTGCACGCCCTGCGCGACCGGGGACACGGAATCCTGTACGTCAGCCACCGCCTCGACGAGGTGTACGAGGTCGCCGACACGTTCGCCGTCCTGCGCGACGGCCGGCTCGTCAGCCACGGTGCCCTCGCCCCGTACAGCCCCGCCCGTCTGGTGCGCGACATCGTGGGCCGCGAACCGGCCGGCCGCCCGCCCTCCGCCGTGCCGGCGGCTCCCGGCGTGCCCGCCCGCCGGCCGCCCGTCCTGCGCCTCGACGGTGTGACCACCGAACGCACCCGGCCCGTCAGCCTCGATCTGCCCGAGGGCGAGATCCTCGGCATGGTCGGCCTGACCGGTGCGGGCCACACGCACCTCGGCCGCGCCCTCGCCGGCGGGCTGCCGCTCCTCGGCGGGCGGGCCGTGCTCGACGGCCGTCCGTACCGTCCGCGCTCGTTCGCCGCCGCCCTCGGCTCCGGAGTCGGCTTCGTGGCCGGCAACCGGCAGGAGGAGGGGGTCGCCGCGGAACTGACCGTACGGGAGAACTTCCTGGCCGATCCCCGGTCGGCCGGCGTGCCGGCGTGGCACTGGATCGCTCCGAGGCGCGAACGCGCTGAGGCCGCCGCCCTGATCGAGCGGTTCTCGGTGCGCCCCCGCGACAGCGAGGTGCCGATCGCCACCCTGTCCGGCGGCAACCAGCAGAAGGTGCTGCTCGGCCGCGGACTCCGGGTGAACCGTCGTCTGCTGATCCTCGAAGAACCGACGGCCGGAGTGGACGTCGGAGCCAAGGCATCGATCCACCGGCTCCTCGACGAGGCCCTGGCCGCCGGCCTGGGAGCGGTCCTGCTCATCTCCAGCGACTTCGAGGAGGTCGCCGGCGTGTGCCACCGCGCGCTGGTGTTCGGGCGCGGAAGCGTCGTGGCCGAGCTGTCGGGCGAAGCCCTGAGCGTCACCGAACTCACCCGCACCGCCTCGGCCCTGCCCGCGATCACCGGACCCGCGGAGGGCCGGTGAGCCCCTCGTCCCCGCGCCGGCGCCTGCAGGGTCACCGGCACGGGCATTTCATCGGCACGTACGGCCTCCTGACCCTGACCGTCATGCTCTTCCTGGTCTTCTCCCTGGTCCTGCCTGACACCTTCCCCACGCAGGACAACGTCTCCTCGATCCTCTCCAACCAGTCGATCCCGGCCATCCTGGCCCTCGGGGTGACGGTCCCCATCGCGAGCGGCAATTTCGACCTGTCCATCGGTTACGGCCTGGGCCTGGCGCACGTCCTGGTGCTGTACCTCATCGTCGACGGGGGCTGGCCCTGGCCGCTCGCCTGCCTCGCGGTCGTCGCGGGCATGGCCCTGGCCGGCGCCGTGAACGGGGTCATCGTCGAGTTCGCCCGCATCGACTCCCTCATCGCCACGCTCGGCACCGGCAGCATGATGTACGCCGTCACGGGCTGGATCACCGGAGGGGGCCGGATCGTCCCCGGCTCCGACGGTCTTCCGGCCGCCTTCACCGGCCTCTACGACTCCCGTTTCCTTGGCCTGCCGGTTCCCGCCTACTACGTCCTCGGCCTCGTCCTCGTCCTCTGGGTGGTGCTGGAGCGGCTGCCGTTCGGCCGCTACCTGTACGTCATCGGCTCCAACCCCCGCGCCGCCGAGATCATCGGCATTCCCACCCGCAGGTACTGCGTGTACGCCTTCGCCTCGTCGGGCACGGTCGTCGGCTTCGCCGGGGTGCTGCTCGCCGCGCAACAGCAGATCGGCAACCCGAGTGTCGGACTGGACTATCTGCTGCCCGCCTTCGTCGGTGCCCTGCTCGGGTCCACGGCGATCAAACCGGGCCGTGCCAACGCCCTGGGAACGCTGGTGGCCGTGGCCGTACTCGCCGTCGGGCTCGCCGGGATCGGGCAGCTCGGCGCCCAGTTCTGGGCGACGCCGCTGTTCAACGGCGCCACTCTGCTCATCGCGGTCGGGCTGGCCGGCTACTCGTCCCGCCGACAGCTGCGCACGGACCCCGCCCCGGCCGGCGGGCCGCCCGCGGCAGGGCCCGCCACGACGGCGGACGGCGCCCCGTAGACCACTCGCAGCGCACACAGCGTCAGGAGCACCGTGTACCGGAACCACAAGAGCGCCATCGCGGCCGCAGCCCTGCTGGCAGCGGCCGCCACCGCCGTCACCGGCTGCGGAGGCGGCCCGTCGAAGGCAGCCGGCCCCTCGGCCGCCGACTGCCCGGCCGTCCTACAGGAGGCGAAGGCGGCCGTTCAGCGTGCCGAGAGCACCGACACCTCCTGGAACGGCCCCACCGCCGGCCCCGCGGCGGTCCCCGGAAAGACGATCGTCTACGTGGCGCAGACCATGACCAATCCGGGCGTCGCCGGAGTCGCGAAGGGCATCAAGGAGGCCGCGCAGGCCATCGGCTGGAAGGTCCGGGTGATCGACGGGGAGGGCACCCCGGCCGGCATCCAGGCAGCGCTCAGCCAGGCCGTCACCCTCAAGCCGTCGGGCATCGTCATCGGCGGCTTCGATCCCCGGCTGACCTCGCAGCAGGTGGCGCGCGCCGAGCAGGCGGGCATCCCGCTCATCGGCTGGCACGCGGTCAGCGCCCCCGGCCCGAGCACGGATCCGCGGCTCTTCACGAACATCACGACGAAGGTGGAGGAAGTGGCGAAGGCCAGTGCGGACTGGGTCATCGCCCGGGCCGACGGCTCCGCCGGAGTCGTCGTCTTCACCGACGACTCGATCCCGTTCGCCGGCACGAAGTCGAAGCTGATCGAGCAGCGGCTGGCCGACTGTCCCGGTGTGAAGGTCCTGGCCCACAAGAACATCCCGATTCCGGACGCGAGCCGGCGCACCCCCCAGGAGGTGTCCTCGCTGCTCTCCCGCCTCCGGGACAAGTGGACCCACTCCGTCGCCATCAACGACCTGTACTTCGACGATGCCGCCCCGGCCTTCCGTGCGGCCGGGAAGCCCGGCGCCGGCCCGCCCTTCAACATCGGCGCCGGCGATGGCGACTCCTCCGCCTTCCGGCGCATCAACAGCAAGCAGTACCAGGCCGCCACCGTCCCGGAACCGCTCTCGCAGCAGGGCTGGCAGATCGTCGACGAATTCAACCGCGCCTTCGCCGGCCGGCCGGCCAGCGGCTACGTCGCCCCGGTCCACATCTCCACCGCCGACAACAGCGCGGGCGCCACCTCCTGGGACCCCCGGGGCTACCGGGAGGCGTACGAGAAGATCTGGCACGGATGACCGGCCCCGCGAGGGCGCACCGCCGTCGGGCGAGCGTGCTCCGCGGGCCGCGGGCCGCGGCCCGCTGTGCTTGCGCGAAAGCGCGCCTCACGGCCCGTGGCGGCGTCGGCACAGCCGCTTGTAACCCCTGGGCGGCACCGCCCGTCACATGCGTGCAACAGGGACTTTCTACCTTGGGTCCCACGGGATCGACCTGCACACGGCCGCGGCGCCCGGGGATCTGGGGCATCGGCCGGTGTTCTCCGAGGGGGTCTCCTGTGTCCGAGGCGGAAGCGGCGACCGGACACATACGGACGGTCTGCTCCTACTGCGGCGTCGGCTGCGGCGTCGTGCTGGACATCGCCCGGGACGGCGACGGCCGCCGGACGGTGGCCAAGGTCAGCGGCGACAGACAGCACCCGGCCAACGCCGGCCGGCTGTGCACCAAGGGCGCCACCCACGCGGACATGCTGGCCGCGCCCGGCCGGCTCCGGACCGCCCTGATGCGCGGCGAGCGGGGCGCCGAGCCCACCGCCGTGGACGTGGACACGGCCATCACCCGAACGGCCCACCGCCTCCGGGCGGTCCTCGACGCACACGGCCCCGACGCCCTCGCCCTCTACGTCTCCGGCCAGATGTCCCTGGAGGCCCAGTACCTGGCCAACAAGCTGGCCAAGGGGTTCTTGCGCACCCACCGGATCGAGTCGAACTCCCGGCTGTGCATGGCGAGCGCCGGCAGCGGCTACAAGCTCTCGCTCGGCGCCGACGGACCGCCCGGATCGTACGAGGACTTCGAGCGCGCCGACACCTTCTTCGTCATCGGCGCCAACATGGCCGACTGCCACCCCATCCTCTTCCTGCGGATGATGGACCGGGTCAAGGCGTCCGGCGCGAAGCTGATCGTCGTCGACCCCCGGCGCAACGCCACCGCCGACAAGGCGGACCTGTTCCTGCAGATACGGCCCGGCACCGACCTGGCCCTCCTCAACGGCCTGCTGCACCTGCTGGTCGAGGGCGGCTGGACCGAGCCGGCCTTCATCGCCGAGCACACAGAGGGCTGGGAGGACATGCCCGCCTTCCTGCGGGACTACCCGCCCGCGAAGGTCGCCGGGATCACCGGCATACCGGAGGCGGACATCCGGCTGGCCGCCCGGTGGATCGGGGAGGCGGGCGAGTGGATGAGCTGCTGGACCATGGGCCTCAACCAGTCCACCCACGGCACCTGGAACACCAACGCCCTGGTCAACCTGCACCTGGCCACCGGGGCGATATGCCGCCCCGGCAGCGGCCCCTTCTCCCTGACCGGCCAGCCCAACGCCATGGGCGGCCGCGAGATGGGCTACATGGGGCCGGGACTGCCCGGTCAGCGCTCGGTCCTCGTCGACGAGGACCGGCGGTTCACCGAGGAGCTGTGGGGCGTGCCGGCCGGCACCCTGCGCACCGACGTCGGGCGCGGCACCGTCGAGATGTTCGAGCAGATGACGGCCGGCGAGATCAAGGCGTGCTGGATCATCTGCACCAACCCGGTTGCCTCCGTGGCCAACCGCAGCACCGTCATCAAGGCCCTGGAGACCGCCGAACTGGTCATCACACAGGACGTGTTCGCGGAGACCGAGACCAACGCCTACGCCGACATCGTGCTCCCCGCCACCCTGTGGGCCGAGTCGGACGGTGTGATGATCAATTCCGAGCGCAGCCTCACCCTGGTCCGGGGGGCCGCCGACCCGCCCGGCCAGGCCCTGCCCGACTGGCAGCTGATCGCCCGCGTCGCATGCGAGATGGGCTTCGCGGAGGCGTTCACGTACAGCTGCGCCGAGGAGGTCTTCGAGGAGCTGCGGCAGGCATGGAACCCGAAAACCGGCTGGGACCTGCGGGGTGTCACGTACGAGCGGCTGCGCACCGGCCCGGTGCAGTGGCCGGCCGCGCCGGGCGGACCGGACCGCAACCCGGTCCGCTACCTCAACGACGGCGTCAGCCAGACCCTGGCCGAGCGGCCGGACGGCAGCCGTCCGCGCCTGGTCTTCCCTACCCCCTCCGGGCGGGCGTCCTTCTTCGCCCGCCCGCACCTCCCGGCCGCCGAACTCCCCGACGACGACTACCCGTTCGTCCTCAACACCGGCCGCCTACAGCACCAGTGGCACACCCTGACCAAGACCGGCAAGGTCGCGAAGCTGAACAAGCTCGCCCCCGGACCGTTCGTGGAGATCCACCCGCAGGACGCCGCCGCCCTGGGCATCGCGGAGGACGACGGGGTGGAGGTGGCCTCGCGGCGCGGGCGGGCCGTGCTCCCGGCCGTCGTCACCGACCGGGTCCGGCCCGGGAACTGCTTCGCCCCGTTCCACTGGAACGACCTGTTCGGCGAATACCTCAGTGTCAACGCCGTCACGAACGACGCCGTCGACCCCCTCTCCTTCCAGCCCGAGTTCAAGATGTGTGCCGTCACGCTGACCAGGACACGGGTCCCGGTTCCGATTCCCGTGGTCCGCCCCGCCGCCGGTGCCGGTGCCGGTGCCGGTGCCGGTGCCGGTGCCGGTGCCGGTGCCAGCCTCGGCGGCGCTTCGGCCGGCGGGACCGGACCGGGCAGTACCACGACGACCCTGACGCATCCCGTGACCGCCCCGACGGCGGGCGCCGTCACCGTCCTTGCCTCGCTGTTCGGGCTGAACGGGAACGAGCCGCCCGCCCTCTCCGGCCGGGAGCGCCAGTACCTCGCCGGATTCCTGGCCGGGCTCGCCTCCTCCCCGCCCGGCACGGACGTCCCGCTGCTGCCGGCGGGCGCCCCCTTCGAGGCCGGGCACGCGCTCTGGGTCGACGGGGTGCTCGCCGGCACGTACTCGCGCACCGCGACCGCCCTCGCGGCGACGACCGCCGCCGCCCCGGCAGCCGCCACCGCCGCACCGGACACGCCGACCCGGCGGACGGTGGTCCTGTGGGCCTCCCAGACGGGGAACGCCGAGAGTCTCGCCGCCGCCCTCGGGAGCGAACTCACCGCGAGCGGCTTCCCCGCGGCCGTGCACAGCATGGCCGAGCGCCTCCCCGACTCGCTCACGCCCGGCACGGACCTGCTGGTCGTCACGAGCACCTTCGGCGACGGCGACGCACCGGACAACGGCGCCGGGTTCTGGGAGGCCCTCGGCGCGGCCGACGCACCGCGGCTGGAGGACGTCCGGTTCGCGGTGCTCGCGCTCGGAGACTCCAGCTACGACGCCTTCTGCGGACACGGCCGCCGGCTCGACCGGCGTCTCGAAGAGCTCGGAGCCCGCCGCATCCTGCCCCGCGTGGACTGCGAGCCCGACTACGAGGAGGCCGCCGGCCGGTGGACGGAGCAGCTGCGGGACGCCCTGGCCGCCGCCCCGGACCCGGTGGCGGCCGCCGCGAAGCCCCGGCCCTCGCCCGCGGCGGGCAAGGACTCCCCCCACCCCGCGCGGCTGTCCGGCAACCGGCTCCTGAGCCTGCCCGGCGCCGGCAAGGAGGTCCGGCGGTTCACCTTCGACCTGGGCGAGGACGGCCCGTCGTACGAGGCGGGGGACGCCCTCGGCGTCCAGCCGGCCAACTGCCCCGACCTGGTGGCGGAATGGCTGGCCGTGACGGGCCTGCCGGCCGACGCCGAGGTCGCCGTACCCGGACACGGCCCCATGCCCTTCGCCCGTGCACTGCACCGGCACCTGGACATCACCCGCGTCACACCCGACCTCCTGCGCTTCGTCACCGAGCACACCGGCGACCGCACGCTCAGGCAGTTGACCCGCCCCGACAACAAGGACGGCCTCTCCCGCTGGACCTGGGGGCGGCAACTGGTGGACATCCTCGCCGAGTTCCCGGTCCGCATCGGTGCCCAGGAGTGGGCCGAGCGCCTCAGACGTCTCCAGCCGCGCCTCTACTCCATCTCCTCCAGCCCCCTCGTCAACCCGCGCGAGGTCAGCCTGACCGTCTCGGTCCTGCGGTACGAGGGTCCGGGCCGCCACCCCCGCAAAGGCGTCGCGTCCACCTTCCTCGCCGACGCCGAACCGGGCAGCCCCGTACCGCTGTTCGTGCAGCGCTCGGCACACTTCCGGCCGCCCGCCGACCCGGACACCCCGGCCGTGATGATCGGCCCGGGCACCGGCATCGCCCCGTTCATGGCCTTCCTCGAACACCGCCGCGCCCTCGGCCACCGGGGCGGCAACTGGCTGTTCTTCGGCGAACAGCGCCGTGCCACCGACTTCTACTACCGCGAGGAGCTGGAGGAGCTCCACCGGCACGGCACGCTCAGCCGCCTCGACCTGGCGTTCTCCCGTGACCAGCGGTCCAAGGTCTACGTCCAGGACCGGATGCGCGAACACGGCGCCCAGTTGTGGTCCTGGCTCCAGGACGGCGCCCATTTCTACGTGTGCGGCGACGCGAGCCGGATGGCCAAGGACGTGGACCGGGCGCTGCGCAGCACGGCCATGGCTCACGGCGGCCTGGACGAGGACGAGGCCGCCGCATATCTGAAGCAGCTCGCCGCCGACCGGCGGTACGGCCGCGACGTGTACTGACGCCCGGAGGGCACCGGTGACGGGGGCCGGGTCCGACGGCACGCCACTCGGCGCCGGCCCCGCGCCCACGCTCCCCGCGCCCGCCCGAGTCCGAGCCCGAGCCCGAACCCAAGCCCGAGCAGCACCGTGCGGACGGCGGCCGGTTCCCGCCCGAAACAGTGACATGCATCACGGTGGCCCGAGGGATCACGGAAGCATTACGTCCACTCGCGCCTCACCGACATATCGATATTTGTCCCATTGGAATCGACATTCCCCCTCTTCGCCGAAATAGGTAATTCGGGGACCGGGGCGATCTGCGGCATCTTTCCACGTCACAGGCTCGCCTGAGGGGACGTCATCCGTCCGTGCGGGCCGGCGGCCTCACGGCCAGCACGGCTGTCCTCCCATTTCAAGCCCGGTGTCCGGCGCTGCCGCGTGGACCGGCGGCGAGACTTGCCAGCCCCTTCCGGGGCTTCTAAGAATGGCGGCCCCGGCGCTCCAGCAGCTCAGGCGCAGGACGCATCGCAGAAACCACGTGAGGTCACGCATGCACAAGCACCGCAAGAGAACGCAGTACAAGAAGATATCGATCGCCGCAGTCACCCTCGGCATCGTGGGGATACCCACGGCCGCCATGGCATGCCTGCACTCCCAGGAGGCGGGCTCGGCGAGGGCCTCTGGGAAGCACACGATGCACCACTCCCACATCGCCCCCTCCCCCAGCGAGTCGATCCAGATCCAGTCGGGACCGACGGACACGCCGATCGGGACCGCCACGCCGGCTGGGGAGACCACCCCGATTCCGCAGACGACGGCGCCGACGACGGCAGCGGCCAAGCCCTCCGCGACGGCAAAGCCCGCGCAGCCGGCCCCGGCCCGGCCGAAGACTCCGGTCACCTCGGCGAACCCGACGCCCCCGAGCACCGCGCCCTCCGGCCCGGCGGCCGAAGTGGTGGCCCTCGTCAACCAGGAGCGCGCCAAGGTCGGGTGCCCGGCCCTCACCGTCAACGCGAAGCTGACGACTGCAGCGCTGAACCACAGCAAGGACATGGCCGCGCACGCCAACATGTCGCACACCGGCTCCGACGGTTCGGACCCGGGCCAGCGCATCACCCGGTCCGGCTACACCTGGATGACCTACGGCGAGAACGTCGCCTACGGCTACAGCACGCCCGAGCAGGTCATGACCGGCTGGATGAACAGCCCCGGGCACAGGGAGAACATCCTCAACTGCTCGTTCAAGGAGATCGGCGTCGGCCTCGCACAGCCGGGCTCCTACTGGACGCAGGACTTCGGCGCGGCCCGCTGACGCCACCGGGCGCGGCGCGGTGCGGTCCCCGTACTGCAACGGGGGGAGGAGCGCGAGGCGTGCGAGGGCCCGAGCCGGTGCGGGCCTCATGCTGACCTCTCGTACGGTCGGCACGCCCTCACCCCGTTCGGCCGTTCCCGCCCGCTGTGCGGCCCTCGCACGGCCGCGCCCGGAACCCATGGAGAACCATGGCCGAGCCCGCCGCCCCTCAGGCCACTGCCGCGACGCTGCTGCGCCACCCCCGGCTGTGGCTGGTGCCCACGGTCCTCACGGGGCTGCTCGCCCTGCTGCTGTCCCTGCTGTACATGGGTGGCATCGTCAACCCCAACCGGGACCTGCGCGATCTGCCCATCGCCCTCGTCAACGACGACACCGGCAGGCCGCCGGCCGGGCAGAGGGAGAACCTGGGTGCCCAGGTCACGACCGCCATCGCCGCCGACACCGGGGGCGGCAAGGCCGACTGGCGCGTGCTCACCCGGGCCCAGGCCCAGCAGCAGCTCGACTCCGGCAAGGTCTACGGGGCCCTGGTCGTCCCGGCAGACTTCACGGACACCGTCACCGCCCTCACCACACCGGGGGCCACCCGGCAGCCGACGCTCCTGGTGCTCACCAACCCGGGCAAGGGCAGCCTCGGCTCCTCCCTCGCGAGTCAGACCACGACCAAGGCCGCGCACCAGGCGTCCCAGAGCATCGGCGGACGGCTCACGGCAGCGGCCGGTCCGCAGGCGAGCCCCGCCGTGAAGCTGCTGCTCGCGGACCCGGTGAACGTCGTCACCCAGGTCGGCCACCCGATCGGCGCCGACAGCGGTCTCGGCCTGACCGCCTTCTACTACACCCTGCTGCTCGTGCTGGCCGGGTTCATGGGCGGCAACGTCATCAGCAACGGCGTCGACACCGCCCTCGGCTACGCGGACAACGAGATCGGCCCCTGGCACACCCGCCGCCCGACGGTGCCGATCAGCCGCACACAGACGCTCCTGCTGAAGATGGCGATGACCGCGGGGATCACGCTGCTCAGCGTCTCGCTGGTGCTCGTCGCCTGCGTTGCCGTCCTGGGCATGGACGCGTCCCACCTGCCCCTGCTGTGGTTCTACTCCTACTGCGCGGCGCTCGCCGTCGGCCTGGGCGTGCAGGCCATCAACGCGGCGTTCGGCGGGATCGGCCAGCTGGTGTCGATGTTCGTGTTCATCGTCCTCGGCCTGCCCTCGTCGGGCGCAACCGTGCCGCTCCAGGCCGTCCCGGGCTTCTACCGCTTCCTGTCCCACTTCGAGCCCATGCGGCAGCTCAGCGACGGGGTGCGCGCCATCCTCTACTTCAGCGCCCGCGGCGATGCGGGACTCGCCCGCTCCTGGGTCATGATCGCGATCGGCACCGTCCTCGCCCTGCTGTTCGGCTTCGCCATGACCACGTACTACGACCGCAAGGGCCTCAAGCGCCTCACCCCGCAGCCCGCCTGAGCCCGTGAACCAGTGCGGTTCACTTTCCGACGGTGTTCATCAGGATGATCGCCGTGAGGTTGGCGAGGATCACGGCGAGGACGCCGATCATCGTGGCCCAGGCCCTGCGCGAGTCGTCCATGTCCATCGGATCACCTCCCGGCCGGCGCACGCGCCCCGGTACGCGGAGCGGCCGTACGACGGTCCGGCCGCCCCTCCATGATGGACCGGATGCGCCGGATGCGCCGGATGTACGGATATGCCGGACGCGCCCGGGCAGACGGGTCAGCCGGCCTCGGCTGCGGCCTCGGCTGCCTCCGTGTCCGCCGCGAACCTCTCCGCGCCGATCCGGTACAGCACACACCGGCGAAGCGGCCCTTCGGGCACGCTGGGATCCACGAAGTCGTCGGCCGCGTCCCGGGTCATGCCGATCCGGCGCATCACCGCCTGGGAACGAACGTTGCCGGCGGTCGTCGACGCGACGATCTCCGGCAGCCCGAGGACCTCGAAGCCGAAGGCCAGGCAAGCCAGGGCCGCCTCGGTGGCATAGCCGCGGCCCCACGCCGGACGCACCAGCCGCCACCCGATGTCCACCCCCGCGAACGGCAGGTCCCCATCGACCTCGTCCAGTCCGACGCGGCCGATGAACTCGCCGGTCTCCCGCGCTTCCAGCGCCCACCATCCGAACCCCCGCCGGTCGAAGTCGGCCTGCATGAGCGCCGCCGCGGCATCGCTCTGCTCACGTGTCAGCAGCTCCCCCAGGTGTTCCCGGACTTCGGGATCGGCGTTCAATGCCGCCCACGGTTCGAGGTCGGACTCCCGCCACCGGCGGAGCAGGAGACGGTCGGTGCGCAGCTCGGTCATGCGGCCAGCCAACGCCATCCGGATCAGGGCGTCGACCGGATTACCGGCGGGGCCCGTGCGCCGCATCGCCGTGTCCCCGTGACGGGCACGCTGCTCCGCACCGGCCGAAACCGCCCATGACGTGCCGGGCCGGGCGCCGTACGCGACCATGGGGGTATGGAGCCGCCGTCGCTGAACGACGTCAGCGCCCCCGGCCGCGTCGCGGATGCCGGTGAGGGCATCGGCGCGGACGAGCTGGCGCTCGCGGCCCGCAACCACGGGCTGCCGCTGGAGGCGCTGCGCTACGAGGTCACGCCGCCCGGGCTGCACTACGTACTGGTCCACTACGACATACCCGAAGCGGACGGCGCGGTGTGGCGGCTGTCCGTCGGGGGGCACGTGCGCACGCCGCTCAGCCTGGACCTGGCGGCCCTGCGCGCACTCCCGTCCGTCACCTGCAGGGTCACGATGGAGTGCGCGGGAAACGGCCGGGCCCGGCTCTCGCCCAGGCCCGTGAGCCAGCCCTGGCTGGTCGAGGCCGTGGGCACCGCCGACTGGACGGGCGTACCCCTGCGCGCGGTGCTCGACGCTGCCGGCGTACGGCCCGAAGCCGTCGAGGCCGTGTTCACCGGCGCCGACCACGGCGTGGAGCGGGGCGTCGAGCAGGACTACCGGCGCAGCCTGGCGCTGCCGGCCGGCGAGGACGTCCTGATCGCCCACACCATGAACGGCCGGCCCCTGCCGCCGCAGCACGGGTACCCGCTGCGGCTGGTCGTGCCCGGCTGGTACGGCATGGCCCACGTGAAATGGCTGCGCGACATCTCTCTCGTCGACCGCCCGTTCACCGGCTTCCAGCAGTCGGTCGCCTACCGCTTCCGGCACACCCCGGACGAGCCCGGCGAACCGGTCACCCGGATCGCGCCGCGCGCCCTGCTCGTCCCGCCGGGATTCCCGGACTTCATGTCCCGCACGCGGGTCGTGCACCCCGGGCCCGTACGGCTGGAGGGGCGCGCCTGGTCGGGGTACGGGCCGGTCGTACGGGTGGAGTTCAGCCCCGACGGCGGTCTGACGTGGGCCGACGCCGAGGTCACCCCGCCCGGCACCCACCCGGGGGCCTGGCAGGCCTGGCGCGCGCAGTGGACGGCCACCCCGGGCAGCCACACGCTGGCGGTCAGGGCCACGGACGCCACGGGCCGCACCCAGCCCCCCGATCAGCCGTGGAACCGTGGCGGCTTCGGCAACAACGCCGTCCAGCGGGTCCCCGTCCTGTGCTGCTGACCGCTGACCGCTGACCTGCTCGTCGGCGCCCGTGCGGAGTGCCTGGAGGGTCGTTCCGTCCCTCTTCTCCGTGCGGATCCGTCTTACGGATCCGTGACGTGCGGCCCGCCCAACGCGTCGGCGGGCCGCCCACGGCATAGCTTCGGGACATGCGTGTACTTGTGACTGGAGGAGCGGGCTTCATCGGCTCGCACATCGTCGACGAGCTGATCGGCCGCGGGCACGAGCCGGTGGTCTTCGACCTGGCGGAGGACGGACGGGACGTACGGGATCCGGTGGCCGTACGGGAGGCGCTGGCAGGAGTGGAGGCGGTCTGCCACCAAGCGGCCAAGGTCGGCCTGGGCAAGGACTTCGGGGACGCGCCCGGCTACGTGTCGGCCAACGACCTGGGCACCGCGGTGCTGTTGGCCGAGATGGCGCAGGCGGGCGTGCGGCGCCTGCTGCTCGCCGGGTCGATGGTCGTCTACGGCGAGGGCCGCTACGAGTGCCCCGCGCACGGTGTGGTCCGGCCCGGCCCGCGCGCCGAGGCCGATCTGGCCGCCGGCCGGTTCGAGCCGCGCTGCCCGGACTGCGGCGCCGACCTCGCCCCCGGGCTGGTCTCGGAGGACGCGCCGATGGACCCCAGGAACGTCTACGCCACCACCAAGCTCGCCCAGGAACACCTGGCGGCCTCGTGGGCCCGGGCCACCGGCGGGCGCGTCCTCTCGCTGCGCTACCACAACGTCTACGGGCCGGGGATGCCCCGCGACACGCCGTACGCGGGGGTGGCCGCGCTGTTCCGGTCCGCGCTCGCGCGGGGCGAGGCGCCGCACGTCTTCGAGGACGGCGGCCAGCGCCGGGACTTCGTCCACGTGCGGGACGTGGCCGCGGCCAACGTGGTGGCGCTGGAGGCCCTGACGGGAACGGCGGGGACCACGGGCTTCGCCGCGTACAACGTGGGCAGCGGTGATCCCCGGACCGTCGGCGACATGGCCGCGGCGCTGGCCGCCGCGTGCGCGGGCCCGGACCCGGTCGTCACCGGCGAGTACCGGCTGGGCGACGTACGGCACATCACCGCCGACTCGGCGCGCCTGCGCCGCGAACTGGGCTGGCTCCCGGTGGTGCCGTTCGCCGTGGGCATGGCCGAACTGGCGGCCGGGGCGGACGCCCGGACTCCGCGGGAGAGCGGACTCGTCGGACGCCCATAGGCCCGTCACGTCCACGCCGGTCCCCCAGGGCCGGATCCGGGCGCCCCCTCACCCTGACCCCGTCGGCGTCCCCGGCCGGGCCTGGCCTGGCCCGCCGGGGCGGCCTGCACGTGCCCGGGCGGTTCCCGCACGAGCCGGCTCGGTGCGCCCTGCCCGGCCCGAGCCTCCCGCCCGGCCTGCCCGGGCCCGGCGCCCCCGCGCCCCGGCGGCCGCCCCGCCCTGCGGTCCGCCAGGGCGGTGGCTCGGGGTGGTCGGCGCGCGCGGGGGCGCGGGGACGCCGGATGGTGCGTCCACCCAGGATGGCGTCCGCGTTTCGTAAGGTCTCGAAACCACTTTTCCCCGTACCTGGTTCCTACGGTGTGGAGGGTGACTTCATCTGCTTGTACTCCGCCCCGCGCGGACCTCGTACTGCCGTGCCTCGACGAGGCGGAGGCGCTCCCCTGGGTGTTGGCCCGGGTACCGGCCGGGTGGCGGGCCATCGTCGTCGACAACGGGTCCACCGACGGCTCGGCGGACATCGCCCGGAGCCTCGGCGCCACCGTCGTGCACGAGAGCCGGCGCGGTTTCGGTGCCGCCTGCCACGCCGGGCTCCTCGCGGCGCGCGCCGACCTCGTGTGCTTCTGCGACTGCGACGCCTCCATGGACCCCGGGCTGCTCGCCCCCATGGCCGCGCGGGTCGCCGCCGGGGAGGCCGATCTGCTGCTCGGCCGGCGCCGCCCGCAGGGGCGCGGCGCATGGCCCGCGCACGCCCGCGCCGGGAACCTCGCGCTGGCGCGGATGCTGCGGAGCCGCACCGGACTGCGGCTGCACGACCTGGGACCGATGCGGGTCGCGCGCCGCGAGGCCCTGCTCGGCCTGGAGCTGACCGACCGGCGCAGCGGCTACCCGCTCCAGATGGTCGTACGTGCCGCCGACGCCGGCTGGCGGGTGGCCGAGACGGACGTCCCGTACCTGCCCCGCTCCGGGAAGTCCAAGGTCACCGGCACCTGGCGGGGCACCTGGCACGCCGTGCGGGACATGCGCAAGGTGCTCGCCGAACCGCCGGGCAGCCGGACCGCCCCGACCGAGGGGGTCCGCGCATGAGCACCCTCCTCGTCATCGCCAAGTCCCCCGTCGCAGGACGGGTCAAGACCCGCCTCACCCCCCACTTCACACCCGAGCAGGCCGCGGTCCTGGCCCGCGCCGCGCTCCAGGACACCCTCGACGCGGTACTCGCCACCCCGGCCCGGCGGCGTGTCCTGGTCCTCGACGGGCAGCCCGGTCCCTGGCTGCCCGCCGGCATCGAGGTCGTCCCGCAGTGCGCGGGCGGGCTCGACGTCCGGCTGGCGGCGGCCTTCGCCCAGGCCGACGGACCGGCCCTGCTCGTCGGCATGGACACGCCCCAGGTCACCCGGGAACTCCTGGCGCGGGGCCTCGACTTCAGCGGGACGGACGCCTGGTTCGGCCCCGCCGACGACGGCGGGTTCTGGGCGCTCGGCCTGGCCGAGCCCGACCCTGCCCTGCTCCTCGGCGTCCCCATGTCCCTGCCCGTCACGGGCGAGGCGCAGCGCAGCCGGCTGACCGCTTCCGGGCGGGTGGTACGGGACCTGCCCGAGCTGTGCGACGTGGACACCCCTGCCGACGCGGAGCGGGTCGCGGCCGCGGCGCCCGGCACCCGCTTCGCCGCCCTGCACTCCGGGCTCTGCGCGGTGACCGGATGACCGCCCAGCTCACCGAACCGGCCCTGGCCTGGCGGGCCGATCCCTACGCCGACGCGCTGCGCACCGGCCAGGGGCCGCTCTACCTGCGGCGCTCGGACGGCTGGCTGCTGCCGCTGGACGTGGAGCGCTGGTGCGCCGAGCCCGACGAGGCCGACGCGACCGTCCTGGCCCGCTGCACGGGGTCCGTCCTGGACATCGGCTGCGGCCCGGGGCGCCTCGTCGCCTCCCTCGCCGCACGCGGGCACCGGGCGCTCGGCGTGGACGTCACCCCCGAGGCGGTGGCCCTGACGATGCGGGCCGGCGGCAGCGCCCTGTGCCGGTCGGTCTTCGATCCGCTGCCCGGCGAAGGCCGCTGGAGCACGGTCCTGCTCATCGACGGCAACATCGGCATCGGCGGCGACCCGGCCGCCCTGCTGCGCCGCGCCGCCCGGCTCGCCGCACCGGGTGGTTCCCTGCTGGTCGAGGTGGCCACCGCCGATGTCGACGAGCGCGTCGAGGTGCACGTCGACGACGGCCGCGGCGGCCGCGGGGCGCCCTTCTGGTGGGCCCGCCTCGGCACCCGCGCGCTGTGCGCCGAAGCCGCGGACGCCGGCTGGACCCGGTCGGTGCCCTGGCAGGCGGCGGGCCGCAGTTTCGTGGGCCTGCAGCGCTGACGGGGCGACACAGAAAAAAGGGGGCTGACGCCGGTCCGGCGTCAGCCCCCTCCGCTGTCTCCGCTGCTCAGCGCCGCCGGGCCGCCCCGCGCACGCATGCGCGTGCTCCGAGGTACCCGGCCGTGATCACGGCGACCGCCGTCATCGCCAGCAGCCAGTTCCGCAGGTAGTCCAGCGGCAGCACCGTCGCGTTGGCCACGCCGTCCGGGCGCAGGAGCGGCGGCAGGGCGATCGCCGTCAGCGAGCCCGCGACGACCAGCGCGGCGCGCGGGACCCCGCGCAGGTGCAGGCCCGTCGCCGCGGCGAGTGCGCCGATGGCGAGCACCAGCGGTGCGATGAGCCCGTCGTGTACGAGGACTCCGCCCGCGAGCCACAGCGCGATCCGCGCCGGCTCGGGCTGCTGCAGCAGCAGGGAGCCGCCGAAGGCCATCACCGTCAGGCCGAGGCCCCCCAGTACGTACCGGTACGCCATCACGCCACCTCCAGTCGGCCGACCCACTTGGTCTGGAGCACGCCCGGCCGGTTCGGGGCGATGATCCGCGCCGGGTGGCCGTGGTCCAGGGACAGCACCTCGCCGTTCAGGCGCAGCGCCAGCAGGGTGCGCGGGTCCTGCGCGTACAGGCGGCCCAGCTCCATCACCCGGTACGCGCCGAACGCTTCCAGCGACACCACCCGGCAGTGCGCGCCCGGTCCTCCTCCGGCGCGTTCCAGCAGGTCCCGTACCCGTACTCCCGTCCACCGGGCGGACTTGCTCCAGCCCTCGACGCAGGCGATGGGCAGGGTCACCTCGTGCTGTGGGAGTGCGCGCAGTTCCTCCAGGGTGAGGGCGTACGGGCGCGGCCCGGCAACGGTCAGCCGCCAGTCGGCCAAGGACGCCTCGGTGACGCGTGCCGCGGCGGCCGTGCGGTTCACGGGCGGTCCCTGCGGTCCGTGAGCCGGGCTGCGCGGGGCGAACAGGTCCAGCGGACCCAGTGCGGTGACGGACTGCCCGGCCGTGGTCAGCGTGACCGCGCCGACCCCTGCCGCGACGGCCGCCAGCAGCTGCCTGCGGTCCGGTCCGTCGGCTGCGGGAAGGGCCAGGGTGCCGGGCGAGCGGCGGGTGAAGTGGTCGCGTATGTGCGGCCATTGGACGGCGATGTGGAGGAGCATCGCGCCCAGCAGGAGCCAGGCGACGGCGTAGTGCACGGGCACGAAGTTGAACGGCCAGGGGTACCACTGGAAGGTGTTCAGCAGTCCGGTGAACAGCTCGAAGATCCCGGCGGCGACGAGCACGGCCACCGAGAGGCGTTCCAGTGCGTGCCGGACGGACCGCACCGGCGGCCACGCGAAGAGCCGCGGGTAGACCGCCCACAGCTTGGCCAGGAGCAGCGGGATCGCGGCGATGCCGGAGGCCACGTGCAGGCCCTGGGAGAGCCGGTAGCCCCAGTAGGGGCGGCTCGGCAGCCGGTCGGCGAGCCAGGCCGACGGGTGCTGGAGGTAGTGGCTGAGCACGCCGGTGGTGAAACAGACGACGATGGCGAGCCCGAGCACGCGGCCGATCACCGTCGCGGTGCGGGCGTCGTGCAGCCGGGCCTTGAAGGTGATCGGCGGGTCTTGGGGCGGAGTGAAGCGCATGGCCCCATGACACCCCCGGCAGTGCCCGTGTGGGCGGGTGGAACACCTTACGGAATGCGGACGTGCGGGTTTCCGGACCGCATGCGGGGGCCCGTTCCTGGAAGGCTGCGGAGGTGAACCCGCGCACCGTCCTCACCGCCACGGCCCTCGCCGCCCTGACCGCCGCCCTCGTCCTGACCGTCCGGTACGACGGCTACTTCACGGACCCCGCAGGGCTGCTGCGGGGGTACGCGGCCTGCTGGGCGTTGTTCGCCTGCGCGCTGCTCGCCCTGCGCCGGGTTCCGGCCGCCCACGTCGTGCCCCTGCTCCTGGCCGGGGCGGTCGCCGTCACCGTGACGGGGCTGGTGGCGCCTCCCCGGACCAGCACCGACTCGTACCGCTACGCCTGGGACGGCCGGGTCCAGTCGGCCGGCATCTCCCCCTACGACCACGCCCCGCAGGACCCGGGGCCGGCCCGGTTGCGGGACCCGTGGCTCTTCCCCACGGGGGCCGCCTGCGCGGGCCCGGACCGGGCGCGCATCCCCGGCGGCGGGACCGTCGCGCACTGCACCCGGATCAACCGGCCTGCCGTGCACACGATCTACCCGCCCGTCGCGGAGGCGTACTTCCTGGCGGTCGACCGGCTCTCCCCGGAGGGGGCCCGGCACAAGCCGCTCCAGGTGGGCGCCGGCCTGTTGTCCCTCGGCACGGCCGGTGCGCTCCTGCTGGTCCTGCGCCGCCGGGGCCGGGACCTCCGTACAGCGGCCTACTGGGCCTGGTGCCCGGCCGTGCCGGTCGAGGCCGTGAACAACGCGCACGTGGACGTTCTGGGCGTGCTGTTCGCCGTGATCGGCCTCGGGCTCGTCGCGGCGCACGGCCCCGGCCGCCGGGCGGTGGGAGGCCTGGTCCTGGGCGCCGCCGTCGCCACCAAGCTCATGCCCGCGATCGTCCTGCCCGGCGCGCTGTCCGGGGTGCGCCGGGTCCGCGACGCGGCTGCCGTGCTGGTGCCCGCCGCGGCGTTCACCGTGCTCGCCTACCTCCCGTACGTCCTGCTCTCGCACGACTCCGTCTTCGGCTACCTCGGCGGCTACGTGGACGAGGAGGGCTACGACGACCCCTCCGCCGGCTCCCGCTACGCGCTGCTGCGCCTCGTCCTGCCCGACAGCTGGGCGTTCCCGGTGCTCGTCGCCGCCATGGCGGGCGTGTCCCTGTACGTGATGCGGCGCGGCGACCCCCAACGCCCGTGGAGCGGCGCGCTCCTGGTCACCGGCTGGGCCTTCGCCCTCCTCACGCCCGGCTACTCCTGGTACGCCCTGCTTCTGATCGCGCTCGTGGCGCTCGACGGACGCTGGGAATGGCTGGGTGTCGCCCTCGCGGGCGCGGCCGTGTACGTCCTCGGCCCGGTCCTCCGCTACCAGGCGGCACTGGGCGCGACCGCATACGGGATCGCGGTCCTCCTGGTGCTCGTGGCCTCGGCCGTCCGGCGTCGGCGGGCAGTGACCCGCGCGAAGGCACCGGGCCCGGGCGCCGGGCGGCGCACGACGGCGGCGCACACCGGTGGAGGCCCCGGTCCCGTGTGAGCGGACGGCCCGTCACGTCTCGGACCTCCGGACCGCATGACGGGCCGTGGTGTCGGAGCCGGTGAGGCGGGGACCGCCGGCCCGGGTGATGGCGGCTTCGACCGAAGCGACCCGGTCCGCCAGGAGGCCGAGTGCGGCGACCGCGCGGGAGAGGGGGTCGGTGTCGGGGCCGCCGAGGCTGCGGGTGCGTACCCAGGCGGCCTTGACCGCGGCCCAGCGGTCTGCCTGGTCAGGGGTGAGCGTGCCGCGGAGTTCGCCGAGTTTGAGGAGGTCGGCCTCGGCTCCGCCGGTCAGGGTCCGGGCCTCGCTCGTGTAGTGGTCGTCGATGAGCGCGGCGAGTTCGGCGTCGTTCATGGCCGGGTCGATCCGGGCTGCGATCTTGTTCATGTTGCGGTACGAACCCTGGAGCCGGAACGGGGGCTCGGTGCGGGTGGCGTCGCTCTGGGCCGCCGAGGCGATGTACGCCGTGTTGACGGCGAGGACGGCCCTGCGGGCCGTCACCAGGTGCCGCAGGACGGCGGTGATCCGGCCGAGCTCCGCCGGGGCGTACGGGTGGGCCAGGCGGTCCGCCCGGGCGGAGGGGTCGGCGGAGGCCAGCCGGAGGAGGAGGTCGAGGTCCGTGCGGTCGCGGGAGGCGAGCGGAGCGAGGACCGGGTTCGAGGCCAGGGCGTTCTCCACGAAGCTGACGGCGAAGGCCTCCTCCTTGCCGGTGAGGACGTCGCCGAGGTTCCAGACGTCGGCCCGGTTGGCGAGCATGTCGGGGATCTCGAAGCGCTGCCCGGACTCGGTGTGGGGGTTGCCCGCCATGCAGACGGCGAACCGCTTGCCGCGCAGGTCGTAGGTGCGCGGTTCGCCGTTCCGGACGCCCTCCATCCGGCGGGTGGCGTCGCAGAGGGGGATGAACTTCTGGAGCAGTTCCGGCGAGGTGTGCTGGATGTCGTCGATGTGGAGGAGCGTGTTGTTGCCCGCCTCCAGCGCGAAGTTGATCTTTTCGACCTCGTGGCGGGCGGTCGCATTCGGGGCCTCGGCCGGGTCGAGGGAGGTGACGGCCTTGCCCAAAGCCGGACCGCTGACCTTGACCAGGACCAGGCCGAGCCGGTCGGCGACGTACTCCATCAAGGTCGTCTTGCCGTAGCCGGGCGGTGAGACGAGCAGCAGCAGGCCGCTGCTGTCGGTCCGCTTGGTCTCGCCCGTGGTGCCGAGCTGTTTGGCCAGGCTGTCGCCGATGAGCGGCAGGCAGACCTCGTCCACGAGGCGGCCCCGGACGAAGGTGGGCAGGACCTTGGGGCGGTACTCGTCCAGCCGCAGCCGCGTCCGCTCGGCCGCGAGCAGGGCGGTGCGGGTGCGCTGGTAGGCGCGGAAGCCGGGGACCACGGAGCCGGCGAAGTCGGTGGTACGGGAGAGGAGTTCGTCGATGCGGATGGTGAGAGTCCGGCCGGTGATGCGGGGGTGGCGGCCGAGCAGGCCCTCGGCCGTCCCGGTCAGAGCCGCATCCGACGCGTAGCGGGGCAGGTCCGGGCAGAGCTCGACGGCCACCGCCTCCGCGAGGTCCCCGGGGTCGGCCGGCGCGCCGCTCGCGGCGGTGTAGGCGGTGAGCCAGGCCTCCACGAGCTGGTGCCGGTCGGCCGGTGCGGTCAGGGCGGCGAGGTCTTCCGCATAGGCCGATGTGCCCGCGGCCCGGCGGAAGTCGCCGAGGAGGGTACGCACGGCCGCGCTGGTGACGAACCCTTCGGGGGCGCCGGCCAGCTCCTCGAAGAGGTACACGGCGGACTGCGGGCCGCCCCCGATGGCCTCGGCCAGCTCCGTCCGGAACGCGGTGATCGCCGGGGTCGGCCCGAAGGCCGCCCGGACCCTGGCGAGCGAGGCCGCGCGCCGGGTCCAGGTCTCCCGTTCCGCGCCGGTCGTGCGCTGCGCCCAGAAGAGCTGCGCCTCGGCGCGGGCCTGCGGCGGGTGGCGCAGCAGGCCCGCCTTCTCGTGCAGTTGCAGCAGGACGGTCAGGATCACGGTCGCGTCGTGGTCGTGGACGCCGCGCTCGTAGCCCTCGTCGTAAGCGGCCTCGGCGGCCCGCCGTACCAGGGCGGGCAGGTCGGCCCGGGCCAGCGCGGCCGGGCCGTGCTCGGTGAGCAGCCGTACGGCGAGGTACTCGGCGCGGTAGACGTCCGCGTTCTCGGAGGGCAGCGACTGGCCCCAGTGGCGGCGGGTGGCCGCGAACCGCGGATCGGTGACCGGGGAGCGGTAGTCGGTGCCGGTCAGGGCGAAGGCCAGGCCGTCGCCCTGCGGGACCAGGGTGAGTTCCAGGGGCTGGGTGTTGACCGCGAAACGGTGCCGGCCGAGGCGGAAGGTCCGGCCGCCGTCCGCGTACAGCTCGGACCGGTCGCGCAGGGACCGGGCGGCGTCCTGCCGGGCGGCCTTCAGCCGGCCGTCGAGCTCCTCGGCCCGGGTGCGCTCTCCCAGGTCCCGCAGTTCGCCGGCGGTGCGGCGGACCTTCGCGACCATCGGGTCGGTGGCGAAGAACGTACTGACCGCGTCGGCGTCGGCGAGGACCGCAGCCCGCCGGTTCACGGTCTCCAGGACCCGGGCGGCCGAGTCCGCCAGCCGCTCGGCGCGCCGGGCCCGGTCGTCCAGCAGGTTCTGCTTGCGGGCCGAGAACGCCTCGTACACCTCGGTGCGCCGGATGGAGATCCGGTCGAGGAAGGTGTCGGAGTCGGCGAACCGGGACTCCAGGCCCTCCAGCCGCACCAGCAGCCGGGACAGCTGTTCGTCGCACGCCTCCGGGGTGCCGGCGGCGGCGAGTGCCCCGGTGGTCTCCTGGCCGAGCAGCGCGGACTCGGCTGCGAACTCGGCCTCGCCCTCTTGTGCGAGCAGCTCGCGGCGGCGGGCGTCCAGGGTGGCGCGAGCCCGGTTGACCGCGCCGAGCACCTCGGCGATCCGCTCCAGGATGGACGTGCGTACGGTGGCGTCCCCGGTGTCCAGGCCGGCGACGACCTCGGTGACGGTGGCCAGGCTCTCGGTGTGCGCGTCGAGCCGGGCTGCGACCGGGGCGGCGTCGGCGGCGGTGGCCATCGCACCGGCCTGCTCGGTGAGCTGCCCGATGTCCTCGTGGTGGGCGGCGAAGGCGTCCTCGCGCGCCAGGAAGGCCACGGCCCGCCCGGCGAAGGACGCGACCTCGGATCCGGCGTCGGCGGCGAGGGCGTCGATGCGGCCGGTGTCCGCGTACCGCATCTCCTTGAGGGCGAGCAGGCGCCCCTGCGCGCGGCGCAGCGCCGTCAGCCGGTCCACCCAGTCGCCGGTGGTGCGGGGTGCCTCGCCGCGGGTGCGGCGCACCAGCGAGGCGGTCCTGTCCGCGGCCTCCGCCAGCGCGTCCGCGGCCTGCCGGGTGAGGGTCCGCACGGTGCCGAGCTCGGCGAGGACCTGCTCGGCGGTGGCCCGGACCTCGTCCAGGGCGGCGCGCAGGTCCCCCAGGTCGCCGTCCCCCAGCCAGTGGTAGCGGTCGGCGGTCCGTACACAGGCCGCGACGAGCGCCTCGTACCCGGCGGCGGTCGGAGCCGGCCCGGCCGACCCGTGGGCGACGGCCAGGCAGTCGGAGATGCCGCGCACCAGGTCGGCGTTGCCGACCCGGGCCAGGGCGCCGCTGCCGACGGGCCGGGCGGCGGCGTGGGTGTCGGAGACGAACGGGGAGGTCCACCGCTGGAGCGGGTGCACCCGGGTCGGCTCCTCGGAGTCGGTGCGCAGCACCAGCAGTGCACCGTCTTCGAGGAGGGCGTACCCCTGGCAGGCCAGCGGTGCGGCGATCTCCCGGCGGATCAGGTTGTACGGGAGGAGCAGGCTGCGGCCCTCGGCGCGGGCGTGGAAGACGTACAGGACGTCCTCTCCGTTGGGGGCGCGTACGGCCTGCTCGAACTCCAGCCCGTCGGTGGGGGTTTCGAAGGTCTTCGAGGGGCCGGCGGCGAGGTGGTAGCCGCCGGGGAAGACGATCCCCTGGTCCTCGGGGAGCCGGCGGGCGGCCTGCCCCATGCCGTCGAGGCGGACGACGGTCCCGGTCGTGCGGTTGAAGACCAGGTGGCGGGGCGTCTCCTCCTTGTACGGGCGGATGCGCAGCAGGATCAGCGGGCCCACGCGGGCGTGATCGATGCTCGCGTCGGCGAGGGACTGGAGCGGCTCGTCGACCGGCTCCGAGTGGATGCCCTCGCCGGTCTCGGTGTCGTTCTCGGCCTTGACGGTGAGGGTGCCGCCGACGGTGGCGACGAAGACCTCGCCGTCGACGGAGACGTGCGGGTGGCGGCCCGGGACGTGGTCCGCGCGGGTGGTGGTGGTCCACTCGAAGTCGTGGGCCGGCGGGTGGACGTGGTCGCGCTCGCCGTGGGCGTCCAGGAAGGTGACGGTCCCGTCCGGGTCCAGGGCCCAGCGCAGGACCCGGATGTCCTCGCTGTTCTCCCCGGTCCGGAAGACGGCGAGGAGTCTGCCGTCGGTGCGGCGGAGCCGGAGCAGCCGGGTCCCGCGGTAGTAGCGGTGGAGGGCTGCGAACTCCCGGACGAACTCGGGGTCGTCGAGCAGTCCGGGGACGGCGTCGGCGGGCAGCGGGGCGAGGTCGCGGTCGTACAGGGCGAACACGTCGGCGACGGTGGTCCCGGGCCTCGGGCCGGGCAGCAGGGTGTGGCCGAAGAGGAGGGTGTCGCCGACGGCCACGATGTCGCGGGGCACGCTGTCGTGGTCGGTGCGGATGCGGCCGGAGCCGGCCAGGGCGAGGCCGGTGGAGCCGAACTCGCCGGTCCGGCGGGTGTTGAGGGCCTCGGCCCTGCGGGCCAGCTCGGCGGACTGTGCGGCGAGGCGGTCCCGCAGCACCTCGTAGGTGCCCGCGTCCAGGGCGGACATCGTGCCGGTCATGGTCTGGCTCCCTGCGGATGCGTACGGTGTCTGCGGCCTCGGCCGCCGGGGTGCGCAGGGGCCGCGGCCGCCCGGCCGCCGGCCCCTCGGACGCCTGGGCTGCTCAGGCCTTGGCCGCCCCGTTGAGGCCGGCGTCGGGCTTCGCGAGCGGCTTGTCGGCGGGTCCCGGCCGACCGGCCGTGTCCAGGAGCTCGCCCACCTGTCCGGACTGCGCCCCGCCGCCCTGCATCAGCTTCATCAGCAGCGCGGACGCCGTCAGGTTCTGCACGTCCGCGGTCGAGACCGAGCCGAGGACGCGCGTGACGTCCTGGGTGAAGTCGGACGTACCGTCCAGCCAGGGCCGGGCCAGCGCCTGTGCGGTGTCGGAGTGCCGGACGAACGCGTCCACGCCCTTGCCCAGGGAGATCGAGGAGACCAGGCGGTCGAAGAAGACCGAGTCGCCGCCGACGATGTCAATGTCGGCCTTCTCCAGCCCGGCCGCGACCACCATGGCCTGCGCCTCGGCGACCTGCCGCTGCACGTCGAGCCCGGCCAGCCGGATCTCCTTCTCCGCCGCCAGCCGCAGCCGGTACTCCTCGTGCCCGCGCGAGGCCTCGTCCAGCGCGGCCATCGCGGCGGCCTTCTCCGTGAGCCCGGCCGCCTCGGCCTTCAGCTTCTCCCCGATCACCGCCGCATCCGCGATCGCCTGCGCCTTCGTACCCTCGGCTTGTGCCGTCAGCCGTGCCTGGGTGGCCTGCGCCTCCGCGCGGCCGGTCTTCTCGATCGCGTCGGCCTCCTTCTCCCGTACCTGCACCGCCGCCAGTCCGGCTGCCGCCGTCTCGGCCTGGGCGCCCTCGGCGAGCCGCAGTCTGGCGCGGGCGTCGAAGTCGGCGGACTTCAGCCGGGCCTCGGCGAGCGTGAGCTGCTGCGCAGCGTGGTGCCTGGCTGCCGCCTCCGCAGCCTCCGCCGCCTTGATGTCCTTGACCAGGCGCTCCTGGGCCTCGGCCTCCGCGGCGATGACGATCGCCTGCCGGGTGCGCTCGGCCTCCTCGACCATCCGCAGCCTCTTGATGGACTCCTCCTGCTCGGCGACCGTACGGTCCACCGCGATCCGCTCCCGGACCACGTCGGCGACCTCGCGGCGCTCCGCCTCCACCTCCTTGTCCTTGGCGATCGACGAGAGCGCGGTCTCCCGCTCGCGCGCGATGACTTCGAGCATGCGGTCCTTCTCGATCCGCTCGTTCTCGACGGCGATGACCCGCTCGCGGTTCTTCTGGGCGACCGTGATCTCGCGCTCCTGGTTCTCGCGCTGCACCCCGAGGAGCTCCTCGGTCCTGAGGAACGCGCCCTGGGCTCCCAGGCGTTCCTCCTCCTGCACCTTGGCCGTCGCGGCCTCCTCGCGGGCCCGCAGCGTCTCGACCTCGCGCCGCTGCTTGATCTCGGCCTCCGACTGCCGCCGCTCCAGTTCCAGGATCGTCTCCCGGGCATCCACGTTCTGCCGGGTGATCTCCTTCTCCTCCGTACGCTGGAACTCGTTCGTGCGCACGTGTTCGACGGTCGTCAGTTCCGTGATCTTGCGGATGCCCTGGGCGTCGAGGATGTTCGCGGCGTCCAGCTGCGTCATCGGGGTCTGTTCGAGGAAGTCGATGGCGGCGTCGTCGAGGTGGTAGCCGTTCAGGTCCGTGCCGATGACCTGGATGATGCGGTCCCGGAACTCCTCGCGCTTGGTGTAGAGGTCGACGAAGTCGAGCTGCTTGCCGACCGTCTTGAGCGCCTCGGAGAACTTGGCGGCGAAGAAGTCCTGGATGGCCGCCGGGTCGCTCGCCCGGTGCGTGCCGATGGCCTGGGCGACCTTGATGACGTCCTCGACGGTCTTGTTGACCCGGACGAAGAAGCTGATGTGGATGTCGGCGCGGATGTTGTCCTGGCAGATCAGGCCCTCCCGCCCGGTGCGGCGGATCTCGATCGTCTTCACCGATATGTCCATGTACTCGGCCTTGTGCAGCACGGGCAGGACGACCTGCCCGGTGAAGGTCACGTCGACCTTCCGCATCTTCGAGACGATCAGCGCCTTGCCCTGTTCGACCTTGCGGAAGAGCCGGCTGAGGGCGAAGAGCAACACGGCCGCGATGAGCAGGGCAACGGCGATGACCACGCCGATGCCCAGGGAGATGGCATCCATGGTGAAGTCCTTGCGGTGAAGGTGCGGTGACGGCCTGGAACGGAGAGGGTTCAGCCGGTGGTACGGGGGTCGAGCGCCGCGTCGTACGGCGCGGCCCAGAAGAACTCGCCGGGTTCGTCGTACGCGTAGAGCAGCGCGGTGCTGCCGTAGGTCAGCGGCTCGGCGCCGAACTGGCGGACCTGCACAACGGCGGTCGACCCGTCGGCGGCGGTCACCTCGGCCTGCCCGAACACGGCGTCCACCCGGCCGGTGCGGACCACTGCGGTCAGGCCGATGAAGTCCTGGCGCGAGGGCGGCGGGTCGCCGGGCCGGAACACGCGGCGGAGCGGGCGTGCCGAGGGCCTGGTGACGGCGCGGGCGACGAGGACCGCCACCGCGAGCAGGACGACGGCGGTGATGAGCACCGACACGGCAACGCTCAGCCGGACGCCCGGGGGCCCGAGTGCCGACGCTCCCGTGCCGGATTCCCACGCGTCGTGCTCGACGGCGCCGCATTCCGCGAGGATCCAGTACACGATGACCACGGCCGGCGCGAAGGAGAAGGCTCCGGCGGGGAGGCCGCGCGCGGCATCGGCGAACTCGCGCATCCTTGCGACCCCCTTTCGTCCCCGGCCGCTCGTCGGGCCGGGCGCAGGGGGGCCGGTGCCGGGCGCGTTTCCGCCACCCGGCATCGGAACCATCCCCCGTGTTCCCCCACATCCATCCTGCCCAGTGGGCACATCCGTTCACATTGCCGTGACCCTGCAGTCTTTACGGTTTCCTGATGCCGGGTCACGGCTGGATTCCGCGGTCTGCCACTGTTGACGCCCTGCCGTCAAGAAGGCGGTATCAGCCCGTCAAGATCGAGGAGACCCCGTGGCCGGCCGGGACATACCCGAGGACGATGTCGACGCCTATAACCGGATCCTGGCCGAGGTCTGCGTCGGCGGACGCCGGCTCACCCGCGACGAACTGGCCTCGTGCCGCGCCGCGGGGGAACGGGCCGCGGAGGCCGGACAGGGGCTGCGCGCCCTGGTCCGGAGCCACTTGGCCGCGACCCGCGCGGCCTGCGCGGGCCTGCCGCACGCTTCCCTCGACCTGGTCCTCTCCACGGTCGAGCAGGTCGTCGACGCCCTGGCGGAGGGGCACGAGCGGGCTCAGTTGCTGGCCGTGCGCCAGGAGGAGGCGGCCCGCCGCGAGTTCATCGACGATCTGCTCCACGGCCGCAGCGACCCGGGACGCCTCGCCGAGCGGGCCGAGCGGTTCGGCCTGCTGCTCTCGCACGCGTACGCGGTCGCCGTCACCGCCGGACCGCAGGCGTACGACGACGCGCACCCTGCCGTCCGCCGGGTGGAGCGGGCGCTCGTCGGCCGCTTCGGCAGCCGCCGGATCCTGCTCACCACCAAGGACGGACGGCTCGTCTGCGTGGCTCCGGCCGACCAGGAGGACGTCCTCATGTACTTCGCGAAGCAGGCGCACGCCGCTGCGGAGGGCGGCCGGGTCGCCATCGGCCGCCCGCATCCCGGAGCCGGTGGCGTCGTCCACTCGTACGAAGAGGCCCTGAACGCCCTGGACCTCGCCGAACGCATGAACCTCGACCGACCCGTGCTGCGGGCCGCCGACCTCCTGGTCTTCCCCGTACTGACCCGGGACCGGCAGGCCATGGCCGACCTCGTGCGCAGCGTGCTGGGGCCGCTGCGGCAGGCCCGGGGCGGGCCCTCCCTGATGCTCGACACCCTGACCGCGTACTTCGACTCCGGCTGCAACGCCACCGAGGCGGCCAGGCGGCTGAATCTGAGCGTGCGGGCCTTCGCCTACCGCCTGGAGCGCATCCGGCAGCTCACCGGCTCCAGCCCCGTCGACCCGGTGCACCGCTACACGCTCCAGACCGCCGTCATCGGTGCACGGCTGCTCGACTGGCCCGCCAAGGACCTGTGACCGCCGGGAAACGGGCCGGGCGATGTCCGGTCCGCCGGCGAACGTGTCGACCGGATCAACGCACCTGGATCCCGGCGCCGTAGGGTTTGCCGCCGCTGTAACAGGTGGCGGTGCTCGTGGCACCGACCCGGTCCCACGTGGGGTCGTACACGGTGTAGTCCTGCGCGAGGAACCGGTCGCACCGGGTGTAGACACGGAACTCGCCGGTCCCGCCCGTACACGTACCGGCGGCGGTGGTGCTCGACTTGTACCAGGTACGGCAGTCGTAGGCGTCGGCGGCTGCAGGGCTGCCCGCGGCGACCGTCAGGGCGGCGCCGAGGACGATCGAGCTGAGGAGGGAAAGCACGCGTTTCATCGCTGCCCCGATGCAGGAAGGGAGTTGCCCCGGTCTTTGCGCGTGGGGAGCTCCGTGGGGAGCCCCGGCCGCTCCCCACTATCGGGGGCAGGCCCGGTGCGCCACAACCCCGCCTGTCGTCAGCGGCCGTCCGAAGTGAGCGTGGCGGCGGCCGCGAAGAGGCTGGCGCAGCGCTGCGTCATGGCCTCCGGGGTCTGCTCGGGGTGTTTGACCCACCAGCGGACGAGGGTGGCGACCAGGTCCCGCCAGACGTACTTGAGCGCGTCGGCGTCCAGTGGGTCGTCGGATCCGGCCGCGCGCAGCAGTTCGGCGGTCCCGCCCTCGGCGAGCCGGTCGATGGCCGACCGGTACTCCGCTGCCCGGCGCACGGCCTCACCGCCCGGCGGAAGGGAGGTGTCGTACAGCACGAACCACGCCTCCCGCTGCCCTTCCAGGGCGGTGAAGACGGCGTGGAGTACGCGCAGGGGCGTGTGCGGGGCGGTCCCGTCCGGGCCCATCGCGGTACGGACGGCGTCCAGGAGCCGGTCCCCGACGGGGACCAGGCAGGCGATGTACAGGTCCTCTTTCGTGCCGCAGTACTGGTGGAGCAGCGTCTTGGTGACGCCCACGCGTGCGGCGATCGCGGGGAGCGACGCGGCCGCGTAGCCGCGGGTGCCGAACTCCTCCGTGGCGGCGTCCAGCATCTGCTGCCGGCGGTGGTGCCGCGGGACTCCCTTGGTGCCGGCTTTCGAGGACGGGGTTGCCATGCGCAGATATTATCAGTAGGTAATTTACCTACAGGTAAATTCCTCGGACCTCCGGAGCACCTCCATGGCCGACACCACCCCGCAGCCGACGTCCCGCACCCGCTCCTGGTGGGGCTGGGGCTGGACGGACGCACATCCCTCCGACGCCGAATGCGTCGCGATGGGCGCCCTGATCCCGGGCACGCTCAGCCGCCCCCTGCCCGTACCGCGCGTCCGCGACCTGGGCATCGGGAGCCCTGCCGTCGAACCCCCGCCCAGCCTTGCCCACCTGGTCACCGCCGACTCCGCGGACCGCGCCGCCCACGCCATGGGCAAGGCGTACCGCGATGTGGTGCGCGCCCTGCGCGGGCGCCCCGGCCGCATCCCCGATCTCGTCGCCCGCCCGAGGGACGAGCGGGGCGTCGCCGACCTGCTGGACTGGGCCGGCGACCGGCGGGTCGCCGTCGTCCCGTACGGCGGGGGCTCCTCGGTCACCGGGGGCGTGGAGTACCGCGGCGACGCCCACCGCGCGGTGATGTCCCTCGACCTGACCGCCATGGGCCGCGTCCTGGAGGTCGACACCGAGGGCCGGGCCGCCCGCGTCCAGGCCGGGACACTCGGGCCGGGCCTGGAGGATCAGCTGCGGCCCCACGGCCTCACCCTGCGGCACTTCCCGCAGAGCTTCGAGTTCTCCACCCTCGGGGGCTGGCTCGCCACCCGGGCCGGCGGCCACTACGCCACCGGCCGCACGCACATCGACGACTTCGTGCAGTCCCTGCGCGTCGTCACCCCGGCCGGCACGAGCAGCTCGTGGCGGCTGCCCGCGTCCGGGGCCGGCCCCTCGCCCGACCGCCTGTTCCTCGGCTCCGAAGGGGCGCTCGGCGTCATCACCGAGGCATGGGTCCGCCTCCAGGAACGCCCTCGCCACAAGGCGTCCGCCGCAGTCGCCTTCACCGGCTTCCACGATGCGCTCCGCGCGGTGCGCGCCATCGCGCAGTCCGACCTCTCCCCCGCCAACTGCCGTCTACTGGACGCCGGCGAGGCCGCTCTGTCGGGCGCGGCGCAGGACGGCAGCGCCGTGCTGGTCCTGGGGTTCGAGTCAGCGGACGAACCGGTGACCGCCCGGCTGGAACGGGCCGTGGGCCTGGCCCGCGCGCACGGCGGGCGCCGCGGCGCGGCCGTGCGCCCGGACGGGGCCCCGGCCGGCGGCGACGCCGCCGTGAGCGCCTGGCGCTCGGCCTTCCTGCGGATGCCCTACCTCCGCGACGGCCTGGCCAGGATGGGCGCCGTCGCGGAGACCTTCGAGACGGCGGCGACCTGGGACCGGATCCCCGGCCTGATCGACGCGGTGCGGGCCGAGGTCGGCGACGCGGCCCTCAAGGCCACCGGACATCCCGCCACCGTCAACTGCCGCCTGACGCACGTATATCCGGACGGAGCGGCGCCCTACTTCACCGTCCTCGCCGCGGGCCGCCCCGGTGACGAGGACAGCCTGTGGGACGAGCTCAAGGCCGTCGCGGCCGAGGTGCTGCACCGCCACCGGGCCACCATCACCCACCACCACGCCGTCGGCCGGGACCACCGCCCGGCCTACGACCGCCAGCGCCCCGAGCCCTTCGCCCTCGCACTGCGGGCGGCGAAGGGGGCGCTCGATCCGCACGGCATCCTCAACCCCGGTGTACTCGTGGGCTGAAGGGGTCCGGGTCCGGCGGGCGGGTGCCGCCCGCCGGCGCCTCGGGCTCAGTGCAGGTCGGCCGAGGCCGGGGAGCCGTCGAGGAAGCCGCCCGACTGGTGTTGCCACAGCTTCGCGTAGGCGCCCTCGGCGGCGAGCAGTTCCCGGTGCGTGCCCTGCTCGACGATCCGTCCGCGGTCGAGGACGACCAGCCGGTCCATGGTGGCGACCGTGCTCAGCCGGTGCGCCACCACGAGCGCCGTCCGCCCGTCCATGAGCCGCCACAGCGCGTCCTGGACGAGGATCTCGCTCTCGGAGTCCAGGGCGCTGGTCGCCTCGTCGAGCAGCAGGATCGGCGCGTCGCGCAGGATCGCCCGGGCGAGGGCGACGCGCTGGCGCTGCCCGCCGGACAGCTTCACGCCGCGCTCGCCCACCATGGTGTCGAAGCCGTCCGGGAGCGCGTCGGCGAACTCCGTGACGTGCGCCGCCTCTGCCGCGCGGCGGATCTCGGCGTCGGTGGCGTCGGGCCGGGCGAAGGCGATGTTGTCCCGCAGCGTGCGGTGGAACATGGCCGGGTCCTGCGGCACGTACGCGATGAGACTGCGCAGGTCGGCCTGGGACACCTTGCTGATGTCCTGCCCCCCGATCAGGATGCGGCCCCCGTCGATGTCCGTCATCCGCAGCAGCAGCCGGGTGAGCGTGGTCTTGCCGCCGCCCGACCGGCCGACGAGTCCGATCTTCGTCCCGCTGGGCACCGCCAGGTCGAGGCGCTCGAAGAGCGGCTCCGCGCCCGCATGGGCGAAGGTCACGTTCTCGAAGCGCACGTCGGAGGCCGCCCGGGACAGCAGCGGTTCAGGGCGTACCGGGTCGAGCACGGTCGACGGTTTCATCAGCAGTTCCGTGAACTGCGCGGCCTCCGTCAGCGAACTCTCCAGACGGCGGTAGATCTGGTTGAACTCGAACATGATCCGCGTCGCGTTGGCGTAGTAGGTGAAGGCGACGATCACGGTCTCCACACCGTGCTCTCCCGCGCCGAGAGCCAGCGCGAGCAGCAGCCCCAGCGCGTTGGTCAGCACGGACATCGGCGCGACCAGCGTGTCGATGCGCAGATTGCCGTAGTCCCACGAACGCAGCATGAGCCGCCGCGACTCCGCGACACGGGACCGGTGCTCGGCCGCCTCGCGTTCCTCGGCGGCGAACGCCCGGACCGTGTCCATGTTCATCAGGCTGTCCGCGACGTGGCCCGACACCCGGGCGATCGCCTCCTCGCGCCGGGCGACGAGCGCCTGGCGCCGGCGGATCAGCGGCCTGACGCCCACCGCCGTCACGGCGATCATCACCAGGAGCCCGGCCACGAGGAGCGGTTCGTACTGCCACAGCACCACCGATGCGAACACCAGCGGTACGAAGCTGCCCATGACCGAGAACGTCAGCGTGTCGACGAACTCCTCGAAGCGGGAGGCGAAGCTCAGGACCCGCTTGGTCAGCGAACCGGCGAAGTTGTCGTGGAAGAACGCCGCGTCCTTGGCGAGCAGCTCGTCCATGCCGATCACGTACAGGCGCTCCATGCCGCGGGCGTCGAGCCGGTTCAGGCAGTGCAGCCCGATGCGCCACAGCGCCTCCCCGGCCAGCAGGACCCCGGCGAAGCCGAGGACGGCGGGCAGCATCGGACCCGTGCCGCCGGCGCCGCTCCCCTCCGCGGCGATGCGGCCGACGAGCTTCGCGACGAGCAGGGGCGCGATGTAGAAGATGCCGATGTTGCCCAGCGCCGGGAGCAGCATCGCGGGTACGGTCAGCCACCGTAAGCGGGCCAGCTCCCGTCCGTAATAACGAAGTGCGAGGAGCACGGGGCCCGAGCCCGGCGCGCCCTCCCGTGGTTCAGATGATCCCATCCCACACCCAGTGTCGTCGGACCTGAAAGGCCATCCGTCGCAGTGTCGCGCAGGGGCGCCGACACGGTCCAAGCGTTTTCCTCCGCCGATCGGCTTTTGCGCCTCCCGTGCCGCGCACGGGCCGAACGGGGCCGTAGCACGTCAGGAACGGGGCAGGCGCCGGACACGGGGTGCGGTCCGCCAACCGGGCTGCGGCGGGGCCGCGCCCCGCCATCACCCGTTCGGCGGATCGGCAGGCTCACGGAGGCGCCGGCGTTCGCGGCGGTGGACCGCCGGGTTTCGGACGTCCGGGGGCGGGCAGCCGCCCGGCAGTGGATCCGGAGGACGAGGAGGCAGCCATGGACGAGCAGGGCGGCGCCGGAGGCGTACCTCCGCACGACGGGCACGGCTCACCGCGGACCGGGCGGCGCACCCCGCCGCGCCGCGACGAAGAGCGGACGGCCGCTGCGGACACCGACGAGGCCAGCCGCCTCGACCGGCCCGCCGCCGCGCCGGACGCGCGGACGGGGCGCAGGCGCTGGGTGAGCCCGCGCAGCGGCGGAGCCCAGGACGAGGGAGGCACGGGGCGGGAGCGCTGAGCGGGGCATGCGTCCGCGCGCCCAGGCAAGCACGGCCCAGGCAGGCACACCCGGAAACCAAGCCTAGGAAAGCTCGTCCGCGGAACCGCCGTGCGGCCGGACGATGACCACGGGGCAGGCCGCGTGGAGGGCGCACTGCTGGCTCACCGAGCCCAGCAGGAGGCGGGCGAACCCACCCCGTCCCCTGCTGCCCACGACGAGCAGTTCGGCGCCGTCGGACGCACCGAGCAGCACGTCGGCCGGGTTGCCCCGCACCATGTGCTGCTCCAGGGGCACGGGGCTGTCCCGGCCGACGACTCTCCGGATCTCCTCGGCCACGGCCCGTCGTGTCTCCGCCTCGTCGAAATCGGCGTCCACGGCGGGAGCCGGCCACCCCGCCCCGAGGGGCAGGTCGTAGGCGGCGATCGCCTCGACGGCCGCTCCGATCAGCTGCGCGTGGCGTACCGCCCACCGCAGCGCATCGTACGAGTCCGGGGAGCCGTCGACACCCACCACGACGCGTGGGGCGTGTTCACCGTCGCCCATGACCGATCCCTCCTTCGTCGCCGGGGCGGCCCGCCCGCAAGGGGCGAGGGGAAGCGAGCCGCATGCTCCGCTCCCCGGGGGCGTCCGCCCGGCCACCGGTGCGCCTGCCCGTACGCGGGAGCGGCACACCGGACCGCTGCGCCGCCCGGCCCGGTGGCGGCGGGCGATGCGCACCCGGCAGGCAGCGCGCGGTCAGGTTTCGAGGCGGCTGTTGACGCCGTCGTGCCCGTCCGCTGCCTCGTCGTCGAACCAGTAGTCCCCCGCGGCCAGGTACCGGAACGCATGGGTGCTCTTCGCGGGCAGGGCCACCGTGACGGCTCGCATCCCGTCCGGCCGGGCCTCCAGAACGTGCGCACCGGGCGTCCAGTCGTTGAACGAGCCGACCACGCTCACCGGCCCCGGCGGCGCATCAGCCGGCAGGACGAAGGTGACGTCGGTGGCTTTCCTGCGTCGCTGGCGTTCGAGCACGGCACAGCTCCTGTCTGCGGAGACGAACGAAACGAGCCCATCCTCACGCCCCGGCCCGCCCCTGCACACCGCGACGCGGCGGCCGACACCCACACAGCCGCACCGTCACGCCCCGGCCGGAGTCCGCTGACCCGGCCGACTGCACCGAACGGGCCCCGCAGCCGTTTCCCGCGCGTCAGCCGGGGTAGGCGCCGGCCATGAAGGACAAACCGGCCGCACCCGACTTCGAACTCCTGGACGTGGGCCTCCTGACCGGGGAGGACGGTGAAACCGTGATCCACTGCGCGGAGGACCGTGAGGTCATCGAGCTCACGGACGGCACTGTGGTCACTCTGGCGCTCGTGTTCCGGCTGGGCCGGGACACCGACGGGCTGGCGTACACGGAGACGCGGCTCCGGGACGACGGCCTCGCCACCAGCCCCTCGGTGACGCACCTGGGCGGATTCCGGGCCGGCGGACCCTACGAGGTACGGCTGCCGCCCGAGCACCTCCCCTCCGGTCCCGCGGCCTGCTGCACCTACGAGGTCCACGGCGCCTTCACCGACCGCCGCCACCGGACCCTGGCCACGGTGGGCCGCCGCTACCGCATCGCCCACTCCCCCGGCCACGAGGGCCTGCGGGCAGCCTGAAGCCGCCGGGGATCCCTTGGGCTACCGTCGGACCCATGGAGCGGATCCAAGCGGTCCTGATCGACATCGACGGCGTCCTCACCGTCTCCTGGAAGGCCCTGCCCGGAACGGCCCAGGCCATGGAGCGGCTGCGCGCCGCAGGCCTCCGTCTCGCACTGGTCACCAACAACACCTCCCGCACCCGCGCCTCGATCGCCGCACGCCTGGCCGGACTGGGCTTCCCGGTCGGTGCCGCGGACGTCCTGACCGCACCCGCCGCCACGGCCGCGTACCTGCGCGAGCACTGCCCCGGCGCCCGCTGCCTCCTTCTGAACAGCGGCGACGTACGGGACGACCTGCCGGGAGTCACCCTCGTCGACGAGGGCGACGCGGACGTGGTCGTGCTGGGCGGCGCGGGCCCCGAATTCGGCTACGAGGCCCTCAACCGCGTCTTCCGGCAACTGCAGCGCGGGGCCCGACTGGTGTCCATGCACCGCAATCTCTACTGGCGCACCGAGGGCGGCCTCGACCTGGACACCGGGGCCTTCCTCGAAGGGCTCGAAAAGGCCTCTCGCACCGTGGCCGAGGTGACGGGCAAGCCGGCGCCGGCGTTCTTCGCGAGCGCCCTCGTCCACCTCGGGGCCGACGCGTCCGAAACGCTGATGATCGGCGACGACATCGAGTCGGACGTGCTGGCCGCCCAGCGGTCCGGCATCACCGGCGTCCTGGTGAGGACGGGCAAGTACCTCCCCGAGACGCACCGCGCCGCCACCGGGACCCCCGACCACGTCCTCGGCTCGTTCGCCGACCTGCCCGCCCTTCTGGACTCCGGATCCACCGGCGGCCCGGCGCTCGCAAGTGGTGATGCGGAATGAGGCTGTCGTTCCTGGAACCCCTGTACGCGGAGTCCGGCCCGTTCGCCTCGGTGTACCTGGACACCTCGCGGGACGTCGAGCAGCCCGACCGGGCCCTCGCGCTGCGCTGGCGCCGGCTGCGCGAGGACCTGACCCGGCAGGGTGCGGACCGGGCGCTGCTCGGCGTACTGGAGGAGGCCGTCGGCGCGGACGCGGAGGTGCCCGGGATGCACGGGCAGGCGGTCTTCGCGGCCAACGGCTCGCTCGTCCTGGACGGGGAGCTGCCCCAGCCGCCCGCCCGCGACTCGGCCCGCTACAGCACCCTGCCGGATGCGATGCCGCTGGTCGCCCAGCATCTGCCGGAGATCCCCTACCTGGCGGTGGTGGTGCACTACCGCGGGCTGCCGACGGCCGAGACGCACGGGTGGGTGAGGGTGGAGGCCGAGTCCGGCACCTGGCCGGCCTCCACCGTGTCCCCGGGTGAGCGGCTGCACTTCGATGGGGAGGTGGCCTCCTGGCACCGCAATGCCGCCCGGCTGGGCCACCGGCTGGACTCCTGGGCGCGGCGCGCCCACGCCGACGCCGTCGTCGTCGGCGGGGACGAATGGGCGGGCAACGTCCTGGTCCGCCGGCTGCCGCACGCCGTGCGCGGCAAGGTCGTGCGGGTCGGGGGGCACACCCCGACGGACACCGGACGGGCCCTGCTGGAGCCGCAGCTCGCCGGCGTCTTCCGCGGCCGGCTGGCGGAGCACGACCGGGACCTGGTGAACATCTTCATCGGCCGCCGGGCCCTGGGCGGGCCCGCCACGGAAGGGCTGGAGGCCACCGTCGCGGCCCTGCAGCGCGGCCAGGTCCTGGCGCTGCTCCTGAACCATCCGCCCGCCGCATCGCTACGGCTGTGGACCGGCCCGCGGCCCACCGAGCTCGCCCTGGCCGAGGAGGAGCTGGTCTCCTTCGGAGTACGGGCGCCCCGCGAGGAACCCGGCGGCGAGGCGCTGGTGCGGGCCCTTGTCGGCACCTCTGCGGAACTCGTCGTCGTACCGGAGGACGAACTCGGGCTGGACGAGGGGGTCGGGGCGCTGCTGCGGTACGCCGACCACAGCTCCGACCGGGTCTAGAACCGCTGGTAGGTGCCGACGAGGGTGCCCCCCGCCAGCTCCTTGCCCTGCACGGCGGTGTGCACGGCGTCCGCGCCGGGCCGGTCGGGCAGACGGACCGGCTGCGACAGTGCGTACAGGCGGAAGAAGTAGCGGTGCGGCCCGTGCCCCGGTGGCGGCATCGGCCCGCCCCAGCCGGGCTGTCCGAACCCGTTGGGCCAGGACTTCCCGCCGTGCGGCTCCCTGCCTTCCTCCACCCCGCCGGTCCACGGGTCGATGCCCGTGACCAGCCAGTGCAGGAACGTGGCCGTCGGGGCGTCCGGGTCCTCGCACAGGAGCAGCAGCTCCGCCGTGCCCCGGGGCGCGGCCGTCCAGGTCAGGGGCGGTGAGGTGTTCTCCCCCTCACCGGTGTACCGGCGGGGGATCCCGGTGTGGTCGGCGAAGGCTGAACTGGTCAACTGGATTCCGGTCACGGCCGCCGTCCTCCCCGCCCCTGCACGTCCCCGTACCGCTCGGGCCCCGGAATCCACCCGCCCGGCCCAGGCGTACCGCCTCGTGAGGCGGGGCGGGCGGGCGGCGGGGCCGTCCGGCGGGCACGGGCCCGGCGGCCGGTGCACCCTGGAAGGAGGGGGTTGCCCCTGCGCTGCCGTCGCAGCGCCTCCGTCAAGCCTTCCTGAACCCGTTGGGGGACGTCATGGAGCTCGGCTTCCTCAAACCGCTCTTCACCCGGCCGGGGCCTTGGGCCTCGGTGTACGTCGAGACCCCCCGCGCGACCGAGGACGCCCGGCGGGTACGGGCGCTCCGCGAGCGCGCGGTCGCGTCCCGGTTGATCGACGCGGGCGCCGACGCCTACACCGTCCGGGCCGTGGCGAACCGGCTCGCCGGGGAACCCGCCGGCGGGGCGCCGCCGGGCCTGGCACTGTTCGCCGCGGGCGCCGAGGTCGTGCTCGACATCCCGCTCGGGAAGGCTCCGGCGGCCACCGGGGCGACCTGGTCGGTCCTGCCGCACATCGCACCGCTGGCGGATCTGCGGGGCGACGAGCCGAGCTGCCTGGTGGCGTACATCGACCGCACGGGCGCCGATCTGGAGCTGTGCGGCGCCCACGGCCGGGAGGCCATGGGCGTGGCCCTGGGCAGCGAGGCGCCGGGCCGCGGGCATCGCAGCATGCCCGAGGACCGGTACGAGTGGCACTACCGGAACAAGGTCGAGAACGCCTGGAACGAGACGGCCGCCGTCGTCGCGGCGGAACTGGCCCGGCAGTGGCCCGGGAGCGGCGCCGAGCTGGTGGTGCTGACCGGTGATCCCCGTGTGCGCCGGGCCGTCCACGACCGGCTGCCCGAGCGCATGCAGGCGGTGACCGCCGAGATCGACGGCGGCGGCAGGTCGTCCGGTGCGTCGAACGACGCCCTCGACCGCGAGATCGCAAAGGTCCGCGACAGGTTCGTCCGCGAGCGGCTGGAGAACGCCTTGGAGCGCTTCCGCACCGGGCGGGGCCGGCCCGGCGAGCACCGCGAATCCACCGTGGACACCGGACCGGGCGAGGCGGCCGAGGGCATGCCGGCGGTCGTGGACGCCGTACGCACCCACCAGGTGGCCACCCTGCTGCTCGGCTCCGAGGGCTCGGACCCTGCACGCGAGGTGTGGATCGGGCCCGGCGTGGACGAGGTCGCGGTGCAGCGCGGCCAGGCGGAGGCGATGGGCGTCGACAAGCCCGTGCAGGCCCGTGCGGACGACGCCCTGCTGCGGTCCGCGGCAGCGGCTGGCAGCGAGGTCCTCGTCGTACCGGCGGGCATGGCCGGACCGGCGGGCGGCCTGGGTGCGGTGCTGCGCTGGACCGTGTGACGGGTTGTGCTGCGGTGTGGACCGGCTTCTCCTGCCGCGAGGATCTCGCGGCAGGAGAAGCCGAAGGGCACCGTCAGGTGCGGTACGCGTAGTACGTCGCGTTCGGGTAGGACGCGATGATGCTCGCGAGCGACTTCCGGAACGTGTTGGTGGAGTGGTAGGTGAGGTACGGCATTCCTGCGCTGCTGCGGTACGTCACCATCATGGAGTGGTCCTTGGACCCGTCCTTGTTGAAGTCCACCTGCACGATGTCGCCGACGTCCGCCTGGTAGACGTTGGCGAGGTTGGCGGCCCGCTGGTTGGACAGCGTGAACCACGCCCACTCGTTCGCGCCGACCCACGAGTCGCTCTGCTTGCTGCCGTCGTACCACCAGTTGCGGTAGTCCGTCGACGTGCCCGGAACGGGCTTCCAGCCGCCCGCCTTCAGCGCCTGGCTGATGAAGTTGGTGCAGTCGCCCCCGGCTCCGGTGAACTTGCGGTACGCCGGGTTGTAGCTGCTCCAGTACTTCTCCGCGTACTTCGCCATGGCGGAGTAGTCGTACGCGCCGCCGGTCTTCGCCTTGGGCTTCGGCGTGGCGGGGTACTTGGTGGACGCGGGCGTGCCGTCCGGGTACTGGTTGCCGTCGTCCTTGACGACGTTCACCGTGGCGGCCACGGGCTCGTTGACCGCGACGGGACCCTTGTCCTGGGAGGTGATCGAGTTCAGCTCCCAGGCACCCCCCGGCTTGCTGGTGAGCGTCAGCTGGTACTTCGTGCCGATGTCCGTGGTATCCGGCTCGTCCCCCCGGAGCTTCTTGTACGTGAGCGTGGTCTGCTCGGTGACCTGGACGACGGCCTTGCCGCCGGCGACCGTGGCCTTGTCCACGACGACGCGGGTCTTGGCATCCGTGTAGGCCTCGCCGAGCTCCGCCAGCCGCGTCTTGCGGGACCGCAGCGACGCCAGCGAGGCGTCCTCGTCCTTCTTCAGCTTGGCCGACAAGCGCGTCTTCGTGGAGGTCTGACCGGAATTGCGGTGCCCCGCCTGGTCCTCGACCAGTGCCTGCGTACGCTGGGAGAGCACGTCGTTGGCTATACGGGCGAAGGCGTCGGCGGTGGCACGGTCGGCCTCGCGGGGTCCTGGAACCGCGGTCGCGGAGTACGCGAGCATGCTTCCGGACGCCACGACCACGGTCAGGGCCGCAATGGCGACGGGCCTGAACCTCTTAGGTATCACTCTGTTTCCCCTTGTCACCCGGTCCGCACGAACCGGGGGACGGAATCTTCGCACAACTACGCGACTACTTAGTTGCGTTCCGCTTTGTCCACGGCCGCCCCCCGGGAGTCGCCCCGCACGCCGGGCCGCGCGCCTCCGCTTGATCACCGGAGACCGCCGCCGGGCGTCGCCGCAGAATAGCGCCACCCTCACACCGATCACACAGCAAATACATCTAGTGTGTGCGGGAAGCACAGCAAGGGGGCATTCGGAGTGGGCAGGCAGGAGACGGCCGCTGGACGGCAATCGCGGAGCCGACTGGCGGCCTCGCTGGGCAGCGGCAAAGCCCCGTCGGGCCGCCGGGCGAAGCCCGCGGCGCGGCGCGGGCCACGAATAACGGCCGGGCGGCTCGGCGCGCTCGCACCCGCCCTCGAACCGGCCGTGCGCACGGGCCTCGCCGTGGCGCGCAAGCAGCTGCGGCGCATGCGCCCCGAGTTCCCGAGACCGGGCCGCAGCGGCTGGCGCCGGTGGATACCCTCGCGGCGCCAGTGGCTGGGCGCCAGCCTGGCCGCGTTCCTGGGCATGTTGGGCTTCGTCACGATCGCGTACGCGGTAACGGACATACCCGACGACCTCAACTCATTCGCCACGCAACAGGACAATGTCTACTACTGGTCCGACGGCTCCACGATGGCCCGGACGGGCTGGGTCAGCCGCCAGGAGATGCCGCTGGACAAGGTGCCTCCCAAGGTCCAGGGAGCCGTGCTCGCGGCCGAGAACGCGAGCTTCTACTCGGATCCCGGAGTTTCGCCCTCCGGCGTCCTGCGCGCCGTGCGCGCCGCAGTGACGGGCGGCGAGACCCAGGGCGGGTCCACCATCACGCAGCAGTACGTGAAGAACGCCTACCTGAACCAGGACCGCACCCTGTCCCGGAAGTTCACCGAACTCCTGCTGGCCGTCAAGCTGGACAACCGGAAGAGCAAGCAGCAGATCCTGCAGGACTACCTGAACACCAGCTGGTTCGGGCGCGGCACGTACGGCATCCAGCGCGCGTCCCAGGCGTACTACGGCAAGGACGTCTCGCAGCTCAACGCCAGCGAAGGCGCCTTCCTCGCCTCCCTCCTCAAGGGTGCCGGGCTGTTCGACCCCACCCTCAGCAAGGAGAACCACGAGCGGGCCGTCGAGCGCTGGAGCTGGATCCTGGACCGCATGGTCGAGACGGGCCAGCTCTCGCGCGCCGAGCGCGCCACCTACACGAAGTTCCCCGAGCCGTCCAGCGCGTCCCTCGTCGGCATCCCCGGCGCGCAGACCGGCTATCTGGTCGAGATGGCCAAGGCGTACACGGTCAAGGCCGGCCACCTCAAGGAGTCCGATTTCGACCTCGGCGGCTACCAGATCTACACGACCTTCGACCGGGCCCGCATGACCTCCCTGACCGCCGCCGTCCAGGAGGCGCAGAAGGACTTCGATGCCGAGCGGCGCCCGGACACCGACAAGCACGCGAAGATCGGCGCGGCGAGCGTCGCCCCCGACGGGCGGCTGCTCGCCGTGTACGGCGGCCCCGACTACCTGAAGCAGGGCTTCAACGAGTCGAACGCGACGACGATCCCGGTCGGCACGGCGTTCACGCCGATCGTCTACGCCGCCGCGCTCGACGAAGGGGTGACGCGCACGCGCGGCAAGGCCCGTACGCCCGTCTCCCCCTCCTCCCCCTACGACGGCAACGACCAGGTGACCGTGCAGACGCCCGAGGGCCCGTACTGGGACCGCAGCGGCAAGGTACTGAAGGGGCGCAACGACGGAGGCCGCAACTGGGGGCAGGTGACCTTGCGCCAGGCCGTGGCCGACTCCGTCAACACCCCCATGCTCCAGCTCGGCCTCGATGTCGGCCTCGACCGGGTGGAGTCGTTCGCCCAGCGCACGGGGCTGCTCGAATCGAGCCTCGGGCCGCGGGTACCCGGATTCGCTCTCGGGGAGAACTCGACGCCCAGCGCGATCCGGATGGCCGGCGCCTACCAGACCTTCGCCGCCGACGGCATGCACACCGACCTCTACTCGGTGCGCTCGGCCACCCGCAACGGCAGCGCGGTGCAGCTCGACGCGCCGAAGGCGACCCGGGCCGTGACGGCGAAGACCGCCGCCGCGGTGACGGACGCCCTGCAGGACGCGGTGACCGAGGGGTCGGCGAAGGCGGTGGGCAAGGCACACCCCGGCGCGGCAGGCAAAACCGGAAACACCGCCGCAAATACGGCGGGCTGGTTCGTAGGCAGCACCGATCAGGAGTCCATGGCCGTGGTGGTCTACCGGATGTCGCTGACCGACCTGGTTCCGCTGCCGCTGACCGGGCTCGGGGGCGACGCCCCGGGCACGCCGGGCAGCGACCGGGCGGTACGCCTGTGGTCCGACTACATCAAGGCCGTGAAGTAGAGCGAACAGCAAACGGCCCGGCGGCCTCGGGCCGCCGGGCCGGCCGGGCCGCTACTTGATCAGATCGGTCCAGTCCGGCGCCTGCGCCGGGTCGAGCGTGCGCAGCTGGGCCAGGACCTTCGGGTCCTGGACGTCGAGCCAGTCCGACAGCTCCTTGAAGGACACGCAGCGGACCTCCTGGCGCGGGCAGACGTCCTTCATGACGTCCTCGACGGCCTTCATGTAGATGCCGCCGTTCCAGTCCTCGAAGTGGTTGCCGATGAACATGGGCGCCCGGCTGCCGTTGTAGACGCGGTTGAAGCCGTTCATGTACGAGGCCCTGACCTGCGCCTGCCACGCCGCGAACTTCGCTGGGTCGCCCTGGGTGCTGTCGCCCGACTGGTTGAAGAGGAAGTTGAAGTCCATGGAGAGGACCTGCACCTCCTTGCCCTGCAGCGGCACGAGCTGGAGGGGGAAGTTCCATATGCCGTCCAGCTTGGACGGCCACAGCTGGAAGTCGCCCGAGGAGCTCGCGTCGTAGCGCCAGCCGTACGGCTTGATCGCGGTCAGGAGGTTCTTCTGGCCCTCCAGACAGGGCGCGCGCCCGCCGACCACTTCCCGGTCCGGGTCGAAGGGCAGGGGCGCTTCCTTGGTGAAGCCGGTGTTGGTCTTCCAGTTCTTGACGAACGAGTACGTCTGGTCGATCTCGCTCTTCCATTCGGCGGGGCTCCAGTCCCCGCCGCCCGTGGACCCGCAGAAGTGCCCGTTGAAGTGCGAACCGATCTCGTCGCCGTCGGCCCAGGCGCCCCGCAGCTGCCCCAGGGTGGACTTCACGTGCGGGACGGTCGGGTACGAGATGGCGGCCGAACCCTGGGGGTGCTGCGGCGGCCGGTAGAGCATCTTCTTGTTGTCCGGCAGCAGGTAGATGCCCGTGAGGAAGAAGGTCATGTGGGCCTTGTTCTCCTTGGCCACCTGACGGAAGTGCGAGAAGAGGTGGTCGTCGCCCTCCAGGGCGCCGTCCCAGGAGAACACCACGAACTGCGGCGGCTTCTCGCCGGGCTTGAGCTTCTCGGGCTTGAGCTGTCCCGGCTGCGGCCCGGTGTACGAGGTGGAGCCGTCTCCCAGTACCTTGACCTTGCCGTCCCAGGCTTCCTCCGGACCCTTCGCGGCGGCGGCCGCGCCGGCGGCACCGCCCGAGGCCCCGAGCTTCGCATCGCCGCGGGCGGCGTCGGAGGAGCCGCCCAGCGTGAAGGCGTACGCGGTGGCTGCGGCCCCGCCCACGGCGATCACCGCCATGCCCATGCCCATGCGGCGGCGGTTGCGCGACTTCCTGCGCGCGTTGCGGGTGCTCCGGGACTCCGTCCTGGCGTCCGGAACGATGTCGGTATCGGCCATCGCAGTCGTCCCCCTGATCACCGCAGCCCGGCCGCGCGTGGATGGTTCGTACGAATATAGAACTTGTCGGCACTCATCCCACACCCCGCCCCCCTGAAGCACCTCGCTTCACAGGAAACTCACAGCCCTCCGGAGCCGCCCGGTGACGGCATGGGCAGTGCACACACCTCCCGGGCCCAGGTGTGGCGACGCGCTACATGCGCGGCTGACCTGGGCGTTTCCATGAAGTGGCGATACGGCCTGCGGCTTCGGCCTTGAAGCGTGGAAGTCAGCAACGGATTGAGACGCGCCGGCCGGGAATGGCGGATAACAGCCGGGCTCCACTGCACCAAGAAATTCCCGGAAGGCGACGACCGTCACCGGGCACCATGCTGAGCACCGGCTCGTCAGGCGCAGTGGACGGTCACCTGGCCGCTGCCGCCGTTGCTGGAGAAGCCGATCGTGAACCGGCCGTTCGCGGGCTGCTGCTCGGCCCGACCGCCCAGCGTGATCACCTGCTGGGCATCGGCGGCGAGGGTCCCGCCGCCCTTGCTGACGGTGACCCCGGGCGGCAGCTGGCCGACCGACCAGTCCAGATCGCCACCCCCGCTGTTACGGACCACCAGGGTGTTCGGCCACCCGCCGTTCGCGCAGTACTCCTGGACGCTGGTCGGACGCAGCGACAGCACCGGCGCGGCGGCCGGAGCAGGCGTGCTCGACTGCCTCGGCTGCGCCGGTTGCGTCGTACGGACCGGCGGGGCGCTGCTGCCGCTGCGGGCGGGCGGGGTGGAGGCGGCGGGTGTCGCCGAGTCCGCCTCCGTGGCCGGGGCGCTCCCGCTGGGAACGGGTGCCGGGCTGCCGGAGGAAGCCGCAGGGGCAGGGGCGCCGGGCACGCCGGCGGACGCGGAACCGGTGGGCGTCGCCGCCGCCTGCGGCACGGTGGTGGCCGCGTCATGGCCCAGCTGCCGGCCCGCGAACGCCCCACCCGCGGCAACCACCAGGACGCCGCCGATGATCAGCGCCATGGTCTTCATCTTCGTCTTGGCACGCTTCTGGCGCGCCTTCTTGTCCGGGTGCCCGGTGCGCCCACCCTGGACGATGATGCCGTCGCCGACCGCCCGGGGGTCGTCCTGCTTCGGACCGATCGCCCGCGCCGAGTCGTGGGAGCCGGAAGCCCTGCGTCCGCCCTGGACGATGATGCCGTCCTGGACCGGGGTCGGGTCGGTGAAGCCTCCTTCGGCGCCCGGCGTGGTGCCGTGGGACATGCTCGACGCGTGCTGGTCGCCGATACGGTCCGTCGCGGGCGAGTCCGTGCCCTCCGCGTGCGCGTGTGCCGCTTCGCCGTTCTCCGGACGAGGCACGTCCGGCTCAGCTCTGCCGTTGCTCATGGCGCGAAATCCCCCTGTGGTCACATGACGGGCGGCCCTGACAGGTCTCCCTGCCACGGACACGGCCCGTGACAAAGAGGCTGTTCATACTCAGCCACTCTTCGGCCACGCGGTCCAGCCCGGTGACGTGACGACAACGTCCCGCTCTCGTACCGGAATGTGCGGATACCGGAGAACGCCCCGGGCCCGGCGTCGGCGCGCGGTCCTGCGCAGCGGCCGTCTGCCGACCGGCGTCGACCGGGCATCAGCCGCCGGTCAGCTGCCGGATGGCCTTGAGGACCTGGCCCGCGCCGTCCTCGGTCTCCATGTGCTGCGCGGCTCTCGTGGCTGCTCGTGTGTATGCCTGTCGGTTCACGACGTGGTCGAGCGCGTCGGCGAGCCCGTCAACGGTGAGGGATCGGAAGGGAATCGGGGCGGTGGCGGCTCCGAGGGCGGCGAGTCGGCCGGCCCAGAACGGCTGGTCCGCGGTCACCGGCACGGTGACCGCCGGGACTCCGGCGCGCAACGCGGCGGCCGAGGTGCCGGCCCCGGCGTGGTGGACCACCGCGGCCAGCCGCGGGAACAGCAGGGCGTGCGGTATGTCCCCGATGGTGAGGACGTCGTCAGCGTCGGCCGCGAGCCCGGCACTGCCGCCCTGGAGTATGCCGCGCAGCCCGGCGCGACGCAGGGCTCGTACGGCGATCCCGCTCAGGCGTTCCCCTTGGCCGGCCGCCATGCTCCCGAAGCCGATGAGGACGGGCCGGGGTCCGGCGCGGAGGAAGTCCTCCAGGTCCGCGGACAGCCGTTCGGCCGCGTCGAGGTGGGGCCACCAGGTGCCCACGACCTGCAGACCGGAACGCCAGTCGCCGGGGCGTGGCACGAGTGCCGTGCTGAAGCCGTACAGGGTGGGCCAGTTCGCCTGTTCCTGCCGTCGGCGCATCTCGGAGGGAGAAGCCGGGGGCAGCCGGAGCCGGTGGCGCAGCTCTGCGACCGCCGGCTCGAAGATCCGGTCGGTCATGCGGAGGGCGAAGCGTCCGCTTGCACGGTTGGCGAGGCGGCCCAGTGATCGGGAGCCGGTGACGACGGGCGGGAAGTCGCCGGTCGGTGCGGTGGGTTGAAGGTACACGCCGAGGCTCGGTGTGCCCGTGGCTTCGGCGATGTGCCAGCCGAGCGGGGCCGTGGTGGCCGACAGCAGGAGCAGATCCGTGCCGTCGCCCATCGCGTCGGCGAACCCCTGGCCCAGTTCGGTGACGAACGCCGCCGCGGTGCGCATCAGCTCACGTCTGCCCGTACCGCCGCCGCGCATCCGCGTGTCGGCGGGGAGGCTGCGGAATTCCAGTCCGGCGTTGCGTACCAGGGGCGCGAACGCGTCCGTGGTGGCGAGGGCGACGTCGTAGCCGGCCCTGCGCAGTCCGGCGCCCAGGCCCGTATAGGGTGCGACGTCGCCGCGCGATCCGGCCGCGGCGATCAGGATCTTCATCGGTGCTCCTCGGAGTGGGTGCGGCCGCCTGCGTGGCGGGCCGCGTCGGCGTGGACGGACCTGCACATGTAGGCGGCGAGGCCGGGGCGTTGTTGTGACGGAGGTACGACCAGGGCGAAGGCGCGCGGGTCGGCGCAGAAGTCGTCCGCGATGCGCCGGTGCATGTCGGGCGGGCAGGAGGTGAACCAGCGTGAGATGTGCAGGCGGTGCTCCTCGGCGAGGTCCATGGCCCGTCGGCCGTCACTCGGCTCGCCCTCGTCGAAGGCCGCGAGGAGCTCCCCGCGCCAGACGGCGGCTTCGCCCATGAGCTGCCGCCAGTCCTCCTTGGTGTGGGCGGCTGCGCGCGCCATCGCCTCGTGCTGTCCCTCCGAGTGCGCCCACTTCACCTCCGCCTGTGCGGCGTAGCTCAGGTCGAAGGTGATCTCGCCGAAGACCTCGAAGCGTTCCTGAGGAGTCAGGGACACCCCGGTCTGCTGGACCTCGATGGCCCGTTCCGCCGCCTCGGCCAGCTGTTGGAGCCTTGCGATCTCCTCACTCAACTGCCGCTGACGGGAGCGCAGATGCTCCACGGCGTTCGCTTGCGGATCCTTGAGGATGGCGGCGATCTCATCGAGGGGGAAGCCGAGCTCACGGTAGAAGAGGATCTGCTGGAGACGAGCCAGGTCGGTGTCGCTGTAGAGCCGGTAGCCGGCGGGGCTGCGGCCGCTGGGTGAGAGCAGCCCCGCCTTGTCGTAGTGGTGCAGCGTACGCACCGTCACCTCGGCGAAGGCCGAGACCTGGCCCACGGAATAGCTCATCCACCTGCCCTTTCGTCGGTATACAGCCTCAAGCCTGACGTAAGGGGAGGGTCAACGGTGGTCCAGCTCGGACGGCACATTGGTGCGGCTGGCGTCCTGGGATGCGGTGAAACCGTCTTTCGCGGGGTGGACCTCATGCCAGGCGTCCTTGTAGCCGCCGCCCGTGAACGAGCCGTGGGGACCGGTCGCATCCACCGGCAGGGAGTTCAAGTCACCGACCGCGGCGACGGGGTACGGCGACTGCGCCGGCGCGGCGTACAGCTCCTGCCCCTGGGCCGTAGCGGGTGCTGCGGCTCCGGGCCGGACAGCGGTCGGGCGGTGGACCGCCGGCGAGCGCCGTCACTTCGTGGCACTGCGTGCTCGCCGCCGGCGTCGAGCCGCTCGTCGTCGAGGCCCCGATTCATGCCACGTGCGGATGAGGAGGGTCGCTGCCGAGCCGGCGAACAGGGCAGCGGTGATCAGCAGCCAGCGCCCCAGGAAAACATCGGCCGGGAGCCCGGTGGCAGCGGTGTAGTGGCCGACCCGGCGCAGGATCAGCGGCCACCAGACCAGCAGCAGAAGCCCCGAGACGAAGGCCGGAACCCGTACGTGGTTGACGCTCGGCCTCGGCGACCTCTCGCCCGCTCCCGCCCTCCCTCGGAACAACAGCTGCACGGCCCGGTCGGTGACCGAGTACAGGGGGAGGAGCACGAGGTCGTGGAGGAGCGCCGCGCCCACGAACCACAGCGCCACGCCCACGCTGTCTCCCTTGAGCAGGCGCACGCCCGCGTAGGCGGCGAGGGCGAAGGAGGCGAGCACGAGGAGCAGGTGCAGCGGGGAGGCTCCGTAGCTCCGACGGAAGGCGGTCGTGCCGCTCATGCCGGCTCCCCGAAGGAGAGGCGGGTGACCCACTTGGTGTTGTGGACGCCGGGAGCGCCGGGGACGATCACGCGGGCCGGGTAGCCGTGATCCTCGGACAGGACCGCACCGTTGACGCGAACGGCCAGGAGCGAGCGAACATCGCGTACCTGGTTGTCCCTCAGGACGACCGAGCTGAACGACCCTCCCCGCTGCACCGATTCCACCAGTGCCTGCGGGGTGTCCGTGCCCTGTCCGACGAGGGCTGCCAGATCGGTGAGCCGTACGCCGCTCCACAGCTGGTCGGGGGTTGACCAGCCCTCCACGCAGGCAATGGGCAGGGCCGCTTCGTGCTGTTCCATGGCCAGCAGTTCCTCCCGGGTGAGGATGACCTGACGGCCCGGCCCCCGTACGGTCAGCCGCCAGGCGGGGCCGATGTCGCCGGGCCGGATGCCGACGGATGCCGCGGTCTTGTTGATCTGGAAGCCGTTGGGCCCGGAACCGGGATCCTGGCCGTGCGGGGCGAGCAGCGCGGTCCGGCGCCACCACCCGCCCACGCTCTGCCCGGCCGTCACCACGAGCAGGGCCAGGGACCCCAGGCCAACCATGCCCAGGGCACCCCGGCGGGAGATGGTCGGGAGCGCCGGACGAGGCGAGACCAGCCCGGCCGCCTCCTCCGTACCGGCCTGCGGCTGCACCGGTCCGGCCCGCACCGCGCGGACCGCTCGCGGCAGACGCGATGCCACGTGCACCACGAAGGCGCCGATGAACACCCATGCCCCGTAGAAGTGCAGGACGTAGAAGGAGCCCGGGAAGATGTAGTGCAGCTGCACGTTGAGGATGCCGGTGACGAACTCGACGCCGGCGCCGCCCACCAGCAGGAGCAGGGACAGGCGCTCCAGGCCGTGGCTGACCGACCGCACGGGCGGCCACTCGAACAGCTTGGGGATGACCGACCACAGTTTCGCCAGCAGCACCGGTACGAGGACGACGCCCAGGACCACGTGCACGCCCTGGGTCAGCCGGTAGAGCCAGTACGGCGAGGTCGGCCAGGAGAAGAGGTAGAAGCCGAGCCACCCCTTGTCGGGCGTCTGGTCGTTGACCGGAGCCAGGTCCGGGTTGTACGCCGCGTACGACAGCAGGCCCGTCACGAACAGCACCGTGATCCCGACCAGCAGGACGAGCCCGAACACGGCCGTCAGCCACGGCCCCCGCAACGGGCTGCGCCAGAACTCCGGACGCGTCGGCCCCGGCGGCGGCCCCGACGCGACGACGGAACCCACGGCAGCCGGCAAGCGCCTCAGAGGAGCCGGCCGTTTCGGAGGCTCCGCCGGCCGCCGGGGTGTGGACTCGGGCTGATCACGCCCGCCATCGCTCGCCTCCATCGGGACACCTCCGCACACTCGCCGATCGTCGGGGAGAACATCCCTCACCAGAGGCCGGACCCGGTCCGTGACACGCCCGCCCGAGACCACTCGGCGGCCTCCCGTTACCGAGCCGGCCGGAGCAGCAGGCCCTGCGGCCGCACCGACGAGGACCGGCGATGGCCGTCGTCATGATGATCACGATGGTGGGGACCACCGGAGACGTGTACGCCATCGGCGAGATCACCGGGCGAGACGTGGACGGCGAAAACCACCGGCCGGGCGCTGCGCGCCGACGGCGTCGCAACCCTGCTCGGCGGGGTGTTCAACGGCCCCGTCCCCGGAGCGGCGCGGAGGGAGCGGGAGCCCCGGTGCTAGATTGTCCGGCGGCCCGGTCCCCGGGCCCCGGACGAGACGCGCCGTACCCGGTCATGCACGACGACGCGCCAGGCGCCGTCCCACCGGCAGGCGCCGAAGCGCTGTCCGGCCCCGGGCGGCGTTCCCTCGTCGCACAGATGGGCTGACCACATGACCGTGCCGCTGACCCGCACCCTCTACCGGACGACCGCACACGCCGACGGGGGCCGTACCGGATCGGTGGTCACCGACGACGGGCGCCTCGACGTCCGACTGGCCCCGCCGCGCAAGAAGGTGCCCGGTACCACCAACCCCGAGCAGTTGTTCGCGGCCGGGTTCGCCGCCTGTTTCACGTCTGCGCTGGCCGAGGTCGCTGCCGAGTTCGGGGCGGATGCATCGGCCGCGCGCGTCGCGTGCGAGGTACAGCTCGGTGCCACGGACACGCCCGCGGGCTATGGTCTCGCGGTCGGCCTCACGGTCTCCCTGCCGGGGTGGAAGGCGGCCGACCTGCTGCCCCTGCTCCACCGGGCGGACGCGGTCTGCCCCTACTCGCAGGCGGTCCGCGGGAACATCGAGCTCTCGCTGCTGGCCGTGGACGACACCGCCGCCGCCGATGCCTGAGCCGGCAGGCGCCCTCGGAGCCCTTCCGGCAGCGGGCGGGCCGGGCGTCCCGGTGCCCGAGCGGGGAGCGTGGCTGCGGCGCGGCATCAGCCGGAACGGCGGGCCCCTGGTGGAAGACCGCGAGGTGGTGTGGCTGCAGGCAGGTCCGTACTTCGCCGACAGCCGGGGCTTTGCCGGCACCACGTCCTTCGACGGCTCGCGCGTGCACTTCCATCACCTGAAGGGCGAGCCCGGCGAGGACACGGGCGCCTTCCGGTGGGAGGGTGCGAACCTCATCGAGTGGGGCACCAACACGGACGGCAGTACCTTCCTGGAGATCTGGACCCCACTGCCCGCCGACGACGGCGACACCGGCTCCTGGGCCGGTACGGGGTATCAGGTGGTGCGCGTCGGCCGGCATCTCGTACACGTCGATTCCCGTGCGGGTACGTACTGGCGGACGTGACCGGTCACGGCTGACGAAACCGGCCGCCCTCTGGTCCGGCGGGGCCGGTGGGGCCGGTGGAAGGACCGGTCGAGCATCCTGGTGAAACCGCTGAACCGACGGGGCTCTAGTCGTGGGGGACCACTGCGACAGGGCAAGGTGCGTGGTGGAGGGCCGCGTGGGCCACGGAGCCGGTCCGGGTGCCGACGGCGGAGTGGCGTACGCGGCGGCCGACGACGAGAAGTTCCGCGCCGGCGGCGGCAGAGAGCAACACCTCACCCGCGCTGCCCATCTCGACCTGCTCGGTGACCGGCACGTCCGGGAACTTCTGGCGCCACGGTTCCAGTGCCTGTTCCATGGCTGCCTTCTCGTACGGCTCCAGCCCGCCGAACCGCTCGGCGATCCACATCGAGCCGGGGCTGTAGGCGTACTCCGGCGGCAGGCTCCAGGCCCGTACCACGCGCAGGCTCGCGCCCCGGGCCGCTGCCGCCTCGAAGGCGAAGCCGAGGACCGCGCGGCTCTCGTCCACGCCGCCCTGCTGGCCGACGACGATCTCACCGGTCCGGGGCAGGCCGGCGTCGGCGGCGGTGCGGCGCACCGAGACCACCGGGCAGGGGGCTGCGGCGATGATCTGCTGCCCGTACGAACCCAGCAGGAAGCCGAGCAGCGCACCGTGGCCGCGCGTGCCGATCACCAGCATCCCGGCCTCCTCCGCGAGCCGCAGCAGCGCGGGAACCGCGGCGTCCGAGACCACGGACGCGGACACCGGAAGATCCGGATGCTGCGCGGTCACCGCCGTCTCGGCCCGGCGGAGGACCTCGTCGGCACGGTCGCTTTCGGTCTGCCGGTCGGGGATGTACGGGTGGGCGAGGGGCTGCCACAGCCAGGCGTGTACCAAGTGCAGGCGCGCGTGGCGGCGTACGGCCTCCTGTGCGGCCCAGTCGGATGCGGCGAGGCTCTCCGGGGATCCGTCGATTCCCACCACGATGGTTTCGGTCACTGGTCTGTCCTCCGTACTGCCCCAGGTCGGGGCGCGTGGTTCGAGCGGGGATCCGGCGTCGGAACGGGACACTGGCGCCGTCGGCCTTCAGCGTCGTCTTCGTCGCGGCGCCGCCAGAAGGGGCCGATGGTCCCTCGGCGAGGGCCCACACTCCCCTGCCGGCCGACTACCGACAGGAGCACCGTTGTGGCATCGGCTCAGTCGACGCACGCCTCGGTCTGCCGCACGAAGGAGCGGAGATGACGAAGTACCCGATCCCCGAGCTCGACGCCCACTGGCGCGCCGCGAACTACCTGGCCGTGGGCCAGATCTACCTGATGGACAACCCGTTGCTGGCCGAGCCGCTGCGGCCCGAGCACATCAAGCCCCGGCTGCTCGGGCACTGGGGCACCTCCCCCGGCCTCAACCTCGTGCACACCCACCTCAACCGGGTGGTGAGGGAGCAGGCCCAAGAGGCCCTGTGCATCTGGGGCCCGGGGCACGGCGGGCCCGCCGTGCTGGCGAACTCCTGGCTGGAGGGCTCGTACACCGAGACCTACCCGGACGTCAGCCGGGACGCCGAAGGGATGCGGAAGCTGTTCCGGCAGTTCTCGTTCCCCGGCGGGGTCCCCAGCCACGTGGCGCCCGAGACTCCGGGATCGATCCACGAGGGCGGCGAACTCGGCTACTCGCTCGCGCACGCCTACGGCGCCGCCTTCGACAACCCCGGCCTGCTCGTCGCGTGCGTCATCGGCGACGGCGAGGCCGAGACGGGACCGCTCGCGGCCTCATGGCATTCGAACAAGTTCCTCGACCCGGTCCGCGACGGCGCGGTCCTGCCGATCCTGCACCTCAACGGCTACAAGATCGCCAACCCCACCGTCCTGTCCCGGATCCCGCAAGCGGAGCTGGACGCCCTCCTGCGCGGCTACGGCCACGAACCGCTGCACGTCACCGGCAACGACCCCCGCAGTGTCCACCGGGCCATGGCCAAGGCAATGGACGAGGCCCTGGACCGCATCGCCGAGATCCGGCGCGAGACCCGTACCGCGAAGGGCGATTCGGGCCGCCGTCCGTGGCCGGTGATCGTCCTGCGGACCCCGAAGGGCTGGACCGGGCCGGCCAGGGTGGACGGTGACCCCGTCGAGGGCACCTGGCGAGCGCACCAGGTCCCGCTGGCCGCCGTACGGGAGAACCCCGAGCACCTGAGGATGCTGGAGCGGTGGCTGCGCTCGTACCGCCCGCAGGAACTCTTCGACTCCGAGGGGCGTCCCACAGCGCAGGTGTTGGCCTGCGTTCCGCCGGGCGGCCTGCGCCTCGGCGCAACAGCACACGCCAACGGTGGGCGGCTGCTGCGCCCACTCCCGCTACCGGACCTCGACGCCCACGCGGTCGCGGTGGACAAGCCCGGCAGTTCGCTCCACGAGCCCACCCGAGTCCTGGGGTCCTTCCTCGCCGACGTGATGAAGGCGACCGAGGAGAGGCGGGACTTCCGCGTCGTCGGACCCGACGAAACCGCCTCCAACCGGCTCGATGACCTCTTCGACGTCACGGGCAAAGCGTGGCAGGAGGCGACCGAGCCCGCCGACGTGCACCTGGCGCGCGGCGGCCGGGTGATGGAGATCCTCTCCGAGCACACCTGCCAGGGCTGGCTGGAGGGGTACCTGCTCACCGGCCGCCACGGACTCTTCTCCACGTACGAGGCCTTCGCGCACATCGTCGACTCGATGGTCGCGCAGCACGTCAAGTGGCTGAGGACGGCCCGTGCACTGCCGTGGCGGGCCCCCGTCGCCTCCCTCAACTACCTCCTGACCTCGCACGTCTGGCGCCAGGACCACAACGGCTTCTCCCACCAGGACCCCGGGTTCGTCGACCACGTCCTCAGCAAAAGTCCTGAGGTCGTGCGCGCTTACTTCCCGCCCGACGCGAACACCCTGCTCACGGTAGCCGACCACGTCCTGAGCAGCCGCGACCAGGTCAACGTGATCGTCGCGGGCAAGCAGCCGTGCTTCGACTGGCTGCCGATGGACGAGGCCCGGATCCACTGCGCCCGCGGCGCCGGCATCTGGGACTGGGCGGGGACGGACGACGGCACGCGTGAGCCCGACGTGGTGCTGGCCTGCGCGGGTGACGTTCCGACCCTGGAGGTGCTCGCCGCGGCGGCGCTGCTCCGCGAGCACCTGCCGTCGCTGGCCGTCCGGGTCGTCAACGTCGTCGACATCGCGCGGCTCATGCCGCGGGAGGAGCACCCGCACGGGATGACGGACGTCGAGTACGACGCCCTGTTCACCCGGGACACGCCCGTGATCTTCGCCTACCACGGCTACCCGTGGCTGATCCACCGGCTCGCCTATCGCCGGGCAGGGCACCCGCACCTGCACGTGCGCGGCTACAAGGAGTCGGGCACCACCACCACACCGTTCGACATGGTGGTACGCAACGACCTGGACCGGTACCGGCTCGTCATGGACGTCATCGACCGTGTCCCCGGCCTGGCCGAACACTCCGGGGCCGTGCGCCAGACCATGGCCGACCAGCGGATCCGCCACCACGACTGGATCCGCGCCAACGGGAGCGACCTCCCGGAGATCGCGGACTGGTCCTGGCCGTACTGACGGCCCCGCGCAACAGCTCTCCGGGGTGAGCCGCTACCGGCCGGTCCGGCCGGGGCCATGCCTGCGCAGCGCCGCCAGACACCGTTCGTATTCCTCGTCGTCGATCTCTCCGAGAGCGAACCGTTCGGCGAGGAGCTGCTCGGCGGAGGGCGCTGCCGGATCCTGGCGGCCCACGGCGCCGCGTCCGGCTGTCTGCAGGACAAGGAACACGACCGCGATGATCAGCAGTATCAGGAAAATCGAGCTGAGGGACATGGCGAACCAGCCCCACCCACTCATTCCGTGACCGTTCCAGTACATGACTGCACCCGCTTCCGAACCGGGCCTGTCGTCGTGATCCGACGGCAGGATGCCTTCCGTCACCAGCGTCCGTCCGGAGCTCCGTCCGGACATGGGCCGTACGGTTCTGCGCCTGGGGCCGGTCGGCCCTCCTCGCCCCCGCGCATCGCGCACAGACTGGGAACGGACACGAAGGGAGGCCGCCATGCACGCCCGTCCGCCCACCCAGATCACCGCCCTGCCCCCGGAGTACCGTGCCCGCCTCATGGAGCACGCCCAGGAAGTCAACTTCGCCGAAGGCACCCGTCTGTTCAACGAGGGTGGTCTGGCCGACCGCTTCTGGATCGTGAAGTCCGGTGTCGTCGCGCTGGACCTGCACGTTCCCGGTCGGCAGGCCGCCGTGGTCGAGAGCCTCGGCTCCGGCGAACTGGTCGGCTGGTCGTGGATGATCAAACCGCACCAGTGGCACCTGGGCGCCGAGGCCATGACGCCCGTACGCGCCTACCAGTTCGACGCGGTTACCGTCCGGATGCTGATGGACGCCGACCCGGCCCTCGGCTCCGCCGTCGGGAACTGGGTGACCCAGGTCCTGGCACACCGCCTGCAGGCGGCACGGATACGCCTGCTCGACCTCTACGCCCCCCACGGCAGCGGAAGCACCGTCTGAACCCTGCACGCGACGCACCGCCCGAGGAGCCGATCATGCCCGCACCCCAGTACACCGTCAGCGACGTCATGTCACACACGGCGGTCGCCATCGGCCGCGAGGCCTCCTACAAGGAGATCGTCGAACTGATGCACGAGTGGAAGGTCAGCGCCCTGCCGGTACTGGAGGGCGAGGGCCGCGTGGTGGGTGTCGTCTCGGAAGCCGACCTCCTTGCCAAGGAGGAGTTCCGGCGGGACGACCCGAAGCTGCCCGAACAGCTCGACGAGGCCTCCAAGGCGGGCGCCCTCCTGGCCGGCGAACTCATGTCGAGCCCCGCCGTCACCGTCCACCCGGATGCCACGCTCGCCGAGGCCGCGCGCATCATGGCACGCAAGCGCGTCAAACGGCTGCCCGTCGTCAACAGCGTCGGCATGCTCGAAGGCGTCGTGAGCCGAAGCGACCTGCTCAAGGTGTTCCTGCGTCCCGACGAGGAGATCGAGGAAGAGATCCGCCAGCTTGTCCTCGGCGAGCTGCCACTGCCCGCCCACATCGAGTTCTCGGTGCTCGACGGCGTCGTCACCCTGCACGGTCCGCTCACGGACCGCGCCTTGGTGCCCTTGCTCGCCCGGGCGATCCGTGCGGTCGAGGGCGTCGTGAGCGTCCAGATGGCGCTGGAGGGTTCGGTCGGTACCAGCGCCTGACCGGCGCGACCGCTGCCCGTCACTCCGAGGCCGTTTCCCGGAGCAGTCCGCTACCGGCATGACGGACCCGTTCAATGGTGTCGGCCGACAGGTACAGGGCCCTCCCGTCGATGTCAGCCCCGTGGACGATGTGCAGCGGGCGGTCGCGGCGTGCCGCCTCCGCTGCCGCCCACAGCGCTGCCGCGCGCGCGTGATCGGACCCGTCGACACCGACGATGACCGAGCCGATGTCCGGGTACCGGATGGTCCCTTCCATGGTTCCTCCTCGCCGAGCCAGTCAGGGCAGGTACCACGCCGGCGCCGGGCTCCCCTCTCCCAGAGAGCCGCTCTCAAGGCCACGTTCGGGGCCAAAGGTCCTCACGGGGCTTCTCCCGACCTCGTCCGCCGGCCGGAGGTGCCCCGAACGGTCCCCACAGAGGACCGTTCGGCCCTCCTCACCGTGGCCGGACGCAGCGGAAAGTTGACTGCGAATCCCCAGACTGCGGGGCCGCCCCGGGCGGCGATAGATGGCAGGAGGTGCCTCCATGAAGCACATCAAGGTGGGAGACCTGATGACGGACGAGGTTGTCGCCGTGGTGTGGGCCACCTCCTTCAAGGATGTCGCGAAATTGCTCGCAGAGCACGACATCAGCGGACTGCCCGTGGTCGACGACGAGGACCGCGTCGTCGGCGTCGTCTCCGAGAGTGATCTCCTGCTCAGACAAGCAGCCCCCGTCGCCGCCGGATCCGCTGAATCCTCCGAGGGCTCCCCCGTCTCGGAAGTCACGGCGGGCGAGGTCATGTCCACGCCGGCGGTCACCATCCACGCGGAGGAGACCGCGGCCGACGCCGCACGCCTCATGACACGCCGCAGCGTGGAACGACTCCCCGTCGTGGACGAGGAGGAACGTCTCGTCGGCATCGTCACCCGGCGCGACCTGCTGCGGCTCTTCCTGCGCCCGGACGCCGAGATCCGGCGCCGCGTGATCGATGACGTACTCGGCGACATCCTGGGGGTGCGAGCCGACGCGATCGAGGTCCACGTCGTGGACGGGGTCGTCGCACTGTCCGGCGTGGTGGACAGGCAGAGCCAGGTGCCGGTCCTGATCCGTCTGGTCGAACAGCTCGAAGGAGTGGTGGCGGTCGCGTCCGGTGTCACCGGACGCATCGACGACTCGCTGCTCACCCCACCGGCCCGAACGGCTCAGAGCATGCCGTGGTGACCGGGCTCGTCCCTCAGCCCTCAGGCTCGAAGAACACCGATATCGATCCACCGCGCTGGAGGAACCATGAAGCACCTGCGCACCGTCGACGACGTCATGACGCATGCCGTCATCTCCGTCGACACCGGAGCCCAGTTCAAGGACATCGTGGAAAGCATGCGGCAATGGCGGATCAGCGCCCTGCCCGTGCTGTCCGGGGACGGACGGGTGGCGGGCGTGGTCTCCGAGGCCGACCTGCTGCTCAAGGCGCAGGGCATGGACGAGTCCCGCGCCGTCACTGCCGGCCGGCTGATGACCGTGCCCGCGGTGACCGTGGCCAAGGACGCCACCATCGCCGGCGCCGCCCGCCTCATGGCCCGCGGCCACCTCAAGCGACTGCCCGTCGTCGACAACGACGGCCGCCTCGTCGGTGTCGTCAGCCGGGGCGATCTGCTCAAGATCTACCTCCGCCCGGACGAGGACATCGGAGCCGAACTGCGCGAGCTGCTGATGGCGCACCTCATCCCGGCCGGATCGGCCGAAGTGCACGTCCATGTGGCCAACGGGATCGTCTACCTCCACGGCACCGTTCCCGACCCCGCCGTTCAGGACATGCTGGTGCGCGTCGCGCGCACGGTGCCGGGAGTCGTCGACGTGACAGCGCAGCTGGACGTCGAAGTGTCCGCATGAGGAGGACGCGATGAGGCATCGCAGCGTCGCGGACATGGTGACGCCCACCGCCGTCACCGTGCCCCGGTCGAGCCTCGTCCCCATCGTCCTGCGGCTGTGCCAGAGCGTCGACGGAGTGGTGGACGTGGTCAATCGGCTCACGTTCGAACGGGACGACATGTCGGTCGACGTGCAAGAAGCCACAGGACGGTAGGAGTGGACCGTGAGACACCGAGAAGTAGGCGAGCTGATGACCCGCGAGGTCGTGACGGTACCGGGCAACGCGACGTTCAAGGACGTCGTCCGCACCCTCACCGAGCACCAGGTGTCGGCCGTCGCCGTCGTCGACAGTGCGGGACATCCCCTCGGAGTGGTGTCGGAGAGAGACCTCCTGCCGAAGACGGCCGGCCAAGGGGACTTCCTCCGCTCCCTGCCCGCGCCCGAGGCCCTGGAGCGCGAGAAGGCGGAGGGCACACGGGCCGAGGAGCTCATGTCGGCTCCCGCCGTGTGCGCCGGGCCGGACTGGACCGCCGCCGAAGCGGCCCGGCTCATGGAGGCACAGGGCGTCAAACGGCTGCTGGTCGTCGACGCGGCGGACAAGTTGGTGGGGATCGTCAGCCGGCGTGATCTGCTGAAGATCTTCCTGCGCGACGACGACACCATCCGCCACGAGATCAGCGCCGACGTACTCGGCGACACCCTGCACCAGGACCCCGGCGCCATCACCGTCGAAGTGGCCGACGGCCGGGTCGAACTGCACGGCTCGGTGCAGTTCAAGAGCCTGATCCCGGTGATCGAAAGGCTGTGCCGCACCGTCGACGGAGTGATCGAGGTGACACAGCACCTCGGATACGCGGTCGACGACGGCGTACCCGTCCACTGACACCAGCCGTTCTCGCCGTCGAACCCCCGCATTCCCGAGGAGCCGCCATGGACCACCACGTCACCGTCGGCCTGGACGGATCCCCCGAAAGCGCCGCAGCCGCGCACTGGGCGGCGCGCGAGGCCCAGCTGCGCAACGCGGAGTTGTGCCTCGTCCACGCCGAGGAATGGTCGGTGCCGGTCGGCGTTCCTGCAGCGGCCTCCGACGTACGGCGCGGATGGGCCGAAGCCCTCCTTCGGGAGTCGGCCGACGCCCTGCGCCACATCGATCCGGATCTGGGCATCACCACGGAATCGATCGACGGCCCGCCGGCGGCCTCGCTGGCCACCGCCGCGGCCACCGCCGACCTGCTCGTTCTGGGGTCCCGCGGGCTCGGCAGCCTGACCGGCTTCGTTCTCGGCTCAGTCGGGATGGCCGTGCTGCACTCCACCGAACGGCCCGTCGTGCTCGTACGCCGCGGGGAAGACGCATTGCCTCACCCGACCGGCGAGCACGCCCGACGCGATGTGGTCGTCGGCGTCGACATCAGCCGACCGTGCGACGCCGTGCTCGCCTTCGCGTTCGAGGAGGCGGCGCGCCGGTCCTGCCGGCTGCACGTCCTGCACGTCTGGCCGCCCCCGCCGCTGGTCGGGTACGGAGCGGTCTACGATCCCCGCATCCATGCCCAGATCAACGAGAACATGACGGCTGACATGGCCAAAGCTCTGAGGCCTTGGCAGGACAAATATCCCGCCGTCGACGTGACCGCCCGCGCCCCCATGGGACACGCCGCGCAGAAGCTCCTCGGCTCCGGCGCCGAGGCCGGCCTGATCGTCGTCGGTCGCCGGATCCGCCGCTCGTCGTTCGGCGCCCACATCGGCTCGACCACACACGCCGTGATCCACCACGCCACTTCGCCGGTCGCTGTCATCGCCCACGACTGAGCAGGGGTCCTCCCCTCTCGGTCAGCGAGCGGCGCAGGCGGTTTCGACGAGTGGCCCAAGTGTCTCCGGGCAACGGGCCCGGCCCGGCGACCTTCGGGCGGGTAGGGGCCTCAGTCATCGCCCGCCTCCCGGCCTGGGCGCAGTCGGCCGGACCAGCCCGGTTCGACGCGTTCCCAGTCGCGCTCCCACTGGGCGAGGTTGCGTGCTTCGACGCGGCGGAGCCGCAGGAGGACGACGCCTGCGGCCGCGAGCGTGATCAGGCCCGCACTGGCGGCTCCGGCCGCGACGGCGTCCGACGCCGATTCGGTCCCACCACGGGGAGCCGAGGCTGCCTCGCCGGTGTCATCAATCCACAGCGGGACGGTGTGCCCCACGGGTGTCCCCACCGGAACGGCGAGGGTTGCCGTGTGGTGGGAAGCGGGAGGAAACTGCCACTGGGCCCGGCCCCGGATCCGTTCCGGATCGCGGAAGTCTCCGCCCTTGTCCGCCCGGGCCTTGGCCCGGGCGATGGATCCCGGCGTGCCCGACGTGACACTGCAACCTGTGGGGTACCGCTTTCGGTGTCCGCCTTCATGCTCCCGCGGAGGAGGGTGCATCCGCATGGGTCTCATGGGGCCATGCGAGGACTGGTCGGCCCTCTCCGACTGCCGGCCCTAGCCCGGAGGCAGACGGAACCAACGCTGCTTCCCCGGAGCCACGCTCGCCCTACGGCCGCCCGGCAGTACGAGGTGTACGGGGCCGAACGGCGCAGCGGGCACAGTGATCCCGAACCGGCCCGGCATGAATCGGACGCGGATACCCCGATGACCGCGGTAGCAGAAGGTGAAGGTCGAACGGGGTACGTCACCGAGCGGAACGGGGTCCACGCGAAGTCCGTCCGCGCAGGCCTCCACCCCGACGACGACGCGCTCGACCAGGTCGAGGGTGCCGCCCATGGCGCCCAGGTGGATGCCCTCGCCGGTCGTGCCGCCCTGGATGTCGGTGACGTCGCTCAGCAGGGCCTCCTGGCAGAGCGGCCAGGCGTCCTCTCCCTTCTGCCGGGCGAGGACCCAGCCGTGCACCAGGCTGCTGAGCGTCGAGCCGTGACTGGTTCGTGCGAGGTGGTGGGCGACGGTCGCACGCCAGGTGTCGTCGTCGAGGGGGTAACCGAGCCGGGCGAAGATCTCGTACAGCTCGGCAGGCCGGAAGAGGTAGCCGAGCATGAGGGTGTCGGCCTGTTTGGATGCCTGGTAGCGGTTGACCGTGTCGCCCTCGGCTTCGAGGATGCGGTCGAGGCGGCGGATGTCGTGATAGCGGGCGCGGTAGGCGTCCCAGTCGAGTTCGGCCAGGTCCCCGTAGCCTTCGAACTGGCTGATGACTCCGCGGTGGAAGGGCACGTACAGCCGACGTGAGATCTCCTGCCACCGGTCGAGGTCATCGATGTCGAGGCCCAGCTCCGTGGTCAGTTCGCTGCGCCGGGCGGCCGGCAATTCTTCGTACAGGTCGAGGGCGCGGGCGAGCACCCAGGCAGCGGTGACGTTGGTGTAGGCGTTGTCGTCGATCCCGGGTGTGGCAGCGCCCGGGTAGGCGTCGTGGTATTCGTCGGGGCCCAGGATGCCCCGGATCCGGTAGCGCCGTAGTCCGGGGTCGTACGCGGCGGCACTGGTCCAGTAGTGGGCGATGTGCAGCAGGAGTTCGGCGCCGGGCCCGTGCATGAACCCGGTGTCGCCCGTGGTCCGGCCGTAGCGCCAGACGTTCCAGGCTATGGCCGATCCGACGTGGCGCTGCAGGTGCGAGTGGTCGGGCAGCCATCGGCCGGAGCGGGGGTTGAGGTGCAGCGTCTGCGTCTCCTCGCAGCCGGAACTCCCGCTCTGCCATGGGAACATGGCACCCGCGAAGCCCGCCCGGCGCGCAGCGTGGCGCGCCGGTGGCAGTCGGCGGTACCGGTACATGAGCAGGGAGCGCGCGACCTCCGGAAAGTGCAGGGTGACGTACGGCAGGACGAAGAGCTCGTCCCAGAAGACGTGCCCCCGGTAGGCCTCCCCGTGCAATCCCCGAGCCGGCACGCCCACGTCGAGCTCGGTGGTGAACGGGGAGAGCGTCTGGAGGAGATGGAAGGCGTGCAGGCGCAGGATGCGCCCCGTCTCTCCGGGAACTTCCAACTCCCCATCGGTCCAGAGGCGTTCCCAAGCTGCCCGATGCGTGGTGAGCAGTGCGGGGAAACGCGGTGCTCGCGAGGCATGGTCGACGGCTCCTTGCAGGGGTTCTGCCGTGGGCCGGTCCAGCGACGTCCGCAGGGCGGCAGTCTTCACCACCGCGACGGGTCTTCCTCGGCGGATCGGCAGCCTGAGTGTCCGGACGGCCGACGTGCCGGTGCAGGACACCGCCACGGAGCCGAGGGGCCGTGAGGAGACACGTACGGCGAGTCCGATCCGGATCCGGGACGAGGTGGTCGTACAGCCCAGCCATGCGACGCCTTCCGGCTCGACACCGACGTGGTGGTCGGTGAGATGGCGGCCGGCGAGATCGCGGTAGCGCTCGACACCGGTATTCGCAATGTCTCCGTCGAGGACGGATTCGACCACGAGGGTGCCGCTCCAGCCGTGAGCGTGGAACACGGTGCGCTGCGCGGCCAGGTACGGGTCGCCCATGTGAACGAGCCGCGTGTGCGTGACGGCCAGCCGACGGCCGTGCGCGTCCTGGAAGAGCATGCGGCGCGTGAGAATGCCGCGGCGCAGGTCGAGGGAGACCCTGCAGTGGCGCAGGGTGGGGTCGTCGGGTGTCAGCCAGTCGCCCGGCGGTCCGCCCTCCGGGAGACAGCGATAGCGCAACGCCGTCCAGTCGGGAAGCCGGACCATGTCCTCGTTGGTGACCTGTGCGCCTCCCACGGTCGAGACGAGACGGTTGTAGCAGCCTGCGAGGTAGGTCCCCGGGGAGTGGACCGCGTCGGCCACGGTCTCGGGTGCCGATCCCCGCGTGGCGAACCGTCCGTTGCCGAGGGTGCACAAGCTCTCGACGAGCCGTTCCGTCTTGGGGTCGTACCTGCCGAACTCCCAGGCCCACGGGGTTGTCATGGTGTGTGCCCGCGGAGTACGGCGGGCAGTGCGCCGAGGTCGGACACCACGAGGTCCGCCCCTCCCGCACGCAGGGATGCGGCCGTGCGCGCATCGGGCGACCGGTCGATGCCGACGACCAGGCCGAAACTCCCCCGGCTCCCCGCCTCGACCCCGGCGATCGCGTCCTCTACGACCGCCGTGTCCCCGGGTACGGTACCCAGCCGTGCAGCCGCCTCCAGGAAAAGCGCGGGATCGGGCTTGCCGGCCAGGCCGAGCCTCGCCGCGTCCTCACCGTCCACCAGCTCCTCGAAGAGACCCGCCAGGGCGGCGGACTCCAGCAGTGCGCGGGCGTGCCGGGACGCGGACACCGCCGCACACCGCACGCCTCGGGCCTTCAACTCATCGAGGGCCGGGCGGACATCGGCGAACGCCTCGACAGCCCGGGAGGTGAGGTTCTTGGTGAAGATCTGCTCCTTGCGCGCGGCGACCGCCCAGACCGTGCCGCAGCCCGGCGCATTCCCGCGCTCGCCTGGTGGCAGTTCGATCCCCCGGGCGCTCAGGAAGGCACGGGCCCCGTCGTAGCGCGGCTTTCCGTCGACCAGTTCCCGGTACTCACGACCGGCGTCGAAGGGCCGCTGTGTCGTGCCGCCGGCAGCCCACGCGTCGAGGCAGCCGTCGAAGGCGGCCTTCCAAGCCGCCGCGTGGAACACCGCGGAATCGAGCAGGACCCCGTCGGTGTCGAAGACGACGGCCCGGATCGGCTTCACCGATGCACCACGCTACGGCCGGTGATCCGGGCAGGGGTGAGCGACATCCAGTGCGTGCGGTGGCCGCCCGCCCAGGGCAGGGAGCGCGCGATGGCGTCCAGCCTCTGCAGGGCCCCGCCGTCGGTGACACCGACGAGTTCGCCGACGGCCATCACGCTCCAGCCTTGCTTCATCGCGTCGTCGATGTGGTCGACCTCGAAGGCCACCTCGGTGCCGGCGGCACGGGCGAGCAGCGCTTCACCGGAGGTCCGGAAGGCGATGTCGTTCCCGGCGACGACGTAGTTGACCGGGAGGATCGCGGGGCCTTCCGGGGTGAAGATCGCGACGCGGCCGATGCCGTGCGTCGAGAGCAGCCGACGGCATTCCGTCTCGCTGAGCGCGACGAGTTCGGAGTCCAGCCAGGCGGTGCCCCGGCCGGGCGGTTGCTCGGTGGTGGCGCCGGTCAGTTCGGCGACGGTGGTTCCGAGCGCGTCGGCAAGGCGTACGAGTGAGCCGGCGCTGGGGTTGGCGGCCCGCTCTTCCAGGTAGGCGATGTACGAGGCGTCCGTCCCGCAGCGGTCGCCCACCTGTGCGCGGGTGAGCCCGAGTTCTGTGCGCCGGGCGGCGATGCGCCGCCCCAGGTCCGTGTGTCCGATTTCCTGCGTGGGCTTCGGTGCCGTTCCGGCCATGACGTTCACTTCCCCGAGGTCTGCGTGCTCACGGCGTCGTGCTGTGGGCCGCCCAGCGCCACCTTGAGGGCACCTGTCACGGCCGCGCGGGAGAAGACGTCGTACGCCTCCTCCATCTGCCCGATCTCGAATCGGTGGGTGATCAGCGAGGCGGCGGGGAGCCGGCCGGCGGCCGTCATCTTCAGCAGCATCGGCGTCGAGTGGGTGTCGACGAGCCCGGTGGTGAGGGTGACGTCCTTGATCCAGAGGTCTTCGAGGTGGAGGACGGCCGGTTTGCCGTGGACGCCGATGTTGGCAACGTGCCCGCCGGGACGGACCATGCGCGTGCACATCTCGAAGGCTTCGGGCACGCCGACCGCCTCCATGACGACGTCGGCGCCGAGCCCGTCGGTCAGGTCCTCGACGAGCCGCTCGGGCTCCTCGTCCGCGGACGCCGTCGCATCCGCGCCGAGGGAGCGGGCTGCGGCCAGCCGGGACTCGTCGAGGTCGACGGCGATGATCCGGCCGGGGCTGTAGAGCTGTGCGGTGACGATGGCGGCAAGACCGATGGGGCCGGCACCGACCACGGCGACCGTGTCGCCGGGCTGGACCTTGCCGTTCAGGACGCCCACCTCGTAGGAGGTGGGGAAGATGTCCGCGAGCAGTACGGCGTCATAGTTGTCGACGGCGCTGGGCAGCAGGTGTACGGACAGGTCCGCGAAGGGCACGCGGACGTACTCGGCCTGCGTGCCGTCGATGGTGTGGCCCAGGACCCAGCCGCCACCTCCGCGGCACTGCCCGTAGTGGCCTTCCCGGCAGAACGGGCAGCGGCCGCAGGAGGAGATACAGGAGATCAGCACCCTGTCGCCGGGCCGGACGCTGCGGACGTCACCACCGGTCTCGACGACGGTGCCGACCGCTTCGTGGCCCAGGATCCGCCCGGGGGTCACCTCGGGCACGTCGCCCTTGATGATGTGCAGGTCGGTACCGCAGATGGTGACAGTGTCGACGCGGACCACCGCGTCGGCGGCGTCCTTGATGCCCGGGTCCGGAACGTCCTGCCAGGAGGTCTGTCCCGGGCCGTGGAAGACGAGTGCCTTCATGACGTCGCCCTCCCTTCCCGTCTCGTCAGGTATCGGTCACGGCCAGCCTGGCCTCGCTGAGGCCGGCGCGCATGGGCCGGATGGTCCCCCACCGCGGCCGGTCGGCCCGTGCCGAGTGCCGTGCCGGATCGGCACGGCCTCCGCGGCCCCCTCTGACCGGCGCGCACACCGACCGCCTCGCCGAGATCGACCGGGGCTCCTTCTCGCCGACCCGGCCGACGTCCATACCGCGGGGCCCGTCTTCAGCGTCGTACCGGCACCAGGACGGGCTCTGCGTGACCGCCGTCCCGCCACCGTACGCAGCGCGGGCAGCCACCTCGGTCAGGGCGGGCGACGCACGGCCCGGGGCCGGGCCCCTGCGCTCCACGCTCGCCGAGCACACCGACCACGGCGGATGACCCCGTCAGCATGCCTCGGCGGGAGGTCACTCGACGGGCACGTCCGGCCGGATGATCGTCACCGGACAAGGAGCGTGCAGCGCCACCTGGACACTCACCGAGCCGAGCAGGGCCCTGCGGAAGCCCCCGCGGCCGCGGCTGCCCACGACCAGCATGTCGGCGCCCTCGGCCGCATCCACGAGGACCTCGGTCGCATTCCCACGCACCAGGCGCTGGTGCACCAGGGAGCCGCCCTCCTCGCCGAGGACCGAGCGAACCTCCTCGACCAGACTCCGCTCGGCTTCTTCCTCGTCGAATTCGGTGTCCACAGGCGGGGCCGACCACGCCGCTGCGCCGGGCAGGTCCCACGCCGCGACTGCCTCCACTCGCCCGCCCACGAGGCCTGCGTAACGGACCGCCCAGCGCAGCGCGGCCCGGGAAGAGGACGAACCGTCGACTCCCACCACAATCCTCGGAGCCCCATCCTGCCTGTCCATCGCGTTCACCTTCCGACGCCTGTACATCCACAGTGTCCGAACCCCGCACACACCGCCACGCGAGGCGGTCGGACCCCTGGCAGGCGTCGAGCCGTCACCGGCGGGCCGCGCGCACGGGCCGGACGGCGCCCACGTCCGGGCCGGTCGGCCCCTGCGGTATGCACCGCCAGGCCCTCCCGGAGCCCCGGTCGCGGCGTGAGGCTGAGGAGTAAGGGCCGGAGGCACCATGAGCGGTTCCGGATCATCGAGAACGGCACGGTCGAGTTCGACATGTTCGCCGCGCACGGCAGCGGCCGGCTGCTCGCCCACGCACGTACGCACGCTGAGGACCCTGCCATGACCTCCACCCCCTACACCGTCAACGACGTGATGACCAAGAGGGTCATCGCCGTCGAACCCGCAGCGACGTTCAAGGAGGTCGTCACCGCCCTGGAGCGGTGGAAGGTCACTGCCTTGCCTGTCATCGAAGGCGAGGGCCGAGTCGTCGGCGTCGTGTCCGAGGCCGACCTCCTCCCCAAGGAGGAGTTCCACGCACACCGCCCCGGCCTGATCGAACAGATGCGTCATCTCGGCGAAACCGCCAAGGCGGAATCCACCCGCGCCGAGGACCTGATGACGACCCCCGCCGTCACTGTCCGCCCCGACACCACACTCCCCCAGGCCGCCCGGATCATGGCCGACCGGCACATCAAACGGCTGCCCGTCGTCGACGGGGACGGCACCCTGAAAGGCATCGTCAGCCGAACGGACCTCCTCAAGGTCTTCCTGCGCCCCGACGAAGAACTCGCCGACGACATCCGACGCGAGGTCGTGGACCCCCTGTTCCCCGTCTCCCACAGTCGCGTCAAGGTCGCGGTTACCCAGGGTGTCGCCACCCTGACCGGGCAGGTGCGGGACGGAGATCTGATCCCCGTCGCAGCACGTCTCGCCCAGGCCGTCGAAGGCGTCGTCGACGTGCGCTGTCAGCTCACGACCGCAGCCGCCGCCTGAGTCCGTCAGCCCGGATGCGGCTTCCTGCTCTCCGACGCCTGCCCGTTCTGGACGGCCCCGTGTGGTGGGCATGCTGACGGTGGACGGTCGCGAGTGGCACCAGGTTGCCCCGCAGCCGATCGAACGCTTTAATGAATGAACGAGCATTTATTAATTGAGAGGAGCCGTGGTGGCAGGACGCCCCCGAGGGGTCGAGGATGCGGTGATCTTGCGTGCTGCGGCCGATGTGATCGGCCGGGTGGGTCCTGTGGGGCTGACTCTGGCTGTCGTGGCTCGTGAGGTGGGATTGGTGCCCGGCACGCTCGTGCAGAGGTTCGGGTCCAAGCGCGGGCTGCTTCTGGCACTCGCCGAGCAGTCCGCGAGAAACGCGGACGCGTTGCCCGGGCGAGTGCGGAAGGAGCACGAATCGCCACTGGAGGCGCTTGCGGCGCTGATCGTGGAGCAGATGGCTTCGATGGCCACGCCCGAGACCTTCGCCAACCACCTGGCGTTCTTGTGCATCGATCTCACGGATCCGCAATTCCGCCGGCATGCCCTGGCCATCCACCAGGCCCAGCGCCGCGCCATCGAGGCACTGCTCACTGAGTCCCTGTCCGAAGGCGAGCTCCGTGCCGGGACGGACGTCGCGGCCCTGGCCGGGTCCGTGCAGGCGATCACCTCCGGTGCGGGCCTGATATGGGCCCTCGACCGCCAAGGCACCCTCGTACAGCGGCTCCGGCAGGAACTCGACAACGTGTTGTCCCCTCACTTCCCACGCCGCCACGGCCACGACCTGGAGGAATCATGACGAACGGCGCACGGCCGCTGGCCGGGAAGGTGGCCCTGGTCGCCGGCGGCACCCGAGGCGGCGGGCGCGGCATTGCCGTCGAGCTCGGGGCCGCCGGCGCGACGGTGTACGTCACCGGCCGCAGCAGCACTGCCGGACGTTCCCGCCTGGACCGCCCGGAAACCATCGAGGAGACCGCCGAGAAGATCACCGCCGTCGGTGGCCTCGGCATCCCAGTCCGCACCGACCACAGCCGTCCGGACGAGGTCCGTGTCCTGGTCGACCGGATCGCGGCCGACCAGGACGGGCAGCTCGACATCCTGGTCAACTCCGTATGGGGTGGAGATCCGCTGACCGACTGGGAGCATCCGCTGTGGGAGCAGGACCTTGATACCGGCCTGCGGCTGATACGGCAGGCGGTGGAGACCCATGTGATCACCAGCCGGTTCACGCTCCCGCTGATGGTCGCCCGCGGCAGCGGTCTGGTCGTGGAGGTCACCGACGGCAACACCGCCCGCTATCGGGGCTCGTTCTTCTACGACCTCGCCAAGTCGGCGGTGATCCGTCTCGCCGTCGGCCAGGCCGCCGAACTGAAGGCACACGGCATCGCGGCCGTGGCGATCACACCCGGCTTCCTGCGTTCGGAGGCCATGCTGGACAACTTCGGCGTCACCGAGGCCAACTGGCGGGACGGCGCGTCCAAGGACCCGGACTTCGCCTGCTCCGAAACCCCGGCCTACCTGGGGCGGGCGGTTGCGGCGCTGGCCGCCGACCCCGGCATCATGGCCAAGACCGGGCGGGCATTGGCCACCTGGGGCCTGTACAAGGAGTACGGGTTCACCGATGCCGACGGCACGCAACCGGACTGGTCGGCTCATTGGACCAGTGCCCTGGAAGAGGAGTACGGGCCGCTCGGAGACCCGCTGTGACACCGCGGTGCCGATCCGGCAGGTCCAACAGCGGCTCGGCACCGGCGAGCGCGGCAACCGTGATCGACGCTCCACCGCCGTCACACCGCACTCTTCGGCCTGCCGACACCTGTCGCACCAGTGGCTCGGCCGGGCAAACGCCGGGCCGAGCCACCGTACTCAGGCAAGTCGGGCAGTGATGTCCGCCAGCAGCTCGGCCTCGAACGGCGCCAGGTAGAAGTGGCCGCCCGGGAACGGGCGGTACTCGAAGCTGCCGGGGCCGCTCAGTTCGGACCAGGCGCGCACCCCGTCCGGTGGGCAGTGGGGGTCGCTCTCTCCTGCGTACGCGGTGATGGGCGAGCGCAGGGGTCTCGGCTGCCGGGGGCGGTAGGTCTCGACGAGCCGGTAGTCGGCGCGCAGCGCCGGGAGGATCAGCTCTCGGAGCTCCGGGTCGTCGTAGACGTCCGGCCCGGGGCCGCCCAGCTGCCGGACCGCCGCGATCAGTGCCTCGTCATCGCCGGTGTGCAGGTCGGTGCCCGCTGCGCGGTGCGGAGCCACACGACCGGAGACCAGCAGACGGGCGGGGGCGAGGCCGCGGGCGTCGAGCCGCAGGGCGACCTCGTAGGCCACCGCCGAACCCATGCTGTGGCCGAACAGCGCCAGCGGCAGGTCGAGGTACGGTTCCAGAGCGGTGTGGATCTCGTCCGCGAGGGTTGGCAGGTCCTGGGCGAAGGGCTCCAGCAGCCGGCTCTGCCGCCCCGGGTAGCGGACCGCCAGGACCTCGACATCGGCGGGCAGCAGTGCGGGCCAGCTCTGGAAGAGTTGGGCGGAGCCGCCGGCGTGCGGGAAGCAGACCAGGCGGAGCCTCGGCTGCCGGGCGCGCCGGTGGACCCGGAACCAGGCGTTCAGGTCGCTCGCTGTGGCCACGTACTGCACCGGCTACCACCGGCCGTGCAGCTGCGAGGAGTTGAGCTTGGAGCTGAGCGCCGACAGGAACACCGGGAGCCTGTCCACGGCGGTCCTGGGCACGGGGGTGGTCTGCACCGTGTCGCGCCTCATGTCCTGCACGACGAGCTTGTAGGTTCCGCCTTCCTCGATGAGTTCGGCGGTGTAGAGCAGTCTCTCCATCGGAGGTCCTTCGGTTTTCCGTCGTCGGTCGGCTTCGGGAGCGGGCCTAGGCACCGTTCAGCCACGTGGTCCAGGCCTGCGCGGCATGCTGTTCGTCCGTGTCCTTGGCGAACAAGTGGTGGCCCAGCCAGATCGGCCAGTTCCAGGAGCTGCCGTCGAAGAACCGGTACAGCGTGTCCGGTCCGCGCAGGCCGACGAAGTCGTGGGCGAGGTAGTCCACGACCACGTCCACCGGGCTGCCGTTCCGGTCGGGCAGGTCGAGCGACAGCCGATCTCCGGGAGCGGTGTCGCCGGACAGGCCGAGCCGTCGGCGCAGGGCGGCGAAATCGCCCGGGTCGGTGGTCGTTTCGGGCCGGTCGGCCTTGACGTACACGGCGGGACGGTCGGCAAAGTGCGTCAGGTACTGGGCCAGGCTGTGCTGGTAGAAGTCGACGTGCTTCTCGGCGGCGTCCGCCCTGGTGTCCCAGCCGTCGTCGACGACGCCCTCGTGGACCCAGTGGATTCCCATGCTCAGGCGGGACGTTCCGCCCTCGCCCTGCTCGATGCGGTAGCTGAGCGTGTTGGAGAACCCGTCGTCCCTGGCCACCCGGCACGCGAAGCGGTGCGGCGGCTCCCATTCGACGACGGTGCCCCCGCCGCGGGAGACCGCCCCGCCGACACGCGGCTCGATCTCCATCGTGTACAGCCAGCCCAGGTTGCCGGCGCCGGTGGCGACCGCGTTCCACACCTGGTCGGGGGCGGCGGGCAGGTCCTGCTCCCGGCGTACCCGGAACTCCCGTGCCATGGTCAGATCTCCTTCACAGCCGATGAGGTGTCAGTAGGTGAGCGGCAGCGCGCTGAGCCGCCGTTGCAGGGGGTTGGGCAGCCAGGCGAGGGCCGGCTCGTCGGCCGGCCCCAGGTTCGGCAGCCGCCGGACGAGGGTGCCGATGGCCACCTCGGCCTGGAGCTTGGCCAGGGGCGCGCCGAGGCAGAAGTGGGGGCCGTTGCCGAAGGTCAGGTGCCGGTTGCCCGCCCGTGCCAGGTCGAGCCGGTCGGGAGCGTCGAAGCGGTCGGGGTCGCGGTTGGCCGAGCCGAGGAACAGGTACACCAACTCGCCCTCCCGCACGGTCTGTCCGCCGACCGTGGTGTCCTCGGCGACGACCCGGACGATCGCCTGTGTCGGTGTGTCGTAACGGGACAGTTCGTCGACGGCGGTCCGGATCAGCGCCGGGTCCTCGCGCAGCCGGGCCAGCTGGCCGGGGTTGCGCAGCAGGGCGAGGGTTCCGTTGCCGATCAGGTGGGTGGTCGTCTCGTCGCCGGCGGTGATGAGGACGAAGCAGGTCGACAGGAGTTCCGCGGTGGTGAGCCGGTCGTCCTGCGCCTGCGCCGCGACCAGGGCGCTGATCAGGTCGTCGCCCGGGTCGGCCCGGCGCTGCCGGACGAGTCGGGCGAGGTAGTCCTCGTACTGGTCGATCACCGCCTCGGACTCGTCGATGTCCTCGGTCAGCCTGCCCAGACGCCGGAACCAGGCCTTGACCTGCGGACGGTCTTCGGGCGGGATGCCGAACAGCTCGCAGACGACGGCCAGTGGCAGCGGGGAGGCGACCGCCTCGATCAGGTCCATGCTCGGACCGGCCGCCACGGCGTCGTCGACCAGCCGGTCGGCGATCCGCCGGACGTTCTCGCGCAGGGCCTCGACGCGCCGGGCGGTGAACGCCCGGTTGGCCAGCTTGCGCAGCCGGGCGTGGTCCGGCGGATCGGTGTTGGTCATGACCCGGCCCAGCCGTTCGGTGAGCCGGCCGAAGGCCTTCAGATCGCCGCCCAGCGCGCCGTAGGCGCGGGTCATCCTGTCCCGGTCGTTGGACAGCCGCAGGTCGCCCAGGGCTGCCTCGACGTCGCCGTGGCGGGTGACGTACCAGATGCCCTGGGTGCTGCGGTGGACCGGGCTTTCGGCCCGCATGCGGGCGTAGACCGGGTACGGGTCCCGGCGGGCCTCGGGTGTGAGCAGTGCCGCGGCGAGGTCGCCGGGACCGGCCGGGCCGCCCGCGGTCGGGTGGGGCACGGCCGGGGTGCCGGTGCGACGGGTGTCGGTGGAGGTCACGTCGGTCGCGCTATCCCCGGATGTCCATGGACTCGGCGAGGCTCCGGGGCCGCATGTCCGTCCAGGACCGTTCTACGTGGTCGAAGCACGCGGCGTGGGTGTCGGGGCCGTGGACGACGGTCCAGCCCGCCGGGACGTCGGCGAACTGCGGCCACATCGAGTGCTGGTTCTCCTCGTTGACGAGCACGAGGAAGGTGCCGTCCTGGTCGTCGAAGGGGTTGGTCATGGCTCAGTCCTCCAGATGGGGAGTGGTGGTGTCACATGTGATGCCGTCGCCGGTGGTCTCGGCGAGGCGGGCGGCCAGGACCGGTCCGATCTGGGCCAGTGAGCCCGGCTGGGTCATCCGGTCGTGGCGGGTCGTGATGTCGTGCGAGGCGATCCGCCCGCCGACGTAGGGCTGCCAGATCCCGGCGCCGGCGGAGTCCTCGGCGCGGTCGATCGTGGAGTTGAACAGGAGCATGTCCCCGTCGAACCGGCCGGGGACGTGGTCGACCGCCAGCCTGGCGTTGTTGATCATGATCTGGACGACGGCCTCGATGCGACGCTCGTCCAGGCCTGCCAGGGCGCTGCCGCGCCGACCGAGGATCTCGGCGACCTCCGCGTAGGTCAGCGACCCGTCGCCCAGCTCGTCCGGGTCGCAGTCCAGGATGCCGACGAGGACGTCCCGTTCGGTGGGCACGGGAACCTCCTCGAACGTCACGTCCCGCACGGGGTAGGCGTCGAGTACCGCCAGCAACTCGGTCCGCTCCCCGCGGGCCTGGAACTCGCAGGCGATCGCGTGGGCGATCAGTCCTCCGGCGGACCAGCCGAGCAGCCGGTAGGGACCCTCGGCCTGGACCTTGCGGATCTGGTCGGCGTAGTCGGCCGCCATCTCCGCGTACGAGCCCGGCAGGTCCGCGGGCCGGGCCAGGCCGCGCGCCTGGATCGCGTACACCGGGCAGTCCGGGCCGATGTGGTTCAGCAGACCCGAGTAGGACCAGCTGATGCCGCCGCCGGGGTGGATGCAGAACAGCGGCAGGGCGTTGCCCGTCGACCGCAGCGGCAGCACCACGTCGAAGGCGTCCTCGGGGTCGTTCATGGCCAGCCGGGCGGTGAGGCCCGCCACGGTCGGTGCCTCGAACAGGGTGCGCAGGCCCACCGGGACGCCCAGCGTCTCGCGTACGCGCGAGACGAGGCGGGCGGCCAGCAGCGAGTGCCCGCCCAGGTCGAAGAAGCTGTCGTCGATGCGGACCCGGTCACGGCCGAGGATCTCGGCGAACAGGGCGCACAGCAGCTGCTCCTGCGGGGTCCGGGGGCCGCGGCCGCTGCCCGCCGCGTCGTATCCGGGCGCCGGCAGGGCGGCCCGGTCCAGCTTGCCGTTCACGGTCAGCGGCAGCCGGTCGAGGGTGACGAACGCCGACGGCACCATGTACTCCGGCAGTTCGCGGCCGAGCCGGCGGGAGAGTTCGCCCGGCTCGACGGCGCCCTCGGACTCGGGGACCAGGTAGGCGACCAGCCGCCGGTCGCCCGGCTGGTCCTCGCGGGCGACGACGGCCGCCTGCGCGACACCCGGGCATGCGGCGAGAGCTGCCTCGACCTCACCGGGCTCGATCCGGAAGCCCCGCAGTTTGACCTGGTCGTCGGCCCGGCCGACGAACTCCAGCAGGCCTTCGGCCCGCCACCGGGCCAGGTCGCCCGTGCGGTACATCGTGGCCCCGGCGGGCCCGTACGGGTCGGCGGTGAACCGCTCCGCCGTCAGGCCGGGCCGGGCCAGGTAGCCCCGGGCCACACCCGCCCCGGCGAGGTACAGCTCTCCGGCGACGCCCGGCGGCACCGGCTGGAGTCCCGCGTCGAGCACGTACGCCCGCATGTTCGCCATCGGCCGGCCGATCGGCACGGTCGTGGCGGTTTCCGGGAGGGCGCGGACCCGGTGGTGGGCGGCGAAGGTCGTGGTCTCGGTCGGGCCGTAGCCGTTGACCACCGCAAGACCGGGGCAGGCCGCCAGCATCCGGGCCACGGCCGCCGGCGGCACCACGTCGCCGCCGGTCCACACCTCGCGGAGCCCGGCGAGCAGCCCCGGCCGCTCCTCGGCCACCAACCGGAACAGACCGGCGGTCAGCCACAGTCCCGTCACCCCGTGCTCGGCGACCGCGGCCTCAAGCAGGTCCAGGTCGAGCCGGCCGGGCGGTGCGACGACGATCCGGCCACCGCCGAGCAGCGGCACCCACAGCTCGTACGTCGAGGCGTCGAAGGCCGTCGGCGAGTGCAGCAGCACCCGCTCGTGGCCGCCCTCGTGCCAGCACGGGGCCAGCGCCAGTGCCGCCACGTCGCGGTGGGTGACGCCCACCCCCTTCGGCCGGCCGGTCGAGCCGGAGGTGTACATCACGTAGGCCAACCGCCGCGGGTCGCAGCCGGATTCCGGGTCGGAGTCGTCGGGTTCAGCCTGGCTCAGGGCGGTCAGCACGTCCTCCGTCAGCACCAGCGCCGCGCCGGTCTCCCGGACGATCAGGTCGATCCGGGAGGAGGGGTACCGCGGGTCGAGCGGCACGTAGGCGCCGCCCGCCTTGACGATCGCCAGGATCGCCACGACCAGCTCCGCCGAGCGCTCCATCAGGACCGCCACGGGGGTCTCCGGCCGGACGCCCTGGCCGATCAGTGCCCGTGCCAGGCGATTGGCCCGCCGGTCGAGCTCGGAAAAGGTCAGTTCGGTGCCGCCCGAGACGACCGCCACCGCGTCGGGCGTGGCCCGTACCCGGCGGGCGAACAGGTTCGGCAGGCCGGCCTCGGGCAACTCGGCCCCGGTCCGGTTGAACTCCTCCAGCAGCCGTTGGCGTTCCTTCCCGGAGAGGATGTCGATCCGGCCGATCGGCAGGCCGGGGTCGGCGGCCGCCGCGCGCAGCAGCCGCGTCAAGCGGGCGAACAGCAGCTCCACGGTGCCCGGGTCGAACAGGTCGGTCGCGTACTCCACCGCGCCCAGTACGCCCGCCGGGCTGCCGTCCGCGCCGTACTGCTCCGCCAGGCTGACGGTCAGGTCGACCCGCGCGGTGCCGGTCGGGGCCTCCAGGTGGCCGGTCTCCAGTCCCGGCAGGGTGAACTCGCCCACCGGCGCGTTCTGCAGGGCGAGCATGACCTGGAACAGCGGGTGGTGCGCCAGCGACCGGGCCGGGTTGACGACCTCGACCAGGTACTCGAACGGCACGTCCTGGTGGGCGTAGGCGGCCAGCGCCTTCTGCCGGACCCGGCGGAGCAGTTCCGCGAAGCCGGGATCACCGCCGGTGTCGGTGCGCAGCACCAGGGTGTTGACGAAGAACCCGACGAGGTCGTCGAGCGCCTGGTCGGTGCGCCCGGCGATCGGGCTGCCGATCGGGACGTCCGTGCCGGCGCCGAGCCGGGTGAGGAGTGCGGCGAGGCCCGCCTGGAGCACCATGAACATGCTGGCGCCGTTGGCGGTGGCCAGGTCCCGCAGGTCCCGGTGCAGGTCGGCGTCCAGCCGGACCTCGATCCGGCCGCCACGCTGCGAGGCCTCGGCCGGCCGCGGCCGGTCGGCGGGCAGCTGCACCTGCTCCGGCAGGCCGGACAGCTCTTCCTTCCAGTAGGCGAGTTGCCGGGCGAACAGGCTGTCACGGTCGGCGGCGTCGCCGAGCAGGTCGCGCTGCCACAGGGTGTAGTCGGCGTACTGGACCGGCAGCGGCGACCAGTGCGGCGCCTCGCCCCGGCATCGGGCCGCGTAGGCCGCCGCCAGATCGTGGGAGAGCGGGCCCATCGACCATCCGTCGCCGGCGATGTGGTGCACCACGACCAGCAGGACGTGCCGGTCCGGGGCGAGTGCGAACAGCTCCGCCCGGATCGGCGGCTCGGCGGCCAGGTCGAAGCCGCGACGGGCCCCCTCGGCCAGCCGTTCGGCCAGCCGGCCCTCGTCGGCTTCGGTCACCGGCAGTTCCGGGCACGCCTCGGCCTCGCTCAGCACGAGCTGGTGGGGCACGCCGTCCTCCTCCCGGAGTACCGTGCGCAGGCTCTCGTGCCGGGCGGTCACGTCCGCGAGTGCGGCCCGCAGTGCCTCCCGGTCGAGTCGGCCGGTCAGGTTCAGCGCGAGCGGCATGTTGTACGTGGCACTGGGCCCGTCCATGCGGTGCAGGAACCACAGGCGGCGCTGGGCGAAGGACAGCGGGATCCGCTCGGGGCGCGCACGGGCGGTCAGCGACGGCCGCGCCTTGACGAAGCCGTCGAGGCGGGCCGCCAGCCCGGCCACGGTCGGGGTCTCGAACAGCGTCCGCACCTCCAGCTCGGTGCCGAAGGCCGCCCGGACCCGGGAGGCCAGGCGCGTCGCCAGCAGCGAGTGGCCGCCGAGGTCGAAGAAGCTGTCCTCGACGCCGACCTGGGCGAGTCCGAGCACGTCGGCGAAGAGCTCGGCGAGCAGTTGTTCCTGGGGGGTGCGCGGCGCCCGCCCGGCTCCGGCCGTCCCCGGGTCGGGGGCGGGCAGAGCACGCCGGTCGAGCTTCCCGCTGGCGGTCAGCGGCAGCGCGTCGAGGACGACGAAGGCCGACGGTACGAGGTGGTCGGGCAGCCGGTCGCGCAGCCGGTCACGGAGTTCGGCGATGAGGGCGCCGGTGCCGCGGCTCCCGGTCGGGCGGTTGGTGAGCGAGGACAGTGCCGTACCGGCGTTCCGGTGCGGCCGGTACGGCTCGACCGGGGAGTCCTGGTGCGGGTCGGCGAACACGACGTCCACGGCGTCGGGACCGGTGGCCGACCAGGTGACGACCGTGCGCCGGCCGAGCTCGTCCCCGAGGACGTGGAAGTCCTCCGGGTCGGGCAGGTCGCCGTCGTCCGGGGCGTGCAGCCGGTCCAGCACCTGCGCGAGCGGCACGTCCCCGCTCTGCACGGTCCGGGCGAGGGCGCTCTCGCGCGCCACCCGCCGGTTCGGCACGCCGGTGATCCGGAACGGGCCGGAGCCGTGGCGGGCGAGGCGCTCGCGCAGGCTTGACAGTCCGTCCACGTCCCGGCCCCATTCCAGTTCGGCCGTCTCGACCGTCTCAGCGGGCGCCGCCTGGGCGGCCGGGCGCTTGTGCAGCGTGACGTCGTACCGGTAGCGGGTCAGCTCGTTGTGGTGCCGGCCGCGCTTGACCTCCACCGTCACTGCGCCGATGTCGGTGGCGCGTTCAGCCAGGACGGTGAAGAAGTCCGGATCGACCAGGAGTTCCTTCTCCACCAGGAGGGCCTGCTCCACGGCGCCGCGCACCGCCGGCAGGTCCGTGCCGTCGACGGTCCGGTGCAGCTGGACCGCGGTGGCCAGCGGGCGCAGCAGCCGCAGGTTGCGGACGTCGCCGACGAAGAGCGCACCGCCGGGGGTGAGCAGCCCCGTCAGCCGCTCGACCACCTCCGCGAGGTAGTCGGCGGACGGGAAGTACTGCACCACCGAGTTCACGACGATGGTGTCGAACGATCCGGCGGGCAGCCCGTCGGTGTCGTGGGCCGGGCGGGTCCACAGGACGACGCGCTCGGCCAGGTCCTCCCGCCCGGCCACCTGGGCGGCCAGCGCGTCGATCGCGGTGGCGGAGAAGTCGGTCGCCCAGTAGGACTCGCAGTGCGGTGCGATCTGAGACAGGAGCAGGCCGGTACCGACGCCGACCTCCAGCACCCGGCGGGGACGCAGCGCCAGAATGCGCGCCACGGTGGCGTCCCGCCACTCCCGCATCTGCTCGACCGGGATCGGGCTCGCGTCGTAACTGCTGTTCCAGCCTACGAAGTTCTGCCCGAAGGCGTTCTCCTCGGGGGTGATCGGCAGGGCGTCGTAGACGTCCCGCCACTCGCCCACGTGATCCTCTTCGAGCCCGCTGTCCCGGGTCGAGTCGTCACGGGCCACGACGTAGCCGATGAGCCGGTCGTCGCGGGCGAGGACGGCGGCCTGGGCGACGGCGGGGTGCTCGGCCAGGACGGCCTCGACCTCGCCGAGCT